>JAKLKA010000268.1 GCA_023150915.1 Polyangiaceae bacterium
CAGATCGAGGTGCACACGGGGAGTGTGGTCGCGTGAAGTCCACACTGCAACAGCCGCCACCGACGCTTGCGCGGGTGGAGGGGGCGCGTCGATCCGAGACCGAAGGCGCGTGCGCGGGCTGACGCGAGCGCACGCGTGGACGCTTCGATGCCGCGCAGTCCTTCCCGGCGCAGCGTCCGGACCACGCCCTGCGGGGCGCAGGAGCCGTGCCGAGCGCAAGGCCGGGGCGGAGGAAGCCATACATCGAAGCACCAAACGCCAGCAGGTCCTTCATACGCGCGCTCACGCCATGCGCTCCGCGCCGACCGAAAGCGAGGCAGCGCTGTTCGAGCTCGTGCGCGCTGGCCGGCTCGGCGTCGTCGTGCGCCGGCAGTATGTCGTTGGCGAGCACATCGTCGACCTCGCCATCCCCAGCGTGAAGCTCGGCGTCGAAGTCGATGGGCGGAGCCACATCGGCCGACAAGCGGCCGATGCTCGGCGCGACCGCAAGCTGGCGCGCCTCGGGTGGCGCGTGCTGCGGCTGGAGGCGGAGCTCGTGCTTCGGGAGCCGGCGGTGGCGGTCGAGCGGGTGGAGGCGGGTGGCCGGGGGCTGAGGTCGGGCCAGGCAGCGGGTCACGGGGATGGCACTTGTCAGGCACCGAGCCCTCGGAAGCTCCTGACCCACCGGAGGGCTTGGCACTGCGCATGGCCGCTAGAAGCTGCTCCGAACACAAAAACGCCGATCGCGATCGACGCGGCCGAAACGCCCATTGCCACGGACACCATGGCGCCCAGTCCGAGCGCGACAAGGTGCGTAGTAGCCCTTGGCAGGTGAAGAATGGAAACGACGCAGCGGAGCGGCGTGGCTATCATCAGCGAGCCGGCAACAGCCATGGCAGGCCAAGTGCCAGCCCAGGTCGCACTCCACGCGACTAGTGCTGTCAGGAATAGAACAAACAGCGCAGAAGCCCGCCGCCGAGTCCTCGCGGCGCGCTGGACGACCCAGTCGAGCGTCGCCGGATCTGGCGGCGCTAGTCGGCGCAGGGCCATGTGGGAACCACACTTTGCAAGCAGGCCAGCAGGCACAGCTTGCACTTGAAGGCCTTTTCTGGCTCGTAGGAACTGCTCTCCGTGTCGATGGTGAAGTTCGTCTCCATCCCGCAAACGCCTGGTGACTCTGCGGCGGGCTGCCCCTTGTACGCCTTACTCATGCAGTGGTTGAAGCGGTCCCAGCAGCTCTCGGTCTTCCAGTCCCAATACGTCCACAGTCCGACCACTGCGAGAGCAGCTCCGCCCAGGATTACTCCGGTCTCCGCGATCGCCACGCCCCCGGCTGCCGCCCGGGGCTGATGCGCGACCAGTGGCATGCGCCCGGCACGGCTCCTGCGCCCCAAGGGGCGAGGCCCGGACGTAACGCCGGGGCGGCGTACAAGCGCTTTCCGGCTGGATGCGGAGCTCGTGTTTCGGCAGCCGGAGGTGGCGGTCGAGCGGGCAGGCGCGCGCTTCGCGCGCGCGAAGTTCTCCGGTGGAATGGTGCCTGGAGATCGACACCGCTCGTGCGCTTCGGCGCGACTCAACACGGACGTTGCACCGGCAACTTCCACCCGGAAGGAGCCAGCGCGTCCAGAAGTGCCCCAACCAGGTCCGCCGCACGCGTGCTCCGATCATCTGTGCTCGACTGCGCAGCAAATGCGGCAACCACGGCGCGCTTTGCTCTGACTTCGACCTCTGGATCCAGCGCATCCACTCCTCGCTCAGCGAGAGCGCCACCAATTCCTGATATCGGCAGCGCGAGCGCTATGAGAAGCTTCTCGGTGATGGCCTCCCCTGTGCATCCCTCACCCAGAGAGGCATGAACCAGCTGTGCCAATTGAGCGATTTCCACGTCGGGCGGCAGTCTGAGATCGGACGGGGCGAGGTGCCCCACGCCCCCTGCATCGCCGCTCGCAGCGGCTCGACCCAGAAGGAAATCCCTCGACTTGTCTCCGATGGCTCGGAGCCATGACTGGTCTAGGTCCGACGCGATGCGAATCGCCCGCAACGTCCGAGCAAGCGCGAGCGCGTGCGCGTCACTTGGGTCCGCGTACGACAGGCCAAACCAGCGGGCCATTGCGGCGTCCAGGGCCTCCATGGCCGCTTGTCTCGACTCGACGTTTCCGAGCCTGGAGAATTCCCGCCGATGCCTGCGCCAAGCAACGATGTCGGGGGGCTCCTTGTCGCGCTTGTCAGTCATCTTTGCAGTGCTTCGGCCACGGATCAATCCCGCCGCCAGTAACTACATTCAGGCCGAGGGCGATCTGTGTGTTGGCGAGGCACTCGCCCAAACACAGAAGGCAGGGCACAGGGGGCTTGTTGTTGCTGGTGTACGGACCGCACTGCTTGGCTTTCGACTTCTCGTGTGCCTCGCACAGTTCGAACGCTTCCTGGCACTTCAGAACCAGATCTGCGGCGCTCGCGCCCGCCGCAACCATCAAGACCAGGGCCCCGCCAGCGGCCAGTGCCCCACCCGCCGCGGCCCCTCCACCGAACCCTGCCAGTGGGAGTGCTCCGGCGGCTTCGCCGGTAAGATCAACAAAGTTCACTGGGTCAGCGCTTGCGTAGAGGAATGCGTTGTTTCCGAACTCCCAAAGAGCGGGATCCTTCGCCGTCCACCTCCCCACCACCGGGTCATAGTCGCGAGCCCCGAACCTCACCAGCCCGGTTTCGTGATCGAACATCCCTCCCGCAAACCCAAACGGCAGGAAATCCGCCGCCCCCGCGATCAGCGTCGTGTTCCCCCACGCATCGAAGTCCGCGCGCCACGCGACCGCACCGCTGGCGACGTCGACCACGGCCCGCGGCGTGCCCAGATGGTCTGCCAGGATCCGATACGTGACGCCGCCGCGCACCAGGTACTCGGGCACGTTGCTGCGTGA
>JAKLKA010000095.1 GCA_023150915.1 Polyangiaceae bacterium
TTGCAACAACCTTTACGCCCGCCAGGTCGCCATCTTCTGCCTCCACCGAAGCCGCCCGCGCGACTGGACCTCCTGAAGCCTGCAGCCTGAAGTCTGTAGCCTCGGCTTTCGCCCGAAAGGGCGAAAGCCGAGTCAGAGCTGGGTCGACTTGGCGGGCATCGACCGCGGTGCGCCGGCCGGCGCCGGCAGCGCGCGACCGGTCTTTGCCCCGCCTCGGGGCACGGGCAGCTTGCCGGCGTCGAGCGCGGACTTCACCAGCTCGAGCCGCGCCACCGGCGCGCCCACCTGCCGGGTCTCGCTCCACAGCCGCACCGCCTCGGACAGCGCCTTCTTGGCTTCGTCGTGGCGGCGCAAGAGCAGCAGCGCGTCGCCGTGAGCCAGCCACGCCGAGCCGCTTCGCGGATCGACCGCCACCGCGCGCTCGGTGTGCTCGAGCGCCTGCTTGCCGTCGCCCGATTCCAGCGCGCGCTCGGCGATCACCACGTGCGCCATCACGTTGTCCGGCTCGGTCTTCAATGCCTCGTTGGCCTCGCGCAGCGCGGCGTCGTCGAAGCCCGCGTGGTGATACGCCAGCGCAAGCTGCGCGCGGATCGCCGGAGCGGGCGACTTGGCCAGAGCACGGCGAAACTGCTCGATGGCATCGGTGTGGCGCCCCGCCGCCGCGTGGGCCCGACCCGCCGCGGCGATCGCCACCACCAGATCCGGAGCCAGGGTCTGGGCGGTCTGTGCCTCGCGCACGGCGTCGTCGGGCTTGCCCTGACGCACCCGCAATGACGAGAGCGCCACGTGCGGCAGCGCGAAGCTGCCGTCGCGTGCGGCAGCCGCCATGAACGACTGCTCTGCGGCCTCGAGCTTGCCGTGGGCCAGGTCGCGCATGCCCAGCGAAAGCAGCCGCGCCGCGCCCCACCGCACCGGGGCACCCGGCTCAGCCAGCCCCCGCTCGAAATCGAGCGCAGCGGTCTCCCACTCGCCGGGGGACAGTGGCACGCCGTCGCTGCCATAGCGATCGAGGGTGTCGAGCCCGAGCTTGGGCGTGACCGCGGGCACCGCCGACGCCACCGCGCGCTCCGCGGCGCGGGCGCGCTTCTGGCGGACCGCCTTCGAGCCGGCGTAGCCGACCACGGCGAATGCCACCACCAGCGCCAAGAGCACGCCCTTGCGCGAGGGCTGAGCGGCAGGCGGCGCGGGGAGCACCGCGGCGGCGGTGGTCGTCGGGCTCGCCGGTCTCTGCAGCGTCGAGGGAAACGGCGTCGGCATGGCCTGCGTGGTCGCCATCTCGTGCGCGCTGACCTCGCGAGAGGCCGCGGCCAGCGCCCGCGCCAGCTCCCCAGCGCTCTGATAGCGGGCCTCGGGGGCCTTGGCCAGGCAGCGCCGCACGATGGTTTCGACGATCGGCGGCGCGCCCGGGTTGTGGCTCGACACCGGAGGCGGATCGTCACGCGAAGTGGCGACCATCACGTCGAGAGACGAGCGCCCCACGAAGGGCCGTGTGCCGGTCACCATCTCGTAGAGCACGATGCCGATGGCGAAGACGTCGGTGCGGGCGTCCACCGCGGCGCCGCGCGCCTGCTCGGGTGCCATGTACCCGGGGGTGCCGATCACTCGGCCCTCTTCGGTGATGGGCGCGCTGGCGGGCAGTGTGTTGGCGGTGCCCAGGTCGTCGTCGGGCTTTGCGATGCCGAAGTCCAGGACCTTGACCCGGTCTTCCGAGAGCACCATCACGTTCTCGGGTTTCAGATCGCGATGCACCACGCCCGCTGCGTGGGCGTGCTCGGCCGCTTCAGCCATGCCGTGGGCAATGTCGAGCGCCCGCGAGATCGGCAGGCGCCCAGGCGCCATTGCGTCTCGCAAGCTCTCGCCGGGCACCAGCTCCATCACGATGAAGACCTGGCCGTCGGCCTCGTCGATTTCGTACACGGTGGCGATGTTCGGGTGGCTCATGGCCGCCGCCGAGCGCGCCTCGCGCAAGAACCGCTGTCGCCGCTCGGCAGAGCCCACCAGCTCGGGCGTGAGCACCTTCACGGCCACCCTGCGCCCCAAGGTCTCGTCCAGCGCCTCGTACACCACCCCCATGCCGCCGGCGCCCAGCCGACGGCTGATCACGAAGTGAGCGAGGCGGGCGCCGGGGACGAGCTCGGTCACGACGCGGTAAAATGGCCCGCCCGCCCCCGTGAAGCAACCTTGACGCCCGGCACTGACCGCCCGACGACTTGCCGGTCATGAACAAGCGGCTGGAGATGCTGGAAAAGATGGTGGCGGGCGGCGGCGCCGACTCGTTCGCGCGTTATGCGCTCGCGATGGAGTACCGAAAGGCCGGGCGCCATGCCGACGCCTTGGCCACCTTCGGCGCGCTGCGCGAGGCCGACCCTGGATACTTGCCGATGTATCTGATGGCCGGTCAGCTGCTGATCGACACCCAGCGCGGGGACGAGGCCAAGGGCTGGCTGACGGCGGGCATTGCCCTCGCGAAGCAAAAGGGCGAGAGCAAGGCCGAGGCAGAGCTGGAAGCAGCGCTGGCGCTGACCTGAAGCAGGTGTCCGCCGGTGAACGCGCCATCGACGGAGCGCGAACCGCCAAGTCGCCAAGTGCGCCAAGGCGCACCTCTGAAACCCGAGACTCTCTTCTCGGCGTTCTCGGCGTTTTTGGCGGTTGGTCTTCTCCGGTCCGACTCGGTTGGCCCCGGACGCGACCTGATCAGCCGACCGCCGGTGGGGGCAGGGTCCAGCTGCCGCCCTCACCACCGCCTTCGATCGGCTCGTCGTCTTCGGCGGCACCCAGGAAGTCCAAGACCTGCGCCCGACGCGCATGCGCGTCGCTGCGGCCAAGGTCGATCAGCCGCCGGGCAAACCCGCCATCGAACAGCAAGTAGCTGGCCAGATCGGCGTCGTCGATGCCGCCCGAGTCGAGCAGCTTCAGCACCTGCTTGGTGACCACCGGCCCCGCGCGCAGCTTGCCGTGCCGAAGATATTCCGCAGCCAGGGTTCCGATGCCTTCGGTGGGGCGCACCACCAGCATCTCGATGGGGCGGAAGCTGTGTCCGCCCCGCATCAAGGCGCTCTCGTTCAGCTTCTCGACGAAGGGGGCGCCGAAGGCTGCTTCACCGCTCTGCATCAGGTCGTTCAGCAGGTTGACGAACCCGAGGTCGTTGTCCAGGTGGTCGAGCAAGAGCGCGTTCATGATCTTGCCGAGCAGCACGGTGGCGCTGGGCGAAGCAATGGGCCCCGGGGTGGTGTGCGCCACGCCGCGCACCAGGCGCGAGGTGCCGACCACCAGCACGTGAGTGGCCCCCAGGCGAATCGCCGGCGCCACCGGGGTGTTCTGGCGCACGCCGCCGTCCACATACAGCTGGCTGCCGATCTGCACCGGGGGGAAGAGCAGCGGAATGGCCGCAGACGCCAGCGCGTGCTGGGGCCCGATGCGCTCGGCACGGATCAGCGTGCGCGGCGGCGCCCGGGTGGGCAGCGAGGTGCTGGGCCCGGTCTGCATGAAGATCACGGTGCGCCCGGTGGACACCTCGGTGGCCGAGACGCTGAGCGCCTTGAGCACCCCGCTCTTCAGCGTGCGGGTCACCGCCCGCCACGGCACCTCGCGCTGCACCAGGCGCGCCATGGGTGAGACGTCGAAGATGCCGGCGCCACCACCGCCGCCGAGCAACACCCGCGGCAGGCTGATGGCTTGCCGGATGCCGAAGCCCAGGACGTCGTCCAGCCGCATGTTCGACCACACGTCCACCAGCCGGCGCATGCCCAGCACCGGGTCGGCCAGGTGCGCGGCCAGGTACGCGCAGTTGATGGCGCCCACGCTGGTCCCGCACAGCACGTCCACGCGCGGCGGCGCGCCCCGCATGCGCGTCAGCTCGTCGAACAGGTACCAGAGCACGCCGACTTCGTACGCGCCACGGGCGCCGCCCCCCGAGAGGATGATGGCGAGCCGCCGCCGCTGGGTCTTCTCGGTCACGAAGGGGGAACGCTACTCCAACTCTTCGTCCGACTGAACGTCTTCCGCGCTCGCCGCCGGAGGCGGCTCGCTCGACGGCGGGAAGTCGGAGGGCAGCGGCGGAGGCTCGGCCTTGGCGTATGCCTCGCTGAGCTCGGGCAACGGCGGTGGCTCGCTGCCGAACAACTTGGCAACCGCGGGGCGACGCAAGAACAGGTGCTGAAGCTCGGGATCGCGGATCGAGTCGAACAGCTCTTGCGCGTACTTGCGTGCGCGCTTCTGCATCTCGCCGACTTGCGGTGAGTCCGATCGCTCGAGCGCCTCGAGGCACAAGGCCCGCGTCTCGAGCCCATACTCGGACCCCTGAATGGTCTCGATGGCGCCGAGCGCGGTGGTCGCCAAGAGGATCCCGGTGTGCGACTCGCCGATGTCGGCGCGGGCCGCCGCCTCGACCGCCATGGCGTAGAAGTGGTAGGCGACATACGCCTGAGCCTCGGCGGCCTGGCGCGCGTCGAAGGCGAACATCACCGCGCTGCCAGAGTCGTCGGTCACGCGTGCCAGCAGCGCGCGCAAGATCTTCTCGTGGACCGAGTCGTAGGCGCTGCCGGTCACCGCCGTGAGCGCACCCGCGTCGCCCACGAAGGTGTCGGCCGCAGCCACGTCGCCCAGATCGAGCAGCACCTCGGCGGTGCAGAGCAAGGTGTCGGCGCGCGCGTCTTGGTCGCCATAGCGCTCGTGGGCCTCTCGCGCGCGCTTCAGGTACGCGAGCCCCCGCTGCACGTCCCCCAGGCGGGCGTAGCACTGCCCGATGTTGGAGAGCGTCTTGGCGATCTGAAATCGCCCGCCGATGGCCAGATCGATGCGGATCGCGTCCAGCGCCAGGGCAATGGCGTCTTCGAAGCGACCCAGCACGAACAAGGCATAGGCCAGCGAGTTCTTGGCGCGGGCCTCTTGGCGGCGCGCACCGGCCTGCCGGAACACCGCGATGGCCTCGGCGTGGGCCTCGACCGCCTCGTTGGTGCGGCCCACGCGCCGCAGCAGCGTGCCGCGCGTTCGCAGCACCTCGGCGCGGAAGCGGTGGGGCACGTCGGGGTGACCGGCGGTCTTCAGCGCGCGGTCGCAGGCCGCCAGGGCCCCCTGCATGTCGCCCAGGTCGCGCAACATCTCGCTCATCAGCGCCTGGGTCTGCGCCTCGAGCACCGGCATCTGCGCCTGGTGGGCCACCGTCTCGGCGCGCCGCGCGCTGGTCAGGCCGCGGGCCAGGTGGCCCTCGTCTTGCTCGAAGCGTGCGGTGCGAAACAGCGCCGTGGCTGCCCACACCGCCGAGCCCGACTTCCGGGCCAGCTGTCGCAGCGCGGTCAAGTGGCGCCGGCGCTCGCGCCAGCGCCCCTGGAAGCGCGTGATGTTCTCGAGCGCCTCGTGGGCCTCGAGGCGCTTCAGATCGTCTGCGGGCAAGAGCGCGATCGCACGCCGGTAGTAGCGCGTGGACAGCTGCACCTGATAGCTGGCCCGCGCCACGCTGGCCGCTTCCAGATAATGCACTGCGGCCTCGGCGCTGGCCTTTCCCCGGGACAGGTGCCGCGCCACGATCGCCGCAGTGAGCCCGTGCGCCAGGGGCGACGCGGCCAGGTGCTGGCCCAGCCGCTTGTGCATGCGCTCGCGCGTGGCCTTCTCGAGGCCGCGATAGGCCACGTCGCGCGTCAGCGGGTGCCGCACGTCGACGGCGTCACCCTTGGTGTCGCACAGCCCGCGCGCGCACAGCCGAATCACCGGCTCTTCGGCGCTCTCGCCCTTGAGCACGTCCAGGTCGGCCATGTCGAGGGGCCCGCCGGCGATGGCCAGCCACTCCACGATCTCTTGCTCTTCGGCTGGAAGCTCGGCCAGGCGATCCGCGATCAGCTGCTCGAGCGTCGAGGGCAGGGCCGGCCCGACCTCGCCGGGGCGCTCGACCCGCACCAGCTCTTGCGTGCCGTCGTCGCGCTCGCGGAGCTCGAGGTTGCCACGCTCGAGCAGGGCATCGACCATCTCGATCAAGAAGAACGGGTTACCCGCGGCCCGCGGCAAGAGGTCGGCGCAGACCTGCGCCACGCCGTCGCGCGCGCCCAGCCGGGCTTGCAGCAGGCGGATCTGGTTCTCGGCCGACAGGCCCGAGAGCTCGATCCGCACCAGCCCGTCGATGTACGGCGCGGTGCCCTCGTCGGGCCGGGTGACCAGCACCGCCAAGAGCGGGATGGGATCACCACGCTTGAGCAGCTCGGCCACCAGCTCGAGGCTGGGTCGGTCGCTCCACTGCAGGCCCTCGATCATCACCACCAGCGGTGAGGTGGCTGCCGCCCGGGCGAAGAACCGGCGAATGCCGGACGCGATCAGACGCTTGTAGTGGGCGACGTCGCCGTCGTCGGAGGCCGCCGCCACGCGCCCCACCACCAGCTCGGCCATGCGCGTGACGATCTCGGGGCCGCTGGCCCCGATCACGAAGTCGCCCAGCACGTCGGTGATGGCCTGGGCCACCTCCTCGATGGGCTGGTCGGCCTTGGTGTTGGTCAGCTGTCGAATCCACTCGGCGACGTTCGAGAACGGCACCTCGGTGCGCGAGGGCGAGCACTCGACCCGCAGCACCCGGGCATCGGGGGGCAGCTCGGCCAGGAACGTGCCGACCAGCGCGGTCTTGCCGATGCCCATCTCGCCGTAGATCACCCGCGAGGTGACCTGCCCGGAGCCACCGTGGGGCCCGGGGGTGAGCGCCTGGTGATAGGCCGCCTGCAGGTCGGCGAGCTCCGAGTCGCGCCCGATCAGGTCGCGCGGTGCCTGCGCGGCGTCGTGCAAGCGCTCGTCACGGGTCAGCGGGCGCACCAGCGAATAGATCCGCATGTTCTGCGGCAAGCCGCGGGCAACCGCGTCGGCGATCACGATGGTGGGCGCGTCACCCCAGACGAAGTCACGCCGCACCAGACGGTAGAGCCCGCCGGCGACCCAGGTGGCAGCCGCGGGCGCGCTCTGACCCAAGAGGCCCGACAGATAATCCGCCGCTTCTTGCAGCGCGTGCTCGACCAGGTGGCCACCCTTGTCGCGGCGGCCGGTGGCCACACCGCGCACGATGCCCACGCTGGCCTGGATCTGCACCGGCAGGTCGTCGGTGGCGCCTTGGATCGCCTCGTGCACGTCCACCGCCAGATGGGCCGCGTCGAACGGAGCACGCCCCGGGTTGGCGGTCAGCCCCACCACGGCACGCGCCGCGGTCGACAGCGCCGGCGCGCCCCCGCCCACCGGGGACTGTCGCGCCTCCCAGGTGAGGCGGGCGGTACGCTTGAACGCGATCTCGTCGAGCGTGCTGCGCAGCTGCTCGAGAAACCGCATGGCGCCGCCGGGCCCAATGGCCTTCTCGAGCTCGTCGAGGCCATGCAGCCGGATGGTCACGATGGCGACGTGGCGCACCTCGCGACCCGCCTCGCGCAGTCGCTTTGCGCGCACCGGGCGACCGGGACCGGTGGGCTCGTCGGTGGGCGAGACGCCGGGCGCCGGGGTGCCGGTGATGCTGGCGACCGAGACGTCGCCGTCGCTCTCGTCGTCCCCGAACTGGCTCTCGGCCTGACTCTGCATCTCGCCGTCGACGCCCGGCGAGGTGTGCTCGCGGCTGACCAGCTGCGAGAGCACGCCCTCGAGCACGTGGCCGTCGATCATCTCTTGCTTCTGGAAGAGCACGCGGGTGATGGCCGCCGCCATCTCGCGACCGTTCGGGAAGCGATCGTCGGCCCCCTTCGAGAGCGCACGCATCACGATCGCCTCGAGCTCGGGGGGCACGTCGCGGGCGAAGGTGCTGGGCGGCTCGACCGCCCCCGCGCGCACCACGTCGAGCAGCTCTTGTCCCTCGGCAGCGCCGTGCAGCGGGCGACCGGTCAAGACCTCGTGGAAGACCACGCCCAGCGAGTAGATGTCGGTGCGCCGGTCGACCTTCTCGCCGCGCGCTTGCTCGGGCGACATGTACGCGGTCTTGCCCTTGAGCACGCCGGGCTCTTCACGGAACAGATTGGCGCTGGCAATGCCGAAGTCGGCCACCTTCACCGCGCCCTCGAACGAGAGCAGCACGTTCTGCGGCGACACGTCGCGGTGGACGATCTCGAGGGGCGCGCCGCCCTCGTCGCGACGCTCGTGGGCATAGTGCAGGCCCTTGGCGATCTCGGCGATGATGTACGCCGCGACGTACGGCGGGATCTTCTTCTGGTTGCTGCGCGCCGCCCGCATCACCTTCCGCAGGTCGGGCCCCTCGACATACTCCATGCTGAGCAGCTGCCCCTCGTCGCCATAGTCCTGAAAGTCGTAGACCTGGACGATGTTGGGGTGGTTCAGGCGGGTGGCGAGCTGGGCCTCTTCCGCGAACATCGAGCGGAAGCGCCGCGACGAACCGAACTGCGGCAAGATGCGCTTGACGACCAGCAGCTTGTAGGTGCCCTCGGCACCGCGGCGCTTGGCCAAGAAGACCTCGGCCATGCCGCCCGCGCCAAGCCGGCGGATCACCTCGAAGTCGGCGAGGCGCTCGGGCACTGGGTGGGGCGGCTCGTCACTCATCGGGACCGGGCAGAGGGATCCTACCCCGATGGCGCGCAAACGAAGCCCATTTCGCCCGAGGGTCAGTGGGTTTGGCTACCGGGCCAGCGAAATCGTGCACCGCGGCAGGGTGCGAGTAGACTGCCGGTCTCGATGCGCCTGGCTTCGTTCGCACTGTGCTCCGTTCTCGCACTTTCCACCGCGGCGTGTGGTGTGGGCCCGCAGACCGGCGCGAAGGTGCCGAGCGGGCCGGACGGGCCGCTCGACGCGGCGCAGGTGACCGACGCAGAGTTCGCGGGGGCGGCCTACCAGGTGCTGCTCTCGGACGACCGCACCCCGCAGCGGATGGGCCTCTTGGCCGGCGTGGTGCGACGGCAGCTGGCCCGCGCGGCCACGCGCTTCAACGGCGAGAAGCGCGAGCCGGGGCTGGCGGCGCTGACCGGCGCGCTCTACCTGATGCGCCTGGGCGAGCTGCGGCGCGAGATGCTCGAGGGCGGCGCTCCGGCGCTGCGCGCAGGCGCTGCCGAGGTCTCGCGCGTGGGCAACGAGGGCCGCGCCCAGGCGCTCTACGGCATGCTTCAGACCGTGCTGCCGCGCGGCGCCGAGCGCACCGACGTGGACGCCCACCTGGATGCACTGAAGAGCTGGACGTCGGCACTGAAGAGCGCCAGCCAGATGCAGACCGCCGGGGGCTTCCAGCGGGCGACCACCGACCGCGCGATGTTCGAGCCGACGCCCGCCGCGCTCGAGACGGCTCGAGGCGCCACCGTCACCTGGATCAAGCGCGCGCTCGAGCTGAACACCAGCGAAGCCGCGCAGACCGGCAGCTTCGAGCGCGACGAGGCCATCGAGGCGTATCGCGCGCTGCGCGCGGGGGGTGCCACCCTGGTCGCCATCTATCTGCGCTACGGCGACGCCAAGGGGGCGCAGGCCGCCCTCGACAAGGGTGACCTCTTGCGCGTGACGCCCCCGGGCCTGGTCGAGCGGCTCGAGCGGGCCGCCGAGGACGACGACCCGTCGGCGTGGGCCGATCTGTACCGGTTGTTCAGCAGCTCGGAGGACTCGAGCCGCCCCGAAACCTCGATGGACCCGGCGCTGGCCAAGGCAGCCGCGTTCGGCGTCGCGATCGAGCTGTTCCGCGCCGAGCCTCGCTCGCTGCGCGGGTCGGGCCCGCTGGCCGTCGAGCTGGTCGACCATGGCATGGCCGAGGTCGCGCCCGCCGTGCTGACCCCGGCGCTCGGGGCGGCCCCGTCGGCGCAAGATCTGAGCTGGGCGCTTTCGCTCACCCTGCGCGCGCTCTTGGGTGAATCCGAGATCGGCGAGCACGCCGCGGCCCGCCGCACCTTCAAGGCCGCCGAGGCCATGCTGGCCCTGGCCGACGCGCAGAAGCTCGCGGGCAAGGTCCGCCCCACGCCCGCGCGTCTGCGCTACGTGATGGGCGTGCTCGAGACGCGGGCCGGCGATCTGGGGCGCGCGCGCCCGCTGATCGCGGCGGCGGTGGCCGCCGAGCAATCGCTCGAGGGTCTGAACATGCTGGCGGCGATCGACCGCCAGCGCGGGGACGCCAAGGCGGCCCTGGCGTCGCTCGATCGCGTGGCGGCTCTGGCGCGGAAGTCGGGCGATCACATCGCCGAGACCGAAGCCTTGATCGCGTCTTTCGAGGTGAGCCGCGACAAGGGCAACGTCACTGACGCGAAGACCGCCCTCGACGCCGCCCTCAAGTCGGCGCTGAAGGCCCGCGAGCTGAGCCGCTCGGGCGCCGATCAGGCGCGTTCGGAGCGGATCTTGGCCCGCGTGCTCGAGCATTTCGGGGCGTCGCAGAGCGCCAAGCGGGCCACCGACCGCGCCTACGAGGCCTCGCGCACCGACGCGCGCCAGCTCACGGCAACGGTGCTCGACGCCTCGCGCCGCGCCCTCACCTCGGGGGATCTGTCCACTGCCCGTCAGGCGCTGCGCCAAGCGGTGGAAGCGGGGCTGGCCCACGAAGATCTGGTCTATGCCGCGCTCTGGCTCGAGCTGCTCGAGAAGAGCATGAAGGCCACCAGCGACGGCAGCGCCCAAGACGCGTTCGCCACCATCGACGACGGCTCTGGCTGGCCGGCGAAGCTGGCCGCCTGGGCCCGCGGCAAGCTGACCGACGAGCAGCTGCTCAAGGCGGCGCGCACCCGCGCGCACAAGACCGAGGCGAAGTTCTACACCGCCATGCTGCGCCGCGCGAAGGGCGTGAGCGAGGCAAAGAAAGACCTGAGCGACGTGGCCGCCAGCGAGGCCATCGAGCTGGTCGAGGTCACCATCGCACGCGACCTCTTGGCGCGTGAGTCACCGCTGCCGCTGAAGCTGCCGGACGGCGTGGCAGTGCCCTGAGCTCACTCTTCCAGCTTCTTGCCGAGCAGCTTCTCGGCAATGTGCTCGCCCAGCTGATCGACCAGCAGCTTCTCCACGGTCTTGGCGGTCTCGCGTCGTTCGGCGTCGTCGGCGAACTGGAACTCGATGCCCATGCCGGCGGGGTTGGCGTTGGTCGCCTCGTCGACCGAGGTGATCCAGCAGACCCGCCCCTTGAGGCGGAGCGGCTCGTCCATCAGCGGAATGCCCAAGGCGAACACGAACTCGGTGCCTTCGGGCAGCGGGCGATCGGTGCCGATGAAGGTGCCACCGCGCGAGATGTTCTTGGTGTAGTCGGCAAAGAAGGTGTTCACCCGCCGATACTCGACCTTGAGCTCGATCGGCAGGCGGTCGCCTTGGCGGCGGTCTCGCGGAGGGTCCGACGTGCTCATCCCGGTCGAGATTAGGGCGACCTCGGCGGCGGGGCCAACCCCTCGGCACTTCGGCCCGCGGTTCGAGGCGCCTCCCGTGCGGCAATCGGGTCGTGGTATGGGCCGGCTGTGCGCGATCCTCACGAGGTGCTCGGCGTCGGGCGGGGGGCGAGCGAGGCGGAGGTCAAGGCCGCCTTCCGCCGCCTGGCGGCACAGCACCACCCCGATCGCAACCCGGACGACCCCGCGGCGCACGAGCGCTTCACGGAGCTGAATCAGGCCTACCAGATCCTGGGTGACCCGCAGAAGCGGGCCGCGTGGGAGCGCTATGGCGAGGCCGCCTTCCGGCCCGGCGGCGGGGGCCCCGGGGGCATGCCGTTCGTGGACATGGGTGGCTTCGACGGCATCTTCGGCGACATCCTGGACGCCTTCGGGATCCGCGGCGGCGATCGCGGCGGCGTGCGCGTAGAGCTCGAGCTCAGCTTCGAAGAGGCCGCGCACGGCTGCCAGAAAACCGTGCGCTACGACGTGATCGATCGCTGCGACGCGTGCCAGGGCACCGGCGCCGAGCCGGGCGCCACCGTGCAGACGTGTGCGGCGTGCAGCGGCCGCGGCCGCGTGCGGTTCCAGCAGGCCATCTTCCCCATCGCCGTCGAGCGGGTGTGCTCGCGCTGCCGCGGCACCGGCCAGCTGCCCAGCACGCCCTGCAAGCCCTGCTCGGGGAGCGGGCTCCGGAAGAAGTCGCGCAGCGCCGAGGTCGACATCCCCGCCGGGGTCGAATCGGGCTCGAGTCGGATCATCGAGGGCGCGGGCAGTCGCCCGAGCGGCGATCGCGCGCCCGGCAACCTCGAGATCGTGATCACCGTGGCCCCGCATCCCCTCTTCCAGCGTGCCGGGGACGACGTGCTGTGCGCCGTCCCGATCAGCTTCGTGCAGGCGGCCATCGGCGGCGAGGTCGAGGTGCCCACGCTCGACGGCAAGGTGAAGCTGCGGGTTCCGCCGTCGACGCAGCCAGGCAGCGTGCTGCGCATCAAAGGCAAGGGCCTGCCGCACCGCGTGCGCGGCGGGCGCGGTGACCAGCTGGTCGAGATCGCAGTCGAAGTTCCGACCGAGCTGTCGGCGCGCGCCCGAGAGCTCTTGGCCGAGCTCGGGGCCGAGCTGGGCGAAGACGTGCAGCCCAAGCAGAAGACCTTCGTCGAGAAGCTGAAGAGCCTGTTCGGATGATCGCCGTCACCTTCGACTTCGGGCAAACGCTGGCCGAGCTGGATCTCGAGTTTCTGGCGGCGCGGCTGGCCGAGCGGGGCGCGCGCCTGTCGCCGGCGCAGGCCCAAGGGCAGAGCGCGGCGGCCTGGGCGGCTTACGGCGCGGCGAAGCGCCAGGGTCTGGTGGCCCACGACGCGTGGTGCACCTTCATGCGCACCTTGCTCGAGCGCTCGAAGGTCGATCCGCCCGAGCGCGCCGCCGAGCTGGCCGAGTGGCTGTGGACCGAGCAGCCCGCGCAGAACCTGTGGCGCAAGCCCATCGCCGGAATGTTCGAGCTGGTGCGCGAGCTCCACGCGGCGCACGTTCCGCTGGGCGTGGTGTCGAACAGCGAGGGCAAGCTCAGCGAGCTGTGCACCGAGCTGGGATTGCGCGAGTGCTTCGCCGCGTTCGCCGACTCGGGCGTGCTCGGCGTCGAGAAGCCCGAACCGGCCATCTTCCAGTGGGCGGCCGAGCGGCTGGGCGTGCCGTGCTCGGCGCTGATCCACGTGGGCGACGCCTGGGACGCGGACATCGTCGGCGCCCAGCGCGTCGGCGCCCGGGCGATCTGGTTCGACCCGCAGGACGACCGCCCGCTTCCGGAGGGCGTGCTCACGGCACAGAGCGCCGCCGAGGTTCGCCGCGCGCTCGAGCGCTTCGGGCTGTGAGCCCTTGCCCGGCGCCGATTCCTCGACGATTCTACGCGGCGTGAAAAGCAAGAACGTGGCGCTGATCGGCGCGGGCAACATGGCCGGTGCGCTCTTGCGCGGGCTCTTCGCCTCGGGCACCGTGGACAAGGCGCGGGTGCGGGCCAGTGACGTGCGCGGCGAACGCCTGGCCGAGCTTCGCCAGCTCTACGGCATCGCCACCACGCAAGACAACCGCGAGCTGGCGCTGTGGGCCGACCTGCTCGTGCTCTCGGTCAAGCCGCAGGTCATGGACCGTGTGCTCGACGAGATCGGCGCCACCATCCGGCCCGAAACCCTGGTGGTGAGCATCGCGGCCGGCGTGCCGATCCGGTCCATCGAGTCGCGATTGCACACCGGGGTGCGGGTGATCCGCGCCATGCCGAACACCGCGTCGATCGTTCTGGCCGGGGCCACCGGCATCGCGCCGGGCGTGCACGCCACCGAAGACGACCTGGCGCTGGCCAAGACCCTGTTCGATGCCACCGGGCGCAGCGTGGTGCTCGATGAATCGCTGATCGACGCCGTCACTGGGCTCTCGGGCAGCGGGCCCGCCTACGTGATGCTGATGATCGAGGCCATGGCCGACGGCGGGGTGAAGGTCGGGCTGCACCGCGACACGGCGCTCTTGCTGGCGGCGCAGACGGTCTTCGGCTCGGCCAAGCTCTTGCTCGAGACGGGCGAGCACCCAGGCCGCCTCAAGGACATGGTCACCAGCCCCGGCGGCACCGCCATCGCGGGGCTGCACACGCTCGAGGCCGGCGGCCTTCGGCGCACGCTGATCGACGCGGTCGAGAACGCCACGCTGCGCGCGACTCAGCTGGGCGAGCAGATGGCCAAGAAGCTGGAGCGGCCCTGATGCAGCCTCCTCCCGGGCCCCCTTGGACGCCCCCTGGCGGTGCGCCCCCCGTGCCCCCGGGTGGGCCACCTCCCGGTGGGCCCGTGGGGTTCGTGCCCCCGCCGGTGGGCACCTGGGGCGCGCCCATCGGGCCGCCGCCGAAGCCGACCGACTCGAACGCGATCATCTCCCTGGTGCTGGCCATCGCCACCATGTCCACCACCTGCTTCCCGATGGGGTTCGCCGCGCTCTACTTCGGTCACAAAGCGCGACAGAAAGCCAAGGAAGAGAACGACACCGGCAACAACGCCACGCTCTCGCTGGTCGGCATGATCATGGGCGGGATCTTCGGGGGGATCTGGCTGCTCTTCTGGCTGCTCGAGGCCGGCCTCTTGATCTTCGGCGTGGGCATGGCGGTCTTCACCAAGCCCTGAGCCGCCACAAACTCCTGCCCGCCTCGTGGCCCGCGCAATAATGGCCGCGTGCGGAAGATTGCCGCATTCGGCTTGGTCGCGGGCCTGGTCCTGTCGAGCTGGGCCATCGCCCGGGCCCTCACGCCCGCGGTGTGGCCCGAGGCCCGGCTGCGCGCGCTGCCCGGCGACTTCCCGCCCGGCTTCGGGGTTCGCCGCGTGGTGCTCGACCCGGGCCACGGAGCGCCCGGCAACAGCGGCAACAAGAACGCGTTCTGCCGCGACGAGCAGAGCTTCACCCTGGAGCTGGCAGAAGAGCTGGCGTCGGCCCTGGCCCAGACCGGCCACTTCGAGGTGAAGCTCACGCGCCGGGGGAGCGAGCTCACGCCCTACGCCGAGCGCATCCGTTCGGCCGACGCCTGGCCTGCCGACGTGTTCTTGAGCCTGCACTCGGACGTGCGGGGCAAGGCCGAGCCGTGGCAGCCCGAGCCGAACGTCACCTGCACGCGCAGCCGAGCCGCCCCCGGCTTCTCGATCTTGTGGTCCGACCAGGGTGACAGGGCCGCGGCGCGCCTGGGTATGGCGCGCGCGTTCGGGCACGCGCTGGAGGCAGCGGGCTTCTTGCCGTACGCCGGCGCCGACTACCACGCCGCCTATGCGCCGGACGACGCGCAGCGCGGCGTGTTCGTCGATCGCCATGCCCCGAGCGAGCGCATCTTCGTGCTCTGGCGACCGGCCATGCCGTCGATCATCGTCGAGACCCACAACGCGCTGGACGATCGCGAGGCCCAACGCTGGAACGAGCGCGAGACACGCGCAGCGTTCGCGCTCGCGGTGCAGCGGGCGCTTGCGCAGGCGCTCGACGGTCGGCCCGCGCAGTAGGCAGGCCGGGCCGGAGGATCCACGCTGGGCTAACGCTGGGGCTCGACCACGATCTCGAACTTCCCGTGGTCGAAGGGCCTGCCGGGCGGCGCCTGGATCGGAACCAGGCGCTCGCGCAGGCCCCGCGCCGCGTGCTCGAGCGCGCGGTGGTGGCAATAAGGGTTGTTCCCGGGCCGCCCGAAGAAGGTGTGCGCGGTCCAGGTGCAGCCGCCGCGGCACTCGCGCGCGTAATAGCAGCTCTGGCAAAACCCCCAGAGCTCTGGCTGCGCGTCGGCGCGCATGAAGGCAAGCTCGCGGGTCTCGTCCCAGATCTGGCGAAGGCTGCGGTCGCGCACGTTGCCGCCCACATAGCTCGCGGTCGGCAGCGAGGGGCACCCCTTGATGCTGCCGTCGGCCTCGATGCCCAGCGCGTAGACGCCGGCGTTGCAGCCGTTCCACACCAGCTGCCCGGGAGCGCCCCGGTTGCGCAGCGTGCTCTCGTGGGGGCCGAAGTACCCCAGGTTGTTCGCGGGCCAGAACGCCACACCGGCGGCGCGACCGCGCTCGGCCAGCGCCGCCAGGCGTGGATACAGCTCGAGCAGCTCGGGCGGTTGGAGCAGCCACTCGTGGTTCCCTGCAGCGCGACCCATGGGCACGGTCATCTGCAGCTGCCAACCCTGGGCGCCTTCGGCGATCAGCAAATCGAGCAGGCCGTCCAGATCCGGCACGCTGAGCCGGTTGAGCTGCGTGTTGGCGTTCAGGCCCAGGCCGGCGTCGCGAACGTGAGCCATGGCCGCCCGGGCCCGCTCGAAGCTGCCCAGCACGCGCTGTCGGTCGTGGGCCGCGCGCAGGCCGTCGAGCGAGATGCTGATCGCCGCCATGCCGGCCTGCCGGGCGGCCCGGGCTTGCTCGGCGCCGAAGCCCCGCGCGGCGGTGGTCATGCCGCAGCGCATGCCCGCGTCCACGATGGCCCGGGCGAGCGTGGGGAAGTCGTCGCGCAGGTATGCCTCGCCACCGATCAAGGTGATCTCTTCGGTGCCCAGCTCGGCCAGCTGCTGCACCACGCTCAGCGCTTCGGCGGTGGTCAGCTCGCGGGTGCGCGCCTTGCCCGCGCGCGACCCGCAGTGCCCGCAGGCCATGTCGCAGGCCAGCGTGATCTCCCAGACCACGTACTTCGGGCGCGGGCGCTCACCGATGGCAGCGCGTCTCATTGACCGCTGGCGTCGTCGGGCGCGTCAGCGCCGGCGTCGGCGCCGGCATCGACGTCCGCGTCGGGGTCCTCCGGCGGCATGCCATAGGCGCAGCCGATGCCGATGGTCATGGCGGTCACGCCGGCCGCGCCGGCCAGCACCACCTTCAGGGCGCGACGGCGCCCCTTGCCCGGCGGCTCTTGGGCGCAGAACGGGCACTCGGGCTCGCTGTCACGGACGTGCCGCTTGCACTCGGGACACTGGATCAACATCACTCGACCCAGTCGATCTCGCTCGCGGCCTGCGTGCGGTACTTCTTGTCCACTTCGTCCATCAGCTCGAGGAACCAGCTCTCGGTCTTGGGCCCGTGCTCGCGCACGCTGTCGGCGTAGAACGTGCCGCGAATGCACTCGGCCTCGGTCTTGCCGGGGCGGCAGCGGCCGTCCACGTAGACCATGATGGCCTTCGGCAAGCGCGTGGCGTGGGAGTCCGTCGGGAAGTTCATCCAGTTCTTGAGGAAGATGATCGCAGCCTTCAGATCTTCCGGGGTCTGCCCGTAGCCGTGCAAGAGGTAAATCACGGGGTAGCGCCGGTTCTGGAGATCTTTGTGGGCGTAGCCCGGGGGCAAGGTCACGCTGACCGGGCCCTGCCGGCCCCGTGAATCGGTGAACTGCCAATCACACGAGCCGTTGATCTCGCAGGTGGTGGCGGTGTCGGCCGGGTCGACCAGGCTCTCTTCGTCGTGGGCGCGCGGCGCGTCCGGCCAGCGGCTGCCGATGTAATAGAGCGCGGACTGCAGCCGGCGGGCAATCTCGTCCACCGTGCCCACGTGCTGCCCGGAGCCGGTGTCGATGTCCTTCTGCGACGGGTCGATCTTGCCGTAGCGGAGGAACACCCCACCGGGGATCGCGCTCCAGTCGAACTTGTTGCCGAAGAACACCTTGGGGTCGTCGGGGTTCTGGCCGGGGATGCGGTGCGACTCGACGTAATAGTGCGAGACCCGACCGCGGCCGAACCACGCGCCGGTCAGCGCCGCGGCGTCCACGGCGAAGTTGAACAGGTCGCGGGTGCCGCCGTCGGTCCAAAGATCGAGCCGGGCCAGCGCCTCTTCGTTCAGCGGCTTTTCGTGGGTGCCAAGCGGGTGCTGCTCGATCACCGTGCGCGAGTCGCGCTCGAGGAAGGTGCGATACCCCGGCGAGTAGTCGAACTTGCCGTTGCCCTCGCCGAAGTCGTACGGGCTGGTCTTGGTGCCGGCCACGCCGTCGAGGCCGTCGTCCTTGTACGGCTCGCCCTCGTCCCAGCGCATGTTCCCCTCGAGCCCGGTGGGGTTGTACTGCGGTTCCCAGTCGTCGCCGGCCGGATCCTCGTTGACGCCGGCTTCATAGCCCGGCTCTTCTGCACTGGGCACGCCGTCTTTGCCGACGTCGCTGTAGACCTCGTGACCCTGCCGCACCAGCGGCTCGTCCAGGTCGCGCTTGCCGTTGCCGTTGTAGTCCACCGCCAGCGCCAGCTCGAGGGGCTTCTCGTTGCCCTCGGGCTTCCAGGTGTTCGCCCAGGGCGACAGCGACGAGTCTTGCGCCGAGCCGTCGCACACCGTGATCACCGGGAAGGTGCCCTTGGGGTTGAACTCGTCGTCGTAATAGTTGGTCAGCGTCTTGACGTATTTGCAGCGCTCGACCGGGCACTGCTTGTCCAGCTCTTCTTGCTTCTCTTTGCCGGGGCCGTCGATGGGGTCGACCCAGACCGCGCACTCGCGACCCGGGTGGTCACCGACCACGCTCTTGTCGTCCGGCGGAATTCCGGCGGGCAGGTTCTCGGCGCCCTTCGCCGGGTTGTAGCCGTTCGGGTTGCCGAACATCAGCGCCAGGTCGCGGAAGATCTGCACGTACTCCGCCCGGGGGAAGCTGCCGCCGTTGCCGTTCTTCGGGTACTCGTACCACCACTGGTTGAACGTGCTCGGGTGCTCGTAGGGCAGCGTGGGCGTGGGCATGGGCGCCAGCGCGCTGGGCGGCGTGGTGCCGTCGTTGGGCAGCCAACCCCCCAGGTGGTTCTTGTAGATGTGCCCGAGCATCCAGGTCCAGTCGACCGGACCGCCGAGCGGTGCGAGCACGTCGAAGCGCTGGTGGTTGCGCAGCCCGAACATCGCGGTGCCGCCACCGCCCATCGAGATCCCGACCAGCGCGCGGTGGGTGAGCGTGCGCTTGCGCTTCTTCGTGCCGCCGTCGGTCTGGGCAATGGCCTGATACGTCCCGAGCCACGGCGCCAGGAACTCGAGGCTGTAGCCCGCGCTGCTGCGCACGATGCGCGGGTTCGCCACCGGGATGGCGCGGGGCTTCTTGGCGCGGGGCCCGGTGTAGCTCACGGTCACGTGCCGCAGGGTGGCCGCGTCGGGCATCACCGCCGGGTTCACGGGAATGCTGAACGGGATCTCACGCGGCAGGCGCTTGTCGGTGGGGCCGAAGGTGACTGCCGGGCCCAGCTTGGTGAAGCCGTCGGGGATCTGATCTTTGCCGCAGCCAAGGGTGGTGTCGAAGGGCGGCACGCTCCAGAGAAAGCTGCCCGAGTTTGGCTTGGTCGCACCGACTTGCAGCCCAATGCTGGCGCCGGCCAGGCCGCCGCTGCCCTTCACGCTCTTGCCGTCGTCCACCGTACCCTTGCCGCTGCCGCTGCACGCGGGAATGTCGGTGGTCATCACCTCTATGGGGATGTCGACCGTGGCGTCCGTGCCGTCACCCTTGGGGAAGTGTGCGGTCAGCTTGGCCTGACCCACCTTCTTGCCGGTCACCTTCACGCGGGCCGTCACCTTCGAGAAGTACAGCTCGTGGGCGGCCGGCGCTTCGATCACGCTCGCGTCATCGGTGGTGAACGTGAGCTGGGTGGGCGCGCACACGTCGGGCTCCACGATCACCTCGATCTCGCGCGTCTGCTCGGGGCCCAGCACGACGAACGCGGGGCGCACCTGGATGTTCACGTACTCCGGATTCGGCGGCCACTCGCAGATCTCACCGGGCGCGGGCTTGGGATAGCCCGGGTGGGTGGTGCCGGTGCCGCCCTCTTCACTGTCCGAGCAGCTGGCGGCGAACGCAGCACCCGAGATCGCAACGCCACGAAGCAAGAGCCGAGCAAGTGAACGACGCAAAGAGAACCTCCGACCGCGAAGGTTAGCGGTCATCGGGCGCGTTGTCCGAATCGACGCGAAAATGCCGGCCCAAAGCCGCGGATCCACGCCCGGCCGAGCCCCACAAAATTAAAGAGTCCGCGTGAAGGGGCCGGGGGGGGGACAGCCTCGCTCCACGCGGACGCATCATCAGGTAGCAGTCTGCGACAGAAATTGCAAATACTGAGAAGCGCTGATCATTGTCCATGACTCGCGCGCTTTCGCGAGTGCGTGACGCGCATTTCAAGTTTGCAATGCGAACGCGTCCAACACTGCTAACGCACACAACGGAAACCCCATCGCCGACCCAGTCGCCCGCGCTCTTCGAGCACCAACGGGATCGCGTCCGCGCCGGCCGCGATCGCAGCGTCGTCGCGCACCAACCGAGCCGGCACATCGGCCTCGGCTTCGGCGCTCAGTACTTCTACGCAGAGCCCATCGGGGCGCGCCAGCATCTTGGCTTGCACCGCGTGCGAGCGCACGCCGTCGGCGCTCTTCACGTAGTCCACGTAAGGATCGACGGGCGGCTCGCCCACCAAGAGCCACCCGTCGGCGCCGGGTGAGCAGGCGGCGGGCAGCCGCGCGAGCTCGCTGGGATCGATGCTGAGCATGTCGAGCGGTTCGCCGCTCTCGGGATCGAGCGAGTACACGTACCACGACGTGGCGGCGCCGCGCGTACGACGCGCCTCGACCCAGAGACCCAGGGCATCGCTGCGCGCGTTGCGCACCAGGCTGACCATCAGCGTGGTGTTGGGGCGCCAGCCGCCGGTCATCGGGTAGTCGCGCAAGAGCTCGACCCGACCCGCCACCACCTTGAACAGCCGGAACGAGCTGCCCGAGACATACGAGCCCAGATACCAGGTGCTGCCGACCTTCACCGCCCCCGACAGCTGGTAAAGCCCCCACTTCGCCGAGTCTTGGACGCTGATCGGGCCGCGGCCCTCTTCGAGCAGCAAGAGGTCGGTGGTGCCGCGGGCATTGATCAACATCGCCGCAGCGCGCCCCGAGGGCTCGAGCACCGGGAACCACGCGCTGGGTTGGTTGTAGTCGCGCCCGAACACCTGAGACGCCGCCACGTCGTCGCCCCACGGCGCTCGCACCTGCGCGGTGGACCAGACCCCGCGCTGCATCGAGAACGGATCGCGCGCGCGGAGCACGAAGTTGCCGACGCGATCCCAGGTGGCGCCGCGGGCCCCCCAGACATAGGCGCGCACCTGAGCGCCCATGTGCTCGGTGCCCATGTCGAAGCCCAGGTCGGTTGCCTTCTTCGCAGGCGGCGCGATGCCCTTGAAGGGCAGCCAGTCGCTGCTCTTGAGCGTCTCGGGCGCAGGCGTGGGCGCAGCGCCCCAGCGATGGCGCCCCCACGCGCCGACCATGCCGGGTTCCTCTTCGACCGCCTTGGCCTTGGGCTCGGGGGTGCGAGCGCCCGTGGCCTCGCCCGTGGCGGCGCAGCTCAGGTTCCACCGCCCGCCGCGGCTCGACGGCAGCGGCGAATACTTCGGGGTCTCGACCACCTCGATGTCGCTGGCCTCGGTGCGACCGCGCCAGCCCACGCGCATCCAGGCGCCCGACACGCAGCCCACTCGCGAGCACCCGCGCTCGGCGCTCTGCTCTGCGCGCGCGCGCACCACCGGGTCCGACGTGTCCACCGGCAGCTCGACGTCCCGCCAGGTGAAGCCGCCGTCGATGCTCTCGTTCGCCGCACCGCCGCGGCCCAGCACCAGCGCCAGGTCGGTGGAAATCAGGGCGCGATCGACGTCGCTCTCGATCCGACCGATGTGCACCGTGCCGTCCAGATCGATGCGCACGCCGACGAACGGCCCGGAAGCCACCACCCACCCCGCGAGCTGCTTCTTCCACTTGGCCTTGGCGCGTGGCTTTGGCGGCGGCGGGGCCGGCTTGCCCTTCTGGGGCTTGGGCGGCGTGGCCTCGTCGCTGCCCGCGGACTCGCGCTCGACGAAGCCCTCGAGCCAGAGCCCCTTCTTGAGCATGGCCAGGCTCTGCACGTCGTCCTTCGGCAGCTTCAGCTTCACCGTCTTGGCGCTGCCGTCGGCGGCGACCACGGTCAGCGTGCCGGGCGCGCCCAGGCGCGGCGGCACCACCACTGCAGTGCCGCCGTCCGAGAGCGCGACCAAGCGCTCGACCCCGAGATCGCCGCGCACGCGCATCTCGCTCTTTCGCCCGTCGCGGGTGCGAATGCAATACGCACCCGCAGCGCCGGCTTGCTTGCCGGTGCACGGCCCGCGCACCACCAGCGCGCCGTTACCGCTGGGCGCCACGAAGCGCGGCTCGTCGAAGCGCATCACTGGCTCGAGCGCCAGCGGCTTCTTGTAGGCATAGACCACGGTCGTGCCGCGCTCTTGCCCGCACACGAAGCCGAAGCCGTCGCCCAGCGGCACCCCATGGCAGATGGCGCCCGTGGGGAACGCCTTCTCGGCCACGTCGAGCAGCTTGCCGTCGCTCAGGCGCACGCGAGCCAGCACGCCGTCTTTCGCCACCACCGCCGAGTCGGGCGCGTCGGGCATGCCGTGCAAGATGGCCTCGCGCAGCGGCAGCTTGCCCAAGGGGCCAACCGGCGGCGGCGGCGGGGGCTCGGGGGGCGTCACCGAGGCGGCGGCGGGCGCGGTCGCCGCGCGCCGGCCAGCACCGACGAAGGTCGTGTCGTCGTCGATCACCTGGGCGCGCTGCCGCAGGCGCCCCGAAGGGTCGAGCACGAAGCGCCCCATGGAGGTGTTGATCGAGATCTCGCCCCGATCCAGGAACACGCCGTAGCTCTGCGAAAGCCCCAGCGGGCGCCAGCTGGCGCCGGCGTCGAAGGTGGCCAGCACGCCGCGAAACGGCACCTCGACCACGGCCATCCACCCGTCTGCGAAGGCCATGCTCGAATACGCCGGCGACGGCGGCAGAGGACCGAGATCGGTGGGCTTGCCCGTCTCGGGGTCGAGCGCCACCACGTCGAACGAGCGCTGGTCTTGCAGATAGATGCGATCGAAGCCGTCGACGATCCGCTCGGCGTCGAAGTCCACGTTCGCGAAGGGCGTGAGGGTGTCGGTCCAGCCGCCCGCCTTCCACAGGTGGGTCGAGCCCGAGCCCGAAGCGAAGAACAAGAACCCCCCACCCAGCCGCGACGGCAACCGCAGCGCCTTGACCGGCTTGCCAGCAGGAAAGGTCTGGCGGCTGCGCTCGACGGAGCCGTCGGGCCGCGAGAGCACGCGCATGCCGCGCGAGATGAAGCGCGTCGACCCGTCCGGATCGTGCTCCACCAGCGACGCCGAGGCGTCGGGCAAGGCCACGATGCGCGCCGGCGTCACCACCCGCAGCGGCGGCGCCACCGAACCTCGCCCGGCAGCGCCGTCGGAGCCGCCCCCGCCCGAGTGCGCGCACGCCCCCGCCGACAGCACCGTGAGCGCAAACCAAGGGGCGCGGCGGCAGAGCGGCATCGCCGGGCGAGCGTAGCAGCTGTCCTGCCGCGGAACACCGCCTTCAGCGGGCCCGTCCGCGCCTGTCTGACCGCGCCCCACTCGGAAGCGCGTTCTCGGCCCGCCCGCCGTCGATTCATCCGCTCGCGGTTCGCCGCGCGCTGCGCTACCTTTCCGGCCCCGCGTGAGGCCGGCGTCCCCGCGCGCGTCTCCTGGAGAAGCGAAGATGAGCATGGTTGTGGCAGTGGTCGGTGCGACCGGCGCGGTCGGTCGCGAGATGCTCCGGACCCTGGAGCGACGTGAGTTCCCCGCAGACCGCGTGGTCGCGCTGGCGTCGGCCCGGTCCGCGGGCCAGAAGCTGCCCTTCCGGGGCGGCGAGCTGGTGGTCGAAACGCTGACGCCGAAGTCGTTCGAGGGCGTGAAGATCGCGCTGTTCAGCGCCGGCGCCTCGGTCTCGCGCGAATACGGCCCGATCGCCGCGGCCGCCGGCGCGGTGGTGATCGACAACTCGAGCGCGTGGCGCATGGACGACGAGGTGCCGCTGGTGGTGCCCGAGGTGAACCCGCAGGCGGTCATGCACCGCAAGAAGGGCATCATCGCCAACCCGAACTGCAGCACCATTCAGATGGTGGTCGCGCTGAAGCCGCTGCACGACGAGGCGCGCATCCGGCACATCGTGGTCAGCACCTATCAGGCCACCAGTGGCAAGGGTCACGCCGCGGTGGAAGAGCTCGGGGCTCAGCTCAGCGCGGTGGTCGCCGGCAAGCAGCCCGAGAGCAAGGTCTTCCCCGGACAGATGGCGATGAACGTGCTCTCGGACTGGAAGGCGGGGCAAGACGGCTACAGCGAAGAAGAGCTGAAGATGGTCAACGAGACCCGCAAGATCATGGGCGACGCCGAGATCGGCGTGACGCCCACCTGCGTGCGCGTGCCGGTGGTCACCGGCCACAGCGAGGCCGTGTTCGTGCGCTTCGAGCGGCCCCTCACCGCCGCCCGCGCCCGCGAGCTCTTGGCCAAGGCGCCGGGCATCGTGCTGGTCGGCGACGGCGAGTACGCCCCCGGCAAAGAGCCGCAGCCGCTCCACGCCGCGAACACCGATCCGGTCTACGTGGGCCGCGTGCGCGACGACCTGGCCGTGCCCGGCGCGCTCAACCTGTGGGTGGTGGCCGACAACCTGCGCAAGGGCGCCGCGCTGAACGCCGTGCAGATTGCCGAGCTGATCGCATGACCGAGACCCGCCGCCCCACCTCACCCGGCGCCGAAGAGATCTTGGGCCTGTACTTCCCGGTGCTCGACCACGGCTTCGTGTCGCTGGTCGACTACATGGGCACCGACGAGTGCATCGAGCGCGCCGCCCGCGTCAGCTACGGCTACGGCACGCGCAAGGCGCAGCTCACGCGCGGCCTGCTCCGCTACCTCCGCCGTCACCTGCACACCACGCCGACCGAGATGGTCGAGCTGAAGTTCCACTGCTGCATGCCGATGTTCGTGGCAAGGCAGTGGATTCGGCACAGAACGGCGTGCCTCGCGGGCGACGCCCTCCTCTACTTCGATCTCCCGGGCGCGGAGAAGCGCGGCCGCCGCCAGCGCTACAACGTCAGCATCGCGGACTTCCACCGGATGTGGACCAAGGGGACGGAGCACCCCACCGCCAAGAAGAAGCCGCTCTACATCAGCCGGATCGATCCCGATCACGAGTACACGATCCCCGAGCTCGCTCGCCGGGTCGGCCGGCGCGAAGAGACGCTGCGCGAATACGTTCGAAGCGGTGCGCTCGAGTCACGCCGCGTGGTGCCAACGTCACCCAGGGCGCCGAGCATTTTCGTTCCCGGTCGAGCATGGCACGCATTCGCGCTCCGCCAGCCCACCGTCAGGGTCGACATGCGTGGGCGCCTCTCCAGCATGCGCCTGCGAAGCTGTGACGAGCAGACTGGCGAGATCACGCACACCAAGGTGGCGGACGTGTGGGAGAGCGGCGTGAAGCCAGTGTTCCGGGTCACGCTGGAGAACGGGTACTCGCTGAAGATGTCCAAGGACCACCGCTGTCTCACCGAGCGTGGGTGGCTCACGTTGGCAGAGGCCACGGGGCTCCGGCGCTCGGAGCGCGGGGGTGTGACGTGGCGCTCCGATGCGCCCGCGTTCTCGGTGAACGGAGCGCCGGCGTACCGCGATCGAGAATGGCTCAGCGCTCGTCGTGCCGAGGGGCTCAGCATCGACGAAATCGCGGCTCGAGCGGGGATCTCCTACCACTCCGTCCGCAAGTACCTGAAGCTGTACGGCCTGAGTTACTCCCCCCGCGAGAAGGCACGCCTGGCGGGCCTCGCACAGCGCGGGCAACGCCGAACCTCCCGCGCACGACGAGCATTGACGCCCGAGCACCTCGAGATCCTCCGGCGCGCGCGCTCGGGGCCGGCCTCCAACTTCTGGAAGGGAGGGATGTCGACGGAGCGCGAGAGCATTGGCCGTTGGACCACGCAGGTGGCGTCGCGCGTCCACGCCCGTTTTCAGCATTCGTGTGCAGTTTGCGCATCCAAGAAACGGCTCCACGCGCACCACGTAGACCCGGTCTGGCACAATCCGGCTCGGGCGCGGGTCGAGGAAAATCTGATTTCGCTGTGTCAGCGCTGCCACGACCGCCTGCACGCCGACAATCTCGAGCTCGAGTTGCTCGACGCGGTTTCTTCCGGCGCCTTGCTGCGTGACTTCTGGCATGGGCGAAAAAGGCAACCCCGTGCCGCAGGCAAGCCGCGTCCCGCGCCGACCCGCCTCGTTCGCCAGTTCTCCAAAGTGGCCCGCATCGAGTACGTCGGCGACGAGATGACGTATGACCTGGAAGTTGCGGGGCCGTACCACAACTTCGTCGCCAACGGCTTCGTGGTTCACAACAGCGTCAACGAGTACTCGGGCCGCTACTCCCTCATGCCCATGCTGTTCTACACCCCGAGTGGGCAGCAGCTGCAGACCCAGAGCGCGAAGAACAACCAGGGGCGCAGCGGGCAGAGCGTGCCGGCCGAGAAGTATGCCGAGGCCACCGCGCGCTGGAACGAGGTCCGGCGGCTGTCGCAGTCGGCCTACGAGTGGATGACCACGCAAGAGATGGCGCGGGAGCTGGCGCGCATCGACCTGCCACTGTCGACCTATACCCAGTGGTACTGGAAGATCGATCTGCACAACCTGCAACACTTCCTCAAGCTGCGGGTCGACAGCCACGCGCAGTGGGAGATCCAGGAGTATGGCCGGGTGATGGCGGGCATGCTGAAGAAGCTGGCGCCGCACTCGTACGAGGCGTGGATCGACTACGACGTGTGCGGCTCGCGCATGAGCCGCATGGAGCTCGATGCGCTGCGCAAGCTGGTCAGCCCGAACGGCGACGCCCTGACCGCCACGGGGCAGAAGCTCGAGCGGCCCGCGCTCGAAGCGCTGGGCCTTTCGAAGCGCGAGCAAGACGAGCTGATCGCCAAGCTGGGGCCGGCAGACAGACCGGACTTCGAGCTGGACATGGCCCAGGCCAAGCCGGCCGAATACTTCGCCGAGCGGATGAACGCCGCGGTGCCCAAGCTCGACGTCGCACCGACGGAGTGATCGGCGTGATCAGGGGGCGGGCCCGCGGCGCGTCGCGACTCATGGTACCCTGACAGGGTCATGCGACCGATGACGACGGACATGAGCCAGGGCGAGCGCCGCCCGTACTTCTTCTGGGACGAGGACGTGTCCATCGATGAGCTGCGCTCGCGGCTCCACGGCGGCGACAGCGCCGAACGCCTACGTCTCCTCGGGAAGATGCTGCGCGAAGCGCGCGACATCGATGTCTGGCATTTCGTGACTCCCGAAGACGTGGCACGGGCGCTGCCCGAGCTCGGCCGGCGCCTCGGGAAGCGTCGTCCCTTCTGGGAGTTCCTGATCCAGGGTTGGCGCGAGGACGGCATCCTCGCGGCGTGAAGCACGAGGCGCCGAATGTCCGAGCCCGGCTCGTACCAGCTCACGCCCCTCCAGGCGGATGTGCTCAGGGCGTTCTTCGAGCGCGAACGGGGGTTCTTTCTGACGGGAGGGGCCGCCCTAGTCGGGTACTACCTGCATCACCGTGAGACCACGGATCTCGACCTGTTCGCGACCGAGGACGACAGCTTCGAGCGCGGCCGCCATGCCTTGGCGGGCGCAGCGGCGAAGCTCGGAGCGACGCTCGAGGTGCGCCAGGACAGTCCGGACTTCAAGCGCTTCACAATCACTCGCGGTGACGACCTGGTCGTCGTCGACCTGGTTCGTGATCGTGTGCCACAGCTGTGCCCTGACAAGACCGATTTCGACGGGGTGCGGGTAGACCCGCTCCGCGAGATCGCAGCCAACAAGCTCACCACCGTCGTCAGTCGAATGGAGGAGCGCGACCTGGTGGACCTCTTCGTGCTCGAACGGTCTGGAACCGTCGCCGAGAACCTGCTCGACGCCGCGCTTGCCAAGGACGGCGGCTGCACGCCGGCAACCCTCGCCTGGCTGCTCAGCCAGATCACGATTCCTGACGGCGCACGCCTTCCCGGCGGTATCGACCCTAGGGAGCTCCAGAACTGGCTCGCCGGGCTCGTCGGGCGCCTGCGCCGGGCTGCCGCGCCTCGCTGAGAGCCAGAACGCGCTGCGGTCACTCGGAGAGCAGCTTGCCTTCCGAGTCGTAGCAGTCGAAGCCACCGGGGAGCAGCTGCGCGCGCGCGAGGCAGGTCTCTACGGCACCCCTTCGGCGGTGACGCAAGTGGAACCACCGAGCGCGCCGACGCCGCCCTGGGCCGAGCTCCCTCCGCTTCCGCCGGCTCCGCCTGCGCCCGCGGTTCCGCCAGAGCCGGCGGCGGTCCGAGGCGGTCTTGCGCGCTCGGAGCTCGGGTCGCTGCGCCTTGGGAGAGCCTGCGTCGCGGCGTATACTGGCTCATGGTCTCGCCGCCGATGTCCGCTCTCGAGCCCGACGCGGTGGCTCTACGGGACCACGTGGTGGCGCGGCTTCGCGAGTTCTTCGGGGCGGACCCCGGCGATTTTGCTACCGTGTACTTGTTCGGCAGCGTGGCACGCGCAGCGGCACGGGCCAGCAGCGACCTCGACCTTGCCGTGATACGCGCCCGCCCTGCGCCGAGCCCGCTGGCTCGGCTCGAAACCGAGCTCGCCGGTCGCCTGGAGCGTCTGCTCGAGCGTCCGGTCGAGATCGTGGACCTCGAGCGGGCTCCTCCAGACCTTGCCCACCGAATCTTGACGGACGGGATCCTCGTGCTCGACGCCGATCGTTCGAAGCGCATTGCGGTGGAGACCCGGCAACGAGGCCTCTACTTCGATCTCCAGCCGGTGCTGAACGAGTACCGCCGCCTGCCGAGGGCGCCATGACCGATGCCGATCTGGTGGCAAAGAAGCTCGCGCAGATCGAGACCTACGTCGCTGAGCTGAAGCGCCTCGCTCGCCCGGAGTTGATCGGAGTCGACGTGCGCGAGCGACGGTTCGTCGAGCACACGCTCCAGATCGCGATTCAGGCAGCGCTCGATGTCGCTTCACACATCGTGTCGGACGAGCGACTCGGCGAGCCGCAAACCAACCAGGCGTTGTTCGACTTGCTGGCCGGCGCCGGATGGGTGCCGAACGCCACTGCGCTTGCGATGCGGCGCGCGGTCGGATTCCGAAACGTGGTCGTCCACGGCTATGCATCGGTCGACGTCGACCTGGTTCGAGACGTCGTCGAGCACCACTTGCAGGACTTGCTGGACTTCGTGATGGCAATCCGCTCGCGGCTCTCGTCGCCCTGAGTGCCCGCTGCGAGCTTCGCTCTCGATCGATTCAGAAAATCGTCGCCGGAACGGCGTTCGCCTTCGTCCCGTAGCTGGGCGTTTCGATCACGTCCTTGCCGAACGCCGTGAGGTCCGCGCTGGTCGCGTAGCCCTGACACGGGTGCGTCAACATTCCGAACCCCTGGTCGTTCGCCGAGCAGCTCGGCAGGTTGTTGTCGTCCCAGGCCCAGGCGAGCCAGCCAAAGCCTCGGGCTTCCGCCTGCTGGATGACGTAGCCGGGGGTGAGGTTGGTGGGCGAGGGCCCGATGCCCTTCCCGGGCCCGAACTCGCCGATCAAAAATGGGAGCTTGCCGTAGCTGGGTGAGCCGGTGGCCTTCAGGCCGTCGAACGCCGCGCCCAGAGGCTTCTGCCACGACTGACAAGCGACGCCCTGACTCGACTCGCAGAAGTTCCCGTAGACGTGCAGGTCGAACAAGATGTTGTGCTGCGGATCGTGGTCGTACAGCGCCTGCGCGTGCTTGATCAGCGTTTCCGAATCCTGCCCGCAGCCGCCCGCGTCGATGACCAGCGTCGCAAGGAAGCCCGTCTTCCGCAGCGTGTCGATGGCGCCTTGATAGACCGTGAGCCAACTGGTGTCGCCCGCGCTCCACGCGCTCCCCCACTCGTTGGCGATGTTGAGCAGCATGTATTTCTCGTAGCCCTTGGACTTGTAGGTCGGATACCAAGCGACCCACTGGCTGACCGCCGTGTCGAACACCGTCACCCCGGCGCCCTTCGAGGGCTTGCAGGTCACGTTGCCGGCATCCGAATAGTCCGAAGTCGTGAACCACACGCCGAGAATGGGGACGATCTTGTCCTTGATCATCGCGTCCACGTCGGCGACGAGCGCCGGCCCTGGACCCGACCACAGGGGCGTGCCGAGCCGGAAGGCATTCACCTTGGCAAGGGAAGCCCCCTTCGGTGCGATGTCGTAGTGTGCTCGATTCGCGCCCCGGATGCGAAACTCGACACCGTTCGCGTCGTACAACTTGCCGTCGAGTGTGAAGAAGCCGGTTCCGGTGTTGTAGCTCGGACGCGCCACGCCTCCGCCACCGCCCGTGCCTCCGCCACCGCTCGGCGTACCGCCGCTGCCGCCGCTGCCGCCGCTGCCACCGCTGCCACCGCCGCCGGTGACGACGCCGCCCGCGCCGGCGACGCTGCCGCCATCACCGCCCGCGCCGCCGCTGCCGCCTCCGCCGCCGAACCCGCCAGCTCCGCCGGAGCCGCCTCCCCCGCTGCTGCCTCCGCCGTCGTCCCCGCATGCCATTGTCAGGCTCAGCGAGCACAGCCACAGCCCCAACCCGAAGCCCCTGCGCAAGAGCACCCACGCCATGGACCTCGTTCTATCTCAGCTGGGCCGCGCGAGCGACTTGGAGCGAGCGCGACGACGACGGCCCAGGGCCCACCGCGCGTCGAGACTCATGGTTCGCTGGCCGGGTCATGCGACCGATGACGACGGAGATGACCCAGGGCGAGCGCCGCCCGTACTTCTTCTGGGACGAGGTCGGGCGCCTGCGCCGGGCTGCCGCGCCTCGCTGAGAGCCAGAACGCGCTGCGGTCACTCGGAGAGCAGCTTGCCTTCCGAGTCGTAGCAGTCGAAGCCACCGGGGAGCAGCTGCGCGCGCGCGAGGCAGGTCTCTACGCGCTGCACCGGCCGTGGAGACGCGCCACGGCGGCGTCGCTGCCCGCGTGGTGGAACACGCCGCACAGCTCTCCGGGGTAGCACGACTGGGTGTACTTGCCCTTGGCGTCCAGCGCGCACCAGTCGAAGTTGGCAGAGGTGCAGAAGCCCTGCGGGTGGTCCGGCGAGCGTCCCACGCACGACGACTGCGACCAGGTGCACTTGGGGCAGGGTCCCTCGCACAGCCGAGCGGCTGCGTCGGTCGAAGGGCACTCGGCGAGCACCGGCAGCGGGCGGGCGTCGTACGCCCCGAGATCCGCGTAGCGACAAACACCGCGCGCTCCCAAGAGCCACAGCCGAGCGCAGACGCTCTCGGGGACGCAGTAGAGCTCCCCGGCCTTGCGCTCGATGCAGACCTCGCCATCCTGGCAGTGAAGGCACGGCCGACTGGCGGCGTCCTGCAGATCCGAGAAGCACAGGCCGGCCACCGCGTCGCCGCCGCGCTCGCGATCGTAGGGCAAGGCGCAGCCGCCGCCGGGGCAATCGTCGTTGCTCATCCAGCCGCACTCGCCCTGCTCGCCGCCGCACAGGCGCACCCCTTCGGCGGTGACGCAAGTGGAACCACCGAGCGCGCCGACGCCGCCCTGGGCCGAGCTCCCTCCGCTTCCGCCGGCTCCGCCTG
>JAKLKA010000001.1 GCA_023150915.1 Polyangiaceae bacterium
TGCCACCGCCGCCCGCGCTGCCACCGACGCCGGCGTCGCCGCACTGGCATGTGCCGAACGTGCCGCTCTCACATTGCCGTGTACCAGTGCCGCCGTTCGGACACGTGCACTGCTTCAGCTCGCCGACGTCGCAGCTGGCGGCCGGGTTGGTGGATGACGAGCTGCACGCGCCGAGCGCGAGGCTGAGCAGTCCCACGTACCAGGCACGAAGTCGCATCGGGCCGCATTCTGGAGCTATTCCGGTCGCCGGGCAACCGCCCCGGCAGGCGTCATTCCCCCGGCTTGCAGCTCACCTCGAGGTTCCAGGCGTGAAGCGTGGGCGCGCTCAGCTTGTCGGACGCGGGCACGAGCCGCGACCGGATCTGAACGAAGCGCCGGCTCGTGATCTCGCCCTTCTTCGCGAGCGTGGTGTTCACTACCGCCGAACCGTTCTGCGTGTCCCAAGGCGACGTCTTCGCCGCCGCCTGCTGTCCGACCAGCGCGGCAGGCCCCGGCGGATTGCTGAATTCGAGCGGGTGCTCGGTGGCGGTGGCAAGTGCCGCAGCGGTGGACGCGGTCTTGACGAAGTACTCGACCCTCGAGTCGTTCGGAGTCGTGGCCGTCCACGACCAGTGGCCCCAGACCGGCGTCGCGCCGCCCGAGCAGGCCTCGTCCGCGTCGTACACCCGCGTGAAGCTGCCCTCACCGAAGGTGGGCGGCGGCGGGGGCGGCAGGCTGGGTTGCGTCGTGATGGTCGACGTCTGCGGCGACCACTGGAAGTGGTCCATGAGGACCGTCGAGTCCCACACGTGGTCGCCGGTGTCCCAGATCGAGTAGTGCAGCTTGATGGTCTCGCCGGGGTTCACCGGCGCGCTGGTGGTGAGCCACCCGGTCGCCCCGCCGCACACCCCGTTCGGCTTGCCGTACATGCTGTTCGTGCACGCGCCGCCAAAGCCGGTGCCGTCCAGGTGGGGGTGTGAGGTCGTGGTGGGGTTGCCCGGGATCGAGAAGAACCCGACGTTCACGCTGACCGGATTCAGCTTCGAGTCGAACGAGATGTTCTTGTCGGCGTACGGGTTGAGCGCGCCAGAGTAGAGCGCGATGAACGAATCGTTGTACGCCGTGCAGACCCACTCGGAATACTCGCTGGAGAAGAAGTCGAAGTCGAACGAGAAGCTCTTGGCGTTGGTGGGCGCGCGGACCTGGAGGAGCAGGCCGCACGAGTCGTACGCCGCCGTGCCGTTGGGGCAGCCCACCGCGTTCTTCGGGAACCCGGCCGGGGGGGTCGCGAAGGTGTTTGCGTTGTAGCTGCTGGCTTGTCCGTTCGGGTTCACGTATCCCGGGTCGTTGGTGTCGCGAGCGGTGCCGGAAGAGAACACGGCCATGGACGAACCGGCCTTGGGGAAGTTGTTGGTCCCGAACTGGGGCGTGACAGCCCGCTGCAGCGAGTTGGTGCAGTCCGAGCCGTTGGCCTGCGCCAGAGACGCGCCGAGCACACCCCAGGTCTTCGACTTGCCTGTCGCGCCGCTGCTCGAGAAGCGGCAGAGCTCCATCGCCTTCGCGTAGGCGGTGGGGTCGTTGCTGGCAAACGCCAGCCCCGTGTCGCACGCGGTCAGCTCGTCGTCGGCGGTGCCGCTGCAGTCTTCGTCCAGGCCGTTGCCGGGGAAGTCGAACGCGCCGGGGTTCACCAGCGGGTCGCAGTCTTTGCAGTCGCCCGCGGTGAACGAATAGCCGTCACCGTCGTGGTCCATGCCGTCGGCGAAGCAGAGCACGCACGCGTTGCCCGTGGTGAGCGCGCACGACGCCCCGCCGCAATGGGTCGCGACGGCGTTGACGCAGGCCGTGCTCCAGTTGCCCGCGCAGCAGCCGGGGATGGCTGCGCAGATGGCGCTCACGCAGCTCGCGGGCGGCGGCGAGCCGCACTTCCCCGCGTCGCACACCGGCGAGTTGCAGCACGCCTCGCCCTTGGCGCACGAGCCCCCGGCGGCCTGGCAGCTGGTCGCGTCGGCGAGGATCTGCACGTCGTCCAGGTTCCAGCTGGACGCCTTCTTGGCACCGGACGACCCGATCCGCACGCCGAAGCGAACGCGCATCTGACTTGCCTTCATGGCGGTGATGTCGTGTTCGACCAGTTGCCACGCCGCGTCCGACACGGCGGCGGTGTTCTGCCACACCAGGCTCCAGCTCGAGCCGCCGTTGGTCGAGATCTCGACGCGACTGGTCATCCACGGGGGGGCATCCGAGTTGAGCCAGCGCCGGTACGACAGCTTCATCGCGCCCGCCGCCGCCGAGGTGTCGATGTTCGGGCTCGTGAGCCAGTAGTAGTTGTGCACCGTGGTCGTGGCGTTGCCGCCGATCACCACCCCGGCGACCTTGTCGTCGCTCGTGCCCGGCGTGAAGTCCTGGGCGGGGTCGGGGTTACCCGTCGTGTGGCCGGCAGATGCGGCTGCGTGATCGACCTGCCACTCGGTCCCGAGCGTCCAGCCCTTGCTGGCGCCGCTGGTGAAGTCGTCGTCCCACAGCGGAACTTGCCCGGTGACCTGGCAGGTGCCAGCCACGCACGCCAGCCCGTGGCAGCACGGGGCGGAGCCGTTGCACGCCGTGCCGACCGCACTGCAGGCGTAGCCTCCGGCCGGTACGTCGCAACCGGGCGTCAACGCCGCGCCCGGCTGGCAGACGTGATGCGAGCACGTCCCGCTGGAGCCGCCGGTGCAACTCGCTGCCGGTGGGGAGCCGCCATCGGCGCCCGGCAGCGTGACGCCGCCGTCGGTGGCGATGGTGCCGCCGTCGTCGGCCGGGAGCCCGGGCGGAGTGTCCGGCCACTGCTGGCAGTACGGGTCGCAGGGGTTTGCCTGACATGGCCCGGGCGGCGCCAGCGACTGCGCCTTCTGCTTCGGATCACCCCCCGGAATGAGGGTGACCGAATTGTTGACGATGCACTCGCTCCATTTGCCGCCCTGGCAGACGGTCTCTCCATACCCGCACGCCGTCTGGTCTCCTACCTGACTCTCGACCTGTCCGCACGGGGCGCGCTCGCCCTGGGTGTCACAGGGGCAACCCGGACGCGGCTTCGAGCAGAAGTTGCACGCGGTCACCTTTGGATCGGAGTCATTGCAGTCCGGGCCCGCCGCGCAGCCCAGACCGTGGCCGTCGCCGTCCTTGTCCGTGCACTCGCTGGCGCCGCCCGAGCCGCCCGTCGAGGTCAGCGGGGGCAGCGGACGATCGTCGTCGCCGCAGGCGGCCGCGATCGACGCGACCACAATCGCAAGGAGGCCGGAGAGCCGAGCGTGGCGTGCGGAGAAGTCAGTCATCGGTCCGTTCTCCTCAAGTCGAGCCGAAGTCGAAGTCCGTCGACGCCGCGGTGAACAGGACCTTCAGGTCCCAGGCCCCACCGTTCGAGGGCCCGGCGAGCTGGCCGAGCGTCGTCGACTCGGCGGGCAGCTCGATCGACAGGCCGCCTTCGGAAGCTGGGATGACCGCGGTCAAGGCGACCAGCGCGGTGGAGCACCCCGAGCTGGTCGATGCGCTGAACGCGACGTTCTCGAGCTTCACGTACTTGTCGCCGCCCTTGTCCGTGAGCACCAGCCAGGCGCCTTTCTGCTGGCTGCTGGTGGTGAAGCCGCCGGCCTTCACCGTTGCCGGTGCCAGGTCGGGCTTCATCGAGTCGGGGTAGGAATGCGCGAGCCCTCCCTCGACCACGTGGCTCGCGCTCGCGGCGGTGACCGCGGTGCCATCCCCCTTGACCGCCAACACCACCGTGAGCGGATGGGCCGTGGCGTCATACGCGAGGGCACCGAGCGCGCCGGCGAGGGCGGGTGGCGTCGGAAACACATAGGCCGCGCCGTTCGCCACGAATGCCTTGTTGCCCGTGCATGGCGTGTCGATCGCGCCGGTCGCATCACCGGATGCGTCGGGGCCGCCATCCGACCCGCCATCGGGGGACACGCCCGCGCCCCCGCCCGATCCGCCCGCAGCGTCTGCGGAGCCCGCGGCCCCCGCGACGCCGGCGCTACCGCCCGAGGCCGCGCCGCCCACGCTGCCGCCGCTGCCGGCCGCGCCGCCCTTTCCCGACAGCGGCGTCAGACGCTCTTCGCTCGAGCACGCGAACAGGCCGAAGGCGAGGACGGCCGCGGCACACGACGGCGATCGATGCTTCACGAGCCCCCGAGGTACTTCTCGACCAGAGCGTCTTCGTCGCCGCACTCCGACCACACACCGTCGACGCAGAGGTTCACGCCCAGGTAACAGGTCTCGATCGACCCATGGGTCGGCAGCTGCACCTTGCACGAGCGGGTCGCGCCGGTCTCGCACGCGCCAGAGCTGGGAGTGTCGACCGTGCCATCGCCGGTGTCGGGCGCCTCGGGCGTGGCAGCGGCGGTTTCGTTCTCGGCCGGCGGCGGCGGGCGCTCCGCCGCCCCCGAGCATGCACAGGCGAGAAGCGCACCCATCACCGCGATGCCGAACCGAGCATTCATGACGACCTCCCAGAGCAGCGTTCGTGCCAAGCGAATTGCGCGCTGTTGTGACCGAACGGGTCCCGTCAAGGACGCTTGAACGACTCAAATTGCGACGGACCCGCGTCCGGGCGTCTCACGCCGGGACGGCAGGCCCACGGAAACCCTGGCTTCGGCACGTATCCTGCTGGATCCCCGCCGATGACTCGATCTGAGACAAAACTGGCCGATGTAGAGGACGATCCACCGAGCAGTGCGCCTCAACCGTCTCAAAATGGTACGCTTCCCGCCATGCGCCCGGACCTCAAGCGGGTGGTCGCGGTGGTCGACGACGACCCCACCACCCGACGGATCCTCCGGCATTGGCTCGGCGGGGAAGGGTACGAGGTGCGCGAGTACGCCGACGCGGCCGGCGCGCTCTCGCTCGACGCCAGCGATCTCGCGCTGGCCTGCGTGGACCTCACCTTGGGCGACGCCTCCGGGCTCGACGTGATGAAGCAGCTGCTCGAGCGCGATGCCGAGCTGCCGGTGGTGATGGTGACCGCCTCGCAAGAGGTCGAGCCCGCCGTGGGTGCGCTCCGCGCGGGCGCCTACGACTACGTCACCAAGCCGCTCGATCGCGAACGCCTGCTGGGCTCGGTGCGGCGCGCCGCCGAACGGCGCAACCTGGCGCTCTCGGTGCGTCGGCTCGAGACCGAGCTGCGCGGCTCGCGGGGGCTCGGGTCGCTGGTTGGATCGAGCTCGGCCATGCGCCTGCTGACCGACCAGGTCCGGCGCGTGCTCGAGAGCGACGTCCCCGTCTGCGTGTTCGGAGAGAGCGGAACCGGCAAAGAGCTGGTGGCCCGCGCCATCCACGACTCGGGGCATCGTCACGTCGGGCCGTTCGTGGCGGTCAACTGCGGCGCCATTCCCCAAAGTTTGCAGGCCTCGGAGCTCTTCGGTCACGAGCGCGGCGCGTTCACGGGCGCGCAATCGCAGCACCGGGGCCGCTTCGAGCAGGCCATCGGCGGAACGCTCTTCCTCGACGAGATCGGCGAGATGAGCCCCGGCACCCAGACCGCGCTGCTCCGTGCCCTGCAAGAGCGCACCATTCAGCGCGTGGGCGGGCGCACCGACATCCCGGTGGATACCCGGGTGATCTGCGCCACCCACCGCAAGCTGGACGAGCTGGTGACTGCCGGTCAGTTCCGAGAAGATCTGTACTATCGGTTGGTGGTCTTCCCGATTCAGGTGCCCCCGCTGCGCGAGCGCAAGACCGACATCCCCGAGCTGGTGGTGCACTTTCTCCACAAGCTTGCGCCGGACACCCGGCGCAGCGTGACCCGGGTCAGCCCCGAGGCCCTCGAGGCCCTGATCGCCTACGACTGGCCCGGAAACGTGCGCGAGCTGGGGAACGTGCTTCACCGGGCCCTTCTGTGTTGCGACGGCGAGCAGATCGAGCTCGGGCACCTGCCCCAAGAGCTGTGGCGGGGCAAGCAGAGCGACATCGTTCCGGCACTGCACATGGCCCAAGGAACGGCGCTGCCCGAGCCCGAGACGTTCGAGCTGGCGCAGATCGAGCGGCGAGCCATCGAGCGCGCCGTGAAGAAGACCGGCGGCAACATCACCGAGGCCGCGCGGCTGCTCGGCATCGGCCGCGCCACGCTGTACCGCAAGCTCACCACGTACTCGGACGGGTGACCGGGTATAGTCGTGCCGGTGGAGAAGCGGCTGCTCGATCACCTGCCGACGCCCGTCGTGTGCGAAGACGGCGAGCGACGCGTGGTCTACACCAACCGCGCCTTCCGGCGGCTGTGGAAGCCCGAGCTGCCGGCCGGTCGGGTCGCGCAGCGCTTCTTCGACCTGGTGAGCGAGCCGGGCGCGTTGTTCGTCGACGCGCTCGCCCTTCGACAGCAAGCGTCCGAGCTGCTGGCCGAGCACGAGGCCGGGTCGGTGTTCGGCGTGCTGCTTTCGGACGGGCGCGAGCTGGTGTGCGACTATGTTCCGCTGTTCGACGGCGGGCGCGTGACGGCCCACGTGTGGAGCTTCCGCGACGTCAGCGAGGCGCGGCGCGAGGCAGCAGACGATCGTGCCGCCCGCGAAGTCAGCGAAGCGGCCATTGTCGCGCGCGACTCGTTCCTGGCCCGGATGAGCCACGATCTGCGCTCGCCGCTCGGTGTGGTGCTGGGCGCGGCGCAGCTGCTTGCCTCGGGCGACGCCAGCGAAGAGCAACGCGAGTCGCTGGAGGCGATCTTCAACGCCAGCCACATGCTGCTGCAGTTGATCGACGACGTGCTCGACTATTCGAAGCTGCGGGCGGGGCGCTTCGTGCTCACCCCGCGGGTGGTGGACCTGTGGGCCCTGCTCGACGAGGCCGCCGGCGCGCTGAAGAGCCTGGCGGCCGGAAAGGGACTGGAATTCGAGCACAGCATCGACCCCGACCTTCCGCGCTGGGCGCGGGTGGATCCGGCGCGGCTCAGGCAGCTGGTGATGAACGTGGGTGCGAACGCGGTCAAGTACACCGACGCCGGCGCGGTGAGGTTGCACGCGGGAAGGTCGCCGCCGCCCGCCCCGCCCATGCTGACCATTCGCGTCGAGGACACGGGGCAGGGGATGAGCAAGGACACCCTCCCCGGTTTGTTCGACGCGTATTCCCAGGGCGCCGGGCACGAATCTCGCGGCACGGGGCTGGGCCTCGCCATCACTCGCGAGCTGGTCGAGCTGATGGGCGGAACGGTGCAGGTCGAGAGCACCCCAGGGGTGGGCACCACCTTCGCGCTCTCGGTGCGCGTGGACCCGGCTCGGCCCAGTCACGTGATGAAGCCCAGCCGGCCGCCGCCACCGCTCACCCCCAGCAGCGGTGCTCGGAGGCGGATCTTGATCGCCGAAGACAACTTCTTCACTCAGGTGATTCTGAAGAAGACCATCGAGCGTCTGGGCCACGTCGTGGAAATCGCCCACAACGGTCTGGAGGTGATCGACGCATTGGGGGTCGGGACGTTCGACGCGGTGATCATGGACTGCCAGATGCCGCTGCTCGACGGCTATTCGACCACCGCACGGCTGCGCGAGCTGGGCTACGACAGGACTGCGCTGCCGGTGATCGCGCTGACCGCCAGCGCTGTGCCGGGGGACCGGGAAAAATGCCTGCGCTCGGGCATGAACGACTATCTGACCAAGCCCTTCACCCTGGCCGAAGTGGGTGCCACGCTCGAGCGGTGGCTCGCGGCGGGGCCGGCCCTGAAGGTCTCGAAGCCCGCTCTGCCCGAAGACCCCGGCAGCGACGCTCTGGACGCTCGGCGGCTCGAGGATCTGAGCGGCGGAGACGCGGCGGTGCTGGCCGACGTTTGCGCCGTGTTCGTCGAGGACATGGGCGCGCGGCTCAGCGACCTGGAGCGGGCGGCCGAGAGTGCCGACGCGGTGGCCCTGCGCCGCATCGCCCACGTGGTCGCTGGCTCGGCCTCGAACGTCGGCGCGCGCACGCTGGAGTCACTGGCGCGCGACGTGGAGCTCGAGCGGGTACGGCAGAATGGGCTCGTCGCCCACGTGGCCGAGCTACGGAACCAGCTCGACCGCGTGCGCGGGGCAATGACACGCCTGTGCGGCGGTGCACTCTAGTCCAGCTTCGGATCGGTGAGCAGCTTGCGGGTCTCGAGCGTGACCGAGATCGCCTTGCCTGCTCGGAGCACCGTCACCGGCACGGCGGTGTACTCGCGCTGGTCGATCATCGCCCACGGGCGCTGATAGGGCGTCAGGCTGGCGAAGTCCGCGCCGCCGACCTTCACCAGCTCGTCGCCGACGGCGATGCCTTCGTCCGCGGCGCTGCTGCCCGGCAGCACCTGCGTCACGTGGATGGGTGGCGAGGTCACCTGCTCGAACCCGATGCCCAGCGCGAAGAAGCTGTCGGGCTCCCGCGGCGGCAGGTCCGCATACCCGTCGAGCCGCAGCTTGCCGGCGGGGTAGTCGACGGTCATGAGGAAATGCCGCAAATACCCGGTGGGAAGCACGCCCAGAAAGGGCGCGTCCAGCTGGGGGGTCGGAATCATCGCGTCGTCGATGGTGCGCGTCACGATGTGCTCGACCTTCTGCCCCGCGACCAGCTCGCGATCACCGACCGTGTACGTGGCGCGCCCTTCGAGCACCCAGGCCACCTCGACGAGGGCGTGGGTGCCGGCGGGGAACTCGATCGGGCCCGAGCGGTGGTGCCAGCTTCGCACGCGGACTCGGGGGGTGACGGGCGCATCGAGGACCGCAAAGCCGGAAAGCGAGCTCATGCCTCTGGCAAAAGCAGGCGCCGTGCCAACCACGGCCCGGCGGATCTGGCCTGAAACCGGGCCGGTGTGCGAAAGCTGACGGCCTCAGCCGTCCCCTCGCGATAGCGCGAACGCGTGGCGAACGTCCTTGCCGCGGACCATGAAGACCACCATCTCGGCGATGTTGGTGGCGTGGTCGGCGATGCGCTCCAGATACTTCGCGATCGACTGCAGGCGGGTCGCGCGAAAGACGCTGCCCGAGTCCTTCATCATCAGCTGAAGAAGCTCGGGGAAGAGCTGCGCGTAGTACGAGTCGACCTGCCCGTCGCGCTCGATCACCTCTTCCGCCAGCTCGGTGTTGCCGGCCACGAATGCATCCAGCGAGTCGTGCAACATGGCGAGGGCAGCCTCGGCGATGCGGGTCACGCTTTGCGTGGCCGGCAGCGGGGGCTCTGCCGAGAGCTCGATCACGCGCTCGCACACGTTCACGCCCAGGTCGCCGATGCGCTCCAGATCGGTCACCAGCTTCATGGTGGTGGTGATCAGCCTGAGGTCGCTGGCCACGGGCTGGCGGCGTGCCAAGATCTTCAGGCACAGCTGATCGATGTCCAGCTCGAGCTGATCGACTTGCCGATCGATGCGCATCGTGAGCCTGGCGCTGTCGGCGTCGCGCTCGGCGAACGCCCGCATGGCCTGAGAGATCAGCTCTTCGGTCCGCGCCCCCATCAGCAAGAGCTTCTCTTTCAGCGTCTCGAGCTCGGCCTCGTACTCCCGGTCGGTGTGTTTCTGAAGGGTGCTCATCCGAACCGCCCCGTGATGTAGTCCTCGGTCTTCTTCTCGCTCGGCCGCGTGAAGATCACGTCCGTGCGGTCGTATTCCACCAGCTCACCCAGGTAGAAGAACGCGGTGAAATCGGCCACTCGAGCGGCCTGCTGCATGTTGTGGGTGACGATCACGATGGTATAGCGCTCGCGCAGCTCGTGAATCAGCTCTTCGACCCGAGCCGTGGCGATGGGGTCGAGTGCCGAGCACGGCTCGTCCATCAATAGCACTTCGGGCTCGAGCGCCAGGGAACGGGCGATGCACAGCCTCTGCTGCTGGCCGCCGCTCAGGCTGGTTCCGGAGCGACTGAGCACGTCTTTGACCTCGTCCCAGAGCGCCACCTGGCGCAGCGCGCGCTCGACCAGCTCTTCCGTGTCCTTGGGGCGAAGGCCGTTCAGCTTGAGCCCCGCCAGCACGTTCTCGCGGATGGTCATCGTCGGGAACGGATTGGGCTTCTGGAACACCATGCCCACTCGCCGGCGCACCCGGACCGGGTCGACGTCGGGGGCGTAGATGTCCTGAAGGTCGAGCAACACCTTGCCTGCCACGCGGGCACCGCTGACCACCTCGTGCATGCGGTTCAGGCAGCGGATGAACGTGGACTTCCCGCAACCTGAAGGCCCGATGATCGCGGTGACGGTGGTGGACTCGACGGGCAGGGTGATGCCCTTCAAGACCTCGGTCTTGCCGAAGTGCGCTCTGAGCGCCTCGGCGCGCATCTTCGGTCGGTCCGGTGCGGCGCTTGGCCGGGCGGGTGTCCGAGCGGATTCGCGCGTGGCTTCGCTGGTGCGGGCGAGAGCAAGGGACTGGATCATCGGGACCTCACACGGTGGCGGACCAGGACTCGGGCGGCGACGTTCAAGATGAGCACCATCCCGATCAGCACCAGCGCCGCAGCCCAGGCTTTCTGGTGCCAGTCGTCGTAGGGCGACACGGCATAGGTGTAGATCTGCACCGGCAGCGAGGCGGTGGGCTGCGCCAGGCCCGTGGGCCAGAAAGCGTTGTTGAACGCGGTGAACAGCAGCGGGGCGGTCTCGCCCGCGACCCGGGCAATGGCCAGCATGATGCCGGTGGCGATGCCCGGTGCGGCGGTGCGCAGCACCACGCTGAGCGTGGCCCGCCACTTGGGCACGCCCAGGCCCAGCGCTGCTTCCCGCAGCGATTCGGGGACCAGTCGCAAGAGCTCTTCGGTGGTGCGCGTCACCGTCGGGAGCATCAACACCGCCAGCGCCACGCCGCCGGCATAGGCCGAGAAGCTCTTGGTGCGGAGCACGATCAGCGTGTAGACGAAGATGCCAATCGTGATGCTGGGCACACCCGACATCACGTCGGCCGAGAAGCGCACCAGCTTGGCGAAGCGGTGCTGGCCGAACTCGGCCAGGTACACGCCGGCCAGCACCCCGGGAGGAATGCCGAACAGGCAGGCAAGCCCTACCAGCTCGAGCGTGCCCAAGAGCGCGTTGGCCATGCCGCCGCCCGCTTCGCCCACCGGCTTGGGAAGCTCGGTGAAGAACGCCCAGTCGAGGCCGCCGATCCCCCGTGAGGTGACGTAGTACAGCACCAGGCCGAGCGGGATCAGCGCGGCCCCAGTGGCCAAGAGGCAGAGCCCTCGCACCGCGGCGTCGACCAGCTTCCGCTGTGAATACCGCTCTTTCATCCGCGTGCCCCTTCCGGCGCGCGCCCCACGCGCCACACCAGCAGGCGGGCCACGACGTTGAGGATCAAGGTCACCGCGAACAAGAGCAACCCGATCTCGGCGAGCGCTCCCAGATAGACGTCACCCGTGGCTTCGGTGAACTCGTTGGCGATGACGCTGGCCATGGTGTAGCCGGGGGCGAACAGCGACACGCTGATGTCGGTGCGGTTGCCGATCACCATGGTGATCGCCATGGTTTCGCCCAGCGCGCGACCCAACCCCAAAATGATGGCGCCGACGATGCCCGAGCGCGCGTACGGCAAGATGGTGTGCCTCAGCGCTTCCCATCGGGTGCTGCCGAGGGCCAGGGCCCCTTCGCGCAGGCTATCGGGGACGGCCCGCAGCACCTCGCGCGACACGCTGGAGATGGTCGGCGTGATCATGATCGCCAGGATGATGCCGCCGGCCAGCATGCCGAACCCCTGGTGCGGACCCTGGAACAGCGGCAAGAAGCCGAGCGTCTTGCCCAAGAACGGCTCCAGGTGGTTCCGCAAGAATGGCGCCAACGCGAAGATGCCCCACAGGCCGTAGATCACGCTCGGCACCGCCGCGAGCAGCTCGACCAAGAAGCTCACCGGGGAGCGCAGCCAGGGTGGCGCAAGCTCGGTCAGGAACACCGCGACCCCGAGCGAGATCGGGACCGCGATGCCGAGCGCCAGCAGCGAAGAGACGAGCGTGCCGTAGATGAAGGGCAGGGCGCCGAACGAGTCGCGAACCGGATCCCAGTCGCGCCCGACGATGAAGCGCCAGCCCGAGTGGGCGATGGACGGACGGGCGGCGACCCACATCTGGATCGCCATGGCACCCAGCACCAGCACGATGGTGATGGCGAACAGGGCGGCGACCCCGCGGAACAGCACGTCCCCCGCGTTCACCTCGGCGCCGAGCAGCGCCATCAGGCGCGAGCGGCGTCGTGTCAGGGGGGCCGCGGTCCGCGAAGTCATCTCACCCGCCGGGAAGCAGCTTGTCGTTGCCGGAGCGCAGCGACCTGATGCGCGCCTCGGTCTTCGTGATCAGCGCGTCGGGCAGCGGCGCGTAGTCGAGCTCGGCGGCGTGCTTCTGCCCGTCGTGGAGCGCCCACCACAAGAACTTCGCCAGGGCTTGCCCCTTGGTCTTGTCCTTGGCGTCTTCGTAGACCAACAGGTACGTGAACGACGAAATCGGGTAGGCCTTCTCGCCCGCTGGGTCGGTCAGCGACGCGGTGAGGTCGTCGCCGACCTCGACGCCGGCCGCAGCCGCAGTGATGGTCTGGGCCGTTGGCTCGACGAATTGCCCCGCTTTGTTCCTGAGCTGCGCGATCGGGAGCTTGTTCTGCTTCGCGTACGCCAGCTCGACGTAGCCGATGGTGAACGGGGTGGTCTTGACCTGACCGGTCACGCCCTCGTTGCCCTTGGCGCCCAGGCCCACCGGCCACTTCACGCTCTTGCCGGCGCCCACCTTGTCCTTGTACTCGGTCGACACCTTCGCCAGATAGTCGGTGAAGACGGCGGTCGTGCCGCTGCCATCCGAGCGGTACACCACGGCGATGTCCTTGTCGGGCAGCTTCGCGCCGGGGTTACCCTCGGCGATCTTGGGGTCGTTCCACTTCTTGATGGTGCCCAGGTACACGCCCGAGACTGCGTCGGCGCTGAGCTTGAGCGGCGCGCCGAGCTCGGGCACGTTGTAGGTGATGACGACGGCGCCGAGCGTGGTGGGGACGTGGTGGAGCTTGGTCGGGGCCTTCTGCACCTCGTCGGCGGTCATCGGCGCGTCGCTGGCGCCGAAGTCCACGGTGCCCGCGCTGATCTGCCGAATGCCTCCGCCGGATCCGATCGACTGGTAGTTGATCTGAACGCCTGGGTTCGCCTTGTTGTATTCACTGATCCACTTGCTGTAGAGCGGATAGGGGAAGGTCGCGCCGGCGCCCACCAGGCTCACCGTGCCCGCCTGGGCCGGAGCGGTGCCGCCCGACGAGCCGCTTGGACCGGGGCCAGCGCCGTCGGGCTTGGAACAGCCCACCGAGGCGGTGAGCGGAAGACACACCAGTGCACTGACGAGGTTTCTGCGGGAAATCATGGCTTGGGTTCTCCTACCAGCGCCGCGGTGCTCGCGTGCGGCGCCCCTGCAACAACACTGTGACGATTGGGTGACGCGCGGTCAGAACGAGACCTGTGCGGCGACGATCAGCTCGTGGCGAGTCTTGGCCAGGTCGTAGTCGTACACGCTGTAGCTGGCCTGGAGCTTCGCCTCGTGCTTCGAGATGAAGTAGTTGAGGCCACCCTCGTACACCCAGGTCTCGTCTTCTTTTGCCGTCGAGCTCTGATCGGTGTTCGGGTCCACGTAGCCCACGCGCGCGACGGGCTGCAGGCGACCGAAGAACGTGTAGCCGGCGGCGGCGTAGAAGCCGTGCCCCGGAATTCGATCGGCGTCGGTCGCAGGCATGTCCCAGGCCCGGATGTACTCGGCCTGCAGCAGGGCGTTCGCGGCCTCGATGCGCAGATCCCCTTCCACCCGGTCTTTGGTGCCCGCGCGGTCGCGGTCGGTGACGCCCATGTAGCCCACGGCGCCGACCATGACTTGCTTCACCGGGAAGGCCTCGACACGCAACCCCACGTCTTTCTGGTTGTTGGTGTCGGCCTTGTTCTGGCCCTCGCCATTGAGCACACTCAGCGAATAATAGAGCTTGTCTTTGAACAGCTTCTTGTCGACCCGCACGCCGATGTCGCGCTTGTCGCCCCACTTGCGGGCCACCGCGGCGCGCTCGGGGAAGAGCAGCTTGGACGAGCCGTTGTAGCCCTCCCAGCTCACCGGCATCTTGAACTGGCCCATCGAAACGTCGGCCCAGTCGCTGATGAAGGTGATGAAGAAGTCCTGCATGATGGACACGGCGCTCGGGCTCTGCTGGACCGTGACGCTGGTCGAGCCGTCGGCGGTCGGAACCGTGCTCTTCTCGGGGTCCAGCACCTTGGCGGGATCGATCATCAGCTGGTAGCCGACCCGCATCGGGACGATCTCGCCCTTGACCCGGATCTCGGCGCGGCGCAGGCGGAAGGTGCTCGGCGCCTTCACCCCCTCTTGGCGGGGAACGAACAGCCAGCCTTGGAGCAACGCGCCCGGCTGGAAGAAGCCTTCCTTGCCGACCGCGAGCTTGGCGGGCTCGTCTTTGCGCTCGCGGGGCGGTGTCGGCTCGGGTGCGGACTCGGGCGGTCGGACCTTGGCTGCCGGTGCTGGCTCAGCCGCCGGAGCAGCGGGCTCGGCCGGCTCGGCTGCTGGCGGAGGTGCCGCGGCCGGCGCCGGCACGGCGGCTGGTGGGGTCGGGGCGGGCTCGGGTGCAGGCGCGCCTTGGGCGAAAGCGGGTACGGTGTGGAGCAGCGCGAGCGTGGTGCCCGCGAAGAACGTGGAAGTGCGCATCAGTGACCTCGGTGTGGGGTATTTCGTCTATTCGTGTGACGCTGGTGTGACAAGAGGGTGAGTTTCGAGAAAAATGATCGCGTTTTACGAAGTCACTGCGATGAAGTGGCACATCTTCGGAGCGATTGTGGCGGCCGTGTGCTGGTGCGCAGGCTGCGGCTGCGCCGCTTCGAACGACCGCCGCTCGGAGCAGAGCTCGAGCGCGGCGTCCCCCACCCACGACGCCTGGGGTGCCACGTTCTCGCTGCCCTCGGGCTTCAGTGGTGGAGAGAACGACGCCGGCGGCATCGAGCTGACCGACGGCGACGTCGCGGTGATGATCGGGCGCCACGTGATCGGCGATGGGTCGTTCGCCGGCTTCGCGGAAGAGCGGCGTCGCTCGCTGACCGAGCTCGGCGCTGCCGAGTCGCTCACCCAGAATGCCCAGCGCGTTTCCGGAAGCGACGCCGTCGTGTTCAGCGGGCCGGGGTCCGACGGCGTCGAGCTCAGATTGCTGCTCGTGCAGCTCGACGCGAAGACGGGCGCGAGCTTCTTGCTCGTCGCCGAGGGCGGCAAGCGTCAGCGTCTGGAAGCCGCTTGGGCCATGCTGCTGGGCTCGCTGGTGCTGCCGAAATGAGGGCGGTTCGCCCTGGCGGCGGTTGCTTGCTATGGTGACCTCCCGGTGACGGATCCCAAGGACCTGGACGCCATCGACGAAGGCTGGGGCGAGGACCCCGAGCCGGCGAAGCCCGAATCGGTGAAGCCCGAGCCGGCGAAGCCTGCGCCGAAGCCCGTCCCGAAGGTCCAGCTGAAGCACCTCGGCAAGCCCGCGCCAGCGCCGCTGGCCGCGCCCGCCGAGCCGCCGCCCGACGACGACATCGAGTTCGAAGCGGACGCCGTGGCCCGCGACTCGATGCCGACGTTCCAGCACCCGAACCCACTGCAGTTCGACTTGCCGGACTCGCCGCGGGTGCCGAAACCGCCGCCGCTGCCCAAGTTCCGCCGCAAGCGGTAGTCAGGGCGCTGCGGCGCCGGGGGCAGATCGCTCGGCTGGGGGCGGCATGCGGGTGCCCAGCGTGAACGAGAACCGCGTGCCTCGGCCCAGCTCGCTCTCGACGCGCGCGGTTCCGCCCATGGCCTCGACCAGGTGCTTCACGATCGAGAGGCCCAGGCCCGTGCCGCCGAGCTCACGCGAACGCCCGGCATCCACGCGATAGAACCGCTCGAACAGCCGGGGCAAGTGGCGCGGCTCGATGCCAGGCCCGTCGTCCGCCACCTCGACGCGGATCAGCTCACCCTCTTCGCTGGCGCCCAGCGTCACGGTGGTGCCGCTGGGGCAATACTTCACGGCATTGTCGATCAGGTTGGTCAGCACGTGGTCGAGCGCCTTCTCGTCGGTCACCACCCTGGGCAGCGTCGCCGGCACCAGACTGCAGAGCTGGATGCCCTTCTTCTCCGCGCGCTCCCGGAAGAGGCCCAAGAGGCTCTTCGCGTGCTTCTCGAAATCGAGCTCAGCGAAGTGGAGCTCGTACTTTCGCGACTCGATGCGGGACAGGTCGAGCAGATCCTCGACCAGCTCGCGCAGGCGTTCGGCGTTGCGATCGATGATTTTGACGAACCGCCGTGCGGCGTCCGGGTCGCGCTCGAGCGCCGTCTCCAGCGTTTCGGCTGCCGAGCGGATCGCCGTCACCGGCGTGCGCAGCTCGTGGGACACGTTCGCCACGAAATCGCGGCGCATGGTCTCGAGCCGTCGCATGTCGGTCACGTCTACGAACACTGCCAAAGTTCCGCCCTGGTCTCCGGCCAGAGGTGCGGCGCGCACCAGCAGACGCCGGGGTTTCAGCCCGCCCACGTCAATTTCGCGCGACATCGGCTCGTCGCCCTCCAGGCACTCGTCCAGCAGCGTCTTCAACTCTGCGTGGCGGATCACCTCGAGCGGGGTCTTGCCCTGAGCGTCCGAAGGCAACAGCAGCATCTCGCACAGTGCCGGGTTGACCAGTGCCACGCGGCGGTCGCGATCGAGCAAGAGCACGCCTTCGTGCATGCCGCTCAGGATCCCGCTGACGCGATCGCGCTCGGTGCGCAGCTCCGAGAGCGTCGAGCTCAGACTCGATGCCAGGTGATCGAGCGCACGGCCGAGCTCGCCGATCTCGTCATGCTCCGTCCGTCGCGTGCGCGTCGCCAGATCGCCCGAGGCCATTCGGCGCGCGGCCTGGGTCAAGGCGTGGGCGTCGCGCCACACCACCTGCGCCGCCACGGTCGAGAGCACGATCGCCAAGCCGAAGGCCAAGAGAACCGCGATGCCGGCGAGCCGCTGCAGATTCGATACCACCTGGTCGACCCGAGCCAGCGACAGCGCCAGGCGTGCCACGCCCACGGTCTTCCCCTCTCTGACCACGGGCTCGGCCATGTAGAGCATGCGCTGGCCGACGGTGGCGCTCAAGCGCACGTCGTCACCGGAGCCACCGGCGAGCGCAGCTTTCACCTCGGGGCGCTCGCCGTGGTTCTCGACCAGCGGCAGATCGGACAGCGGCAGATCGGACTCGCCATACACCGCGCCGCTGGGCGTGATCAGGGTCACCCGGGCTTCTGCGCGCCGGCCCAGCAGCTGCGCGAGGGCCTGCCACTCGGCGGGCGACCGCGGCGGCGCGTCCCCCACCTCTTGCGCCACCAGCCGCACGCGCACCCTGAGATCGGAGCGCACGCTGCCGAGCATGGCCTCTTCCAGCGCGCCGCGCAGGTAGGCGTAGCTGGCGAAGACCGGAACGATGATCAGCCCGAGCGACAGCAAGAAGAGCTTGGCGCGGACGCCCAGCTTCAAGCGCTTGCCTCGTCGGGGGACCCTTTGAAGCGATAGCCCACGCCGCGCACCGTCTCGACGTAGTCGCGGGCGCCCTCCAGCTTCTCGCGCAGGCGCTTGACGTGGGTGTCGACCGTGCGCGTGGTGATGTCCGCCTGGATACCCCAGACGTCGTCGAGCAAGGCGGAGCGTGTCTGCACGCGGTTCCGGCGCTCGTAGAGCGTGACCAGCAAACGGAACTCGAGGGCGGTGAGCTCGATCTCGTGCTCGTCGACCCACACCCGATGCGCATCACGATCGATGCGCAGGCACCCGAACTCGATGCTCGCCTCGGCGGGTGGCCGATCGCTCGGGGCCGACGCGCGGCGCAAGATGGCCTGAATGCGCAACAGCAGCTCGCGCACGCTGAACGGCTTCACGATGTAGTCGTCGGCGCCCAGCTCGAACCCCACCACGCGGTCGATCTCTTCACCGCGGGCGGTGAGCATGACGACCGGGATGGCGCGGGTGGTCACGTCTTCCTTCAGCGAGCGGCAGACTTCCGTCCCCGCCAGGTCGGGCAGCATCAGGTCGAGCAAGACCAGATCGGGCGCCTCGGAGCGCGCCAGCCTCAGCCCTTCGACCCCGCGCTCTGCCGAGATGGCATCGTGACCGGCCTGACGTAGGTTGTACGTCAGCACCTGTTGCAGATCCCGTTCGTCTTCGATGACGAGAACTTTGGCCATCGCGCCCTCCGACTAGCGTGTCTGTGTGACGAAACGGTGACGACGTCGGCCGAGGCTTACCATGCAGCCCCATCGGGCTGCATCACACGGCCTGTTTCGCCGGCGAAAGGTCGGGTGCTGGGGTGAGCTCGGAAACCGCCGGGCGACATCGTCGAAAACTCGCCGCGACGCTCGGCGGACGATCAGGCTACCGGTTCGAGCTCGTCGTCGAGTCGCCGCGGCCGGCTCGACGTCAAGTAGGCGCGGGGGCCCGGGGGGGCGCTTTCGACGGCCCGCAGCACCTCGTCTTGCACCGCCAGGCGGCGGTTCGGTCGGATCGGCGCGCCGTCGAACTCGACTAGCCAGAGCCGCTCGACGCGGCGCCCGCGCTCGAGCTTCGACTCGGCGCGCACCAGCTGAATGCGCATCAGGAAGAGCGCCGCCGAGACACGCCCGAAAAGCCCCCGACCGCGATCGGTCTCGACCTCCAAGAGCGACAGGATGCCGCTGCCCGACTCCACGAAACGAACCACCGTGTTTCTCATGGGGCGCAGCATGCGGGCGTCAGGTGAGCGCGACGTGACCCAGCGGTAGAATCCACGTGACGCCTACAGCGTCAGCGGTTCGTCGACGAAGCGGTATCCGACGCCCCGGACCGTCTCGATGTAGTCACGCACGTGACCCAGCTTCTCGCGCAACCGCTTGACGTGCGCGTCGACGGTGCGCGTGCTGATGCGGGCGTCCATGCCCCAGACCGTGTCCAGCAGGCTCTCGCGGGACTGCACCCGGTTCTTGCGATCGAACAGCGTCACCAAGAGCTTCAGCTCCAGAGCGGTCAGCTCGACCTCCTCCCCCTGAACCCACACCCGGTGTGCCTCGCGATCGATCCTCAGCTCACCGAACTCGATGGCCCGGCTCGGGGCGCCCGGCCCGTCGTTGCGCCGCAGCACCGCGCGCACGCGCAGTACCAGCTCGCGCACGCTGAAGGGCTTGACGATGTAGTCGTCGGCGCCCAGCTCGAAGCCCACCACGCGATCGATTTCGTCGTTCTTGGCCGTGAGCATCACGACCGGGACGCATCGCGTCGACGTTTCGCTCTTGAGCGTGCGGCACACGTCCATGCCCGACGTGTCGGGCAGCATCAGGTCGAGCAAGACCAGATCGGGGTGGGACTCGCGCGCCAGTTGAAGCCCTTGGCCGCCCTGCGTGGCGCGCAGCACGTCGAAGCCGGCCGCCCGCAGGTTGTACTCGAGCACGTCTTGGATGTCGTGTTCGTCCTCGATCACGAGCACGGTCGTCATGTTCAGAGACGAGAGCTAGCGAAGGCATGTGACCAACGGGTGACGAGTCCGTGCCATATCGGACACGGAACCCCCACCATTCCGCGGGCGTCGAGGATTTCCCCGGCCCTTGCCGGGGTTCGGGGCTATGCTGCAATCATCTCGTGTCGGGGGACCGGCGCGTCACTTTCCCTTTTCCTTCGCAAAGCGTGGCGACTCGGGAGGCGATGGCGATGGCATATCTGGGATTCGAGCGACGTTCGAACCGGCGCGTCGACGTGCCGGCTACTGCGAGTTGGTACAGGGGCGGGGCGGCGAGCGACCGGTTCATCGTGGCGAACCTGTCGGCGGCGGGCGCGCTCTTGATTGGTGACAGTGAGCTGGGGCGCGGCGACTCGGCGCTGCTCCGGCTGGAATCGCCGGGCTGCGAACCGGTGTACGTCCACGCCCGCGTCGTGCGTGGCGGCAACGGCGACGGCGTCAACGCCCTGGCGGTCGAGTTTCGTCACCGGAGCCCCGACACCGAAGACGCCATTCACGACGTGGTGCTGAGCGCGCTCGAGGCGGAACTGCGGTCCCGACGCTTCACGACGCAGGGCGCCAGCGTGTGACGATGGTGCGACGACGGTGCGGATCCGGCGACGATCTGGTTCACTGCCAATTTCCCGTTTCGCCATCGAGCCGTCACTCGATCGAGGCAGGCTCCCGCTGTCTCGATGGACCTGACGACGTGGACCACCCAAGGCTCAGACCCGGTGCGGCGGAAGCGCCTGGCGTTCGGCTACACGGTCGGCTCGGTCGGTGCCGGGCTGGTGGCGGTGGCCGTGGCGCTCACCGCCGGCAAAGTGGTGATGGCCGACGAAGACGTTCCCGTCGACGTCACGCTGGCTACCGCGCCGGAAGAGCACAAGGCAGAGCCCGAGCCCGAGCCCGAGCCGGAACCCACCCCCGAGCCGGCGGCCCAGGCGCCGGGTCCACGGCTGCCCAAGCTGACCCCACCCAAAGAGATCCCCAAGGACAAGCCCGCGGAGAGCGCCAGCACCGCTGACGACGCTTACGGTGACGGCGACCCGTACGAACGGGGAAACGCCGGAGGCGGAGGCGGCCCGAAGCCCGCATTGACCCAGACTGCCGCGCCGCCGCCGCCGCCACCGCCGCCGCCGAAGCCCAAGCCGTCAGGGCCGGTGCGCCTGGCCGAGAACGACGTCGCGCCGGTCTCGATCTCGATGGGCGCCCCCCAATACCCCGCCGCCGCCAAGGCTGCCGGTGTCGAGGGCACCGTGGTGGTGAAGTACGTCGTGACGGAGACCGGCGCGGTGACCGGCGTGCAAGTCGTTCGCGGCCCGCCCGAGTTGCACGCCGCCTGCATCGCCGCCGTTCAGAGTTGGCGCTTCAAGCCGGCGCTACGCGACGGCATTCCGATCGCCGTCTCGCGCGTTGCCCGCTTCCCCTTTCGCATCAAGACCTGACGCAATACGACCACGGAGAGAGAGATGACATTCAACCTCGTTCACATCTGGCAGTCGATGGGCCTGGTGGCGAAGCTCATCGCCGCCGCGCTGCTCGTCATGGGCGTCGCCAGCATTGGCGTGGTCATCGAGCGCTTGATCGCGTTTTCGCGCTCGGCCAAAGAGTCGCTGGCTTTTGCCCAGAAGGCGACGCCGCTTCTCCGCAGCTGGGAAGTGGAGACTCTGCTCCAGGCCGCCAAAGAGCACAAAAGCTCGGCGCTGGCTCGACTCTTCGCCGCCATCATCGAGCGCTACATCGGCGGGTTCGAGACGCTGGACGGGAACATCACGCCCGTCGAGCTGGCGCGCAACGAGGCAGAGCGTCAGAAAGAGCAGATCGGCGCCGACCTCAGGCGCGGCATGAGCGTGCTGGCGTCAGTCGGCTCGGTGGCTCCGTTCGTGGGCCTGCTCGGCACCGTGGTCGGCATCATTGCCGCGTTTCAGGGCATCGCTTCCACCGGGTCCGGGGGCCTGGGCGCGGTGTCGGCCGGCATCGCCGAAGCGCTGATCGAGACCGCCTTCGGCCTGATGGTCGCCATCCCGGCGGTTCTCTTCTTCAACTATCTGACGGCAAAGGTGGGCACCATCGAGCTGGCCTTGGCGCGGTCGGCCGGCGAGCTGCTGGACGAGATGGAAGCACGCTACGTGCCGCCGTCGAGCACGGGTCGGACCTCTGACGTGGGTGAGCGCCAGGCCGCCTGAGGGATGATGTCATGGGTATGAGCGCCAGCGCAGCCGCACGACGACCGGAGCCGGAGATCAACGTCACCCCCCTGGTGGACGTGGTGCTGGTGCTCCTGATCATCTTCATGGTGATCGCTCCGGCCATCAACGAGGGTGAGCATGTGGAGCTGCCCGCCATCTTCCAACCCGACGCCAAGCCCAAGGACATGAACCCGATCGACGTGACCATCGCGCTCAGCGGCGCCGTGATCGTCGACAAGGAGAAGATCGAGCCCGCCACGCTGAAGGCGCGGCTCACCGCGCTGCACGAAAAGGATCCAGAGCGAGCGCTCTTGCTGAAGACCGACGCGGCGGCACCCTACGGCAAGGTCCGCGAGACCTTTGCCATGCTGCAGGGCATCGGCCTCAAAGGGATCTCGCTCAAGGTCACGGAGCGCAAGAAGCCCGGTCAGGGACAGTGAGGGCACCATGGGAATGCACCTGAGCCCGGGCAAACGCGGCGCCAAGCAGCAGCCAACGCCCAACGTCAACGTCACCCCGCTGGTCGACGTTGCTCTGGTGGTGCTGATCATCTTCATGGTCGTCACGCCGCTGATGACCAAGACCTTCTGGCTCAACCTGCCCAAGCAAGAGAGGGCCGACGAGCCGCCGCCGCCGCCCAGCGACGACGCCAACAAGCCGCTGGTGGTGACTGTGGACCGGTCCGGCAAGATCCACGTCAATCAGACCGAGCTCAGCAAGGAAGAGCTGAAAGATCGACTCCCGCGCATGCTTGCCGCGAAGAAGCAGAAGGTCGTGTACTTCGACGCGCACAACGAGCTCGGCTATGGGCGCGCCGTCGACGTGCTCGATGCGACGCGCGCCGGCGGCGCGCGCTCGATCGCGATCCTGACCGAGACCGTAGTCCGCTGAGCCCCACTTCGAAAGACGCACCGGGCTCCCCGCGTTGGGGGCCAGGGCGGACGTGTACCCATGAGAGCCCGACATCTGACCTACAGCACATTCGTTCTTTCGCTGCTGCTCTCGAGCGGCGGTCTTGCGCTTGCCCAGGCGCCGGAAGACGAAGAAGGCGACGAGATCGCGCCGGCGCCGGCAGAGCCTCAGAAGCCCGGCGACGCGTCACCTGCTCCCGACGACGCCGCTGGTGACGCCGAAGAGAGCCCCTCGCGCCCACCGCCCAAGGGCAAGGGCGTGATCTGGGGTGTGCTCACCGACACCAAGCTGAAGGAACCATTGCCCGAGGCCACGGTCACGGTCGTGGGTACCAAGCTCAGGGCCATTACCGATCTCGACGGACGCTTTCGGCTCGAGCTGCCGCCGGGGACCCATGCCATTCGGTTCTTCTACGAGTTGCACAAGGCCGAGCGGGTGCAGGGCATCGTGGTGGCCGCGGGCCAGGTCGTGAAGGTCGACGCGCGGCTGGTGCCCGACGAGAAGGCCGTGGACGTGGTCGAAGTCGAGACCGAGGCCGATCGCGCCAGCATGGAGGGGCTGATTCTGACCCGAAGGCGATCGGCGGCTTCGGGCGACGCGGTGGGGCGCGTGGAAATCGCCAAGACGCCCGATCGGAACGCCGCCGAGGCCGCGCGCCGCGTGGTGGGCGCCAACATCGTCGATGGCCGCTTCGTCTACGTGCGCGGCCTGGGAGAGCGCTACACCAATGCACTGCTCAACGGTGTGCCACTGCCCAGCCCGGAGCCCGATCGGCAAGCGGTCCCCCTCGATCTCTTCCCGTCGCTCATTTTGGAGGACCTGACCATCGTCAAGACCTTCACGCCCGACACGCCCGGCGACTTCACCGGCGGCTCGGTGCGAATCAACACCCGCGCCATGCCTTCGAAGCTCCTGCTCTCGGCCTCACTGGGAGCGGGGTTCAACACCTCGACCACGTTCCAAGAGCGACTCTCTTACAAGGGAAGCAGCACCGACTGGCTCGGGTTCGACGGCGGAGCACGCAAGCTGCCGGGCAGCATTCCCGAGCACAAGATCGGGCCGAACGTCCCGCGTCCCGATGGCTCGGTGCCCACGCAGGCCGAGCTCACGGGTTGGGGTCGCGACATGAACGCCTTCATGTCCACCGAAGGCGCGACCAGCCTTCCGAACTACAGCGTCAGCGTCGTGGGCGGCGACAGTTTCGACCTGGGCGAGAAGCGCCGCCTCGGTACACTGGCGGCGCTGACCTATTCACGGAAGTTCTTGCGGCGCGCCGGCGAGAAGATCAGCACCTTCGGTCTGGACGGCAACGGGGACTTGCAGAAGAAGAACGACATCGAGGGCGAGACCGGGTTCGACCAAGTCGGCTGGGGCGCCTTCGCAGGTGTCACCTACGAATTCTCTCCCAAGCATCGCATCGCCCTCATCGGGTTTCACAGCCAAGCCGGCGACAAAGAGGCGCGGGTGTTCGAGGGCTTCCACGAAGAGCGCTCGGCCGTCATCCGCGAGACGCGCCTGCGCTATGTGAGTCGGGGGCTCACCTTTGGTCAGCTGCGCGGCGAGCACGAGCTGCCCGCGCTCGACGATGCCAAGATCGACTGGAGCCTGTTCGCGTCACGAGCCGGTCGCGACGAACCCGACACCCGCGGGACGATCTACACCTACGACTCGGGCCTGGACGCCTACACCTTCGAGGACGACGCGCTCTCGGGATCGCACTTCTTCGCCGAGCAGAAGGAGAAGACCTACGGCGGCGCCCTCGACCTGACCCAGCCCCTGGCCAAGGGGGACAAGCCGGCGAGCCTGAAGCTCGGAACGCTGATGAGCTTTCGCGACCGCGAGTTCGACGCTCGGCGCTTCCGCTATCGGCAGGTCCCCGGCTCGGATCCCAACCTGCTGCTCTTGCCGCCCGACCAGCTCTTCACCGACGGCAACATCGGCACTGCGCTGAACCTGCAAGAGGACACGCGCGCCAACGACTCGTACACCGCCGACTTGAACGTGTACGCCGCGTACTTGATGAGTGACACCAGCCTGAGCAAGAGCCTGCGCTTCGTGGCTGGGCAGCGGATCGAGGTAGCGCGACAGGGCATCGAGTCGGTGGACCCATTCTCGCCTGCGGTGGGCAAAGTCTCGACGCGGCTCGACACCACCGATCTCTTGCCGTCGGCCGCGCTGATTTTCAAGGCCACCGAGAGCGCCAACGTCCGCGCTTCCGTCACCCGCACCATCGCCCGCCCGCAGCTGCGCGAGCTGGCGCCGTTTTCGTTCACCGACTATTTCGGCGGCAACAACGTCGAGGGCAACCCCGACCTGGACCGCACCCTCATCACCAACGGGGACTTGCGCTTCGAATACTTCCCCAGCCCCAGCGAAGTGCTGGCGTTCAGCACGTTCTACAAGCACTTCGACGGAGCCATCGAGCAGGTGCTGCAGGCGCAAGGCGCGGTGGCGGGCATCGCCACCTATGACAACGCCGACAGCGCGTCGTTGATTGGCGTCGAGCTCGAAGGGCGCAAGGGGCTTGGCTTCTTGACCCAATCGCTGAAAGACTTCTCGCTGATCGCCAATCTCACCCTGGCGCGGTCGCGCGTGTCGCTCGACCCCGAGAAGGCGAGCTTCGTCACCAACTCGGATCGCCCCCTGTCGAACCAGGCGCCGTGGGTGGTCAACGCGATGGTCGACTACGCCAGTGAAGACCTGGGGCTCAAGGCTCGCCTGCTCTACAACATCTCGGGGCGCAGCATCGTCACCGTGGGCACGAACGGGCTCCCTGACGTGTACGAGCAGCCGCGCCACGCCATGGACGCGGTGGTGGCCAAGGACATCGGCAAGCACCTGGAGCTGAAGCTGGCGGCCACCAACGTCTTGAACTCGGCCTTCGTCCGCACCCAGGGTGAGAGCAACGACGGCGACAACGTGGTCCGCGAGTACCAAGACGGCAGCACGCTATCGGTGAGCGGAACGTACAACTACTAGGGCAAATGGCGGTTGTCGCCTGCATTCGACCCGAATCCGTCTCCCGAGCGTGCGCGCCAGCTCGGGACTTGGGTCTCGGAAGAGGCAGGGCCGAGCGCGATCGTCGAGGCTCGCCGCTTGGCAACTACTTGACCGTGCACTCGGCGAGCACCTCTCTGGCCACCGCCACCAGGTCGCGCTCTTGTCCCGCGTCGTCCTTCCGCGGGTCCCAGCCGGTGAGGCGCGCCAGCGTGGCCAGCGGCTGCTCGAGGCGTCGCTTTGCCACCTCGCGCCGGCGATCGTCGCTGGGCTGTGCTTCGCCTTCACGCAGGCCGCTTGCGAGCACGCCGAGCAGCGCTGCGACCAGCTCGCGCGAGCCCAAGTGCTCGGCCAGCGCGACGTAGCGATCGCGCACCCACCAGGCGAAGTCGTCGTCGAAGCGCGGCGCGGCGCGCAGGAACGAGGTCGCGAAGAAGTCGCGCTCGTCGGCGGTTGCCTCACCGGGCTCCAGGGGCAGCTTCTCGAACACCGGTCCGACCGCAGCCCACGCTGCTTGCAGCCCGAGGTACCGCGGCTGGTCGCTGCTACCGGGGTAGCCCGTGAAGTGGCGCGCGAGCTCGTGCGTCCCATCGGACAGGCGGAAGGCGAGGTGGAAGTTGCCGCTCGACGTCGAGAAGCTGCGCCCCCACATCCCGTTCGGCGGCGGCGGCGGCTCGATCTCGCGAAGCCGTGCAGTGAGCGCTGGCCGTGCCGTCCCGAGAGCCTTGTCGAGCACCGAGGCAGAGATCATGCCGCGGGCGATGCGGACCGCGGCCTGCCCCTTCGATGCGGCTGAGTAGTACCCGTGATTGCCGAGCCCGAGGACCTCGAAGCTGGCCTGGCCGCTCTTGCGTCGAGCGCGCCAGAGCTCGAGCCCGCCGCCGTGACCCGACCCCGTCTCAACGACCAGCTCCTCGACTTCGCTCGTGAGCGGGTCGCACGCGAACGTCACGTCGACCACGCTGCCGGTTACCGTGTGGTCGTATTGCTTGGCGAGCTCCTTGGCGAGTCGCACCTCGGCCTGGCGATGGTCCGCGCAGGTGTCAGCCGCGTACACCTTCGGGGCGGCCCGCGACTTGGGCGGCGTGTCAGGCCAGCAGCGATTCGCCCCCACCGGCCGGGCGGGGGGCGGGCTTGCGGACGCCGCTTCCGGTGCCACCGCGGGGATCGCCGGCGCCGCGGGGGCAGCCGCCGGGGCGACCGGGCTCGCGCAGCCACCCAGGAAGAGCACAGCGATCAGCGCCCGCATGTCCAGAGGGAACACCGCTCTGGGTCGGAGGTTCCCGGCCTCATCCACATGCCGTCCCCAGGCTGTGCAAAGTGACGTTTTCCGACCCCATTCCGAAACACGAAAGTTACGCGCGCCGCACGGCTCGGTCACGGCCCGGGCGCACAGTCCCGCTCGCCCAAGGAGGATTGTTCATGCGTAACTTCACTCGTTTCTTGCTGGTTTCTTCACTTTCTACGCTGCCCTTGCTGGTTGCGTGCGGGGACGACTCGGACTCGGACAAGCCCGCGTCGGGCGGCTCGGGAGGGACCGGCGCCACGGGTGGTGGCGGCAGCGGCGGCAGCGGCGGCGGAATGGCCGGCGGCGGCGGCAGCATGGCTGGCAGCGGCGGCAGCATGGCCGGCAGCGGCGGCGGCGGCACGGGCGGGGCGACCGGCGGCACCGGCGGCACCGGCGGCAGCACCTGCGACCTCGCGGCGACCAAGACCGTCGAGGACCTCACCGGCAAGATCACCGCGAGCAAGAAGCTCACGAACGACAAGCACTACATGCTCAAGGGCATCGTGACGGTCGAGGCGGGAGCCACCCTGACCATCGACCCCTGCACCAAGATCATGGGCGACAAGGCCACCACCGGCACGCTGGTCATCAAGCAGGGCGCCAAGATCATCGCGGACGGCAAGAAGGACGAGCCGATCCTGTTCACCAGCGCTGCGCCCGTCGGCTCTCGCGCAGCGGGTGACTGGGGCGGTCTGATCGTGCTCGGCAAGGCGCCCACCAACAAGACCAACCCGACCATCGAAGGCTTGACCACCAACGAGACCTACGGCGGCACGGATCCGACCGATGACAGCGGCGTCTTGCGCTTCATGCGCATCGAGTTTGGCGGCGTCGAGATTGCGGCCAACAACGAGATCAACGGGCTCACTTTGGGCGGCGTGGGGAACAAGACCGTGGTCGAGAACATTCAGGTCAAGCACACCCTGGACGATTGCTTCGAGTTCTTCGGGGGCACGGTCAACGCCAAGCGCTTGGTCTGCTTCCGCAACGGCGACGACGGCCTGGACTTCGACTTCGGCTATTCCGGCAAGGTGCAGTTCTACTTCCACCAGTCGGATCCGAGCCTGGCCGACGAGGCCAACGGCTTCGAGTGGGACACGGACGGCACGAACTTCACCGCCACCCCGCCCACCAACCCCACCGTCTACAACGCCACGCTCTGTGGCCAGAACGCGGTGGTCGCCAAGCAGCAGTACGGCATGCTGCTGCGCCGCGGCGTGAAGGGTAAGATCGTCAACGCCATCGTCACCGGCTTCGAGGCCGGCGTGGACCTCCGCGACGTACCCCCCACCAGCGTGGAGCTGATGAACAGCGTGTTCTTCGGCAACGCGCCCGAGAACATCGCCTACGTCGAAGACGGGTCGAACAGCGACACCAAGAAAGACGACGACAAGGGCTTCGACGAGATCGGCTGGTTCAACACCAGCGGTTGGAACAACACCACCAACGATCCGAAGCTGGCAGGCTGCTTCGCTGCCACCCCGAACCCGATCCCGGCCAGCGTGATCGCCGGCGCCACCCCGCCGAGCGATGGGTTCTTCGACGCCACCGCCAACTATGCGGGCGCGTTCAAGGACGCGGCCGGCAACTGGATGACCGGCAAGTGGATCGACTGGGCCGACAAGTGAGCTGAGCGACTTCGGGCTTCTCCGACCCCTCGCGCCTCGACTAGCTGGAGGAGCCCCGCCCCCATCCGCACTTCGGTGCGGGTGGGGGTTTTTTCAATCCTGACGTCGCGGCAGCCTCAGAATTCCCGCGCGACCGACACCCGAGCGCTGTCGCCTCGGTAGTAGAACAGCCAATACGAGCCCGCCAGCGCGCCCAGGGCAGCACCGCCGATCAGTCCTACCTTGGCGACGCTGCATCCCTCCTCGTTGCTCGACCAGCGGGCACCGCAGCCACCCTTGTCCTGCTGCGTGAAGAAGAGTGCAACTCCGCTCAGGAGTAACAGCTCCCCGACGCCGACACCCACCGCGCCAACCCAGACAGCCCCCCGTCCCACCGCTGGCTCGACGACGAGCGCTTCGCGAGGTCGGGCCGGCGGGAGCGCGTCTACGGAAATCGCAAGCTCGCTCTCGCCCCCGCGCCCAGGTCGCACGAGGACGGGACGATCAGCGGCGGCGACCCAGCGTGTGCACGGAAGTGGGCAGGCGTACTCACCCCACGTGCGGGCAAGCCACCACTCACCTCCCTCAGCCGGTGGCACGAACCGCACCTGTCGCGCGTCGGGGGCCGGCGCTGAGCACGCTGGGTCGCGCGTCCCCGCAGCGCAGCGGTCGACCTCGTCCGCGACCGCTGCCCGCGGCGGGGGGCCGAAACCTCGCGAGTAGCCGCAGGCGGCGGTGCAAACAGAGAGCGGCACAAAGAGCCAGATCGGGAGTTGCTTCACTGCGATGAACGCCCAGCTCAGCACGGACGCGGTGCGCGCTCAACTTCCCCACGCGTCATTCGCAGAGCCGCGGTCTCTCGTCCGACTCGGACCGCGTCTTCAGCGAACCTGCGACAGCCTGAGCTCGGCCGGCTCCATCAGCTCCGCCAGCGCCGTGCTCGAGGGCTCGACCACCCCGACACCTGCCAGCACTCGGAGGGTCGCGGTCACGTCGGCCAGGTACCGGGTGGACCGGGACTCGACCCGGTCTTGCCGCGCAATGCCCCAGCCCGCGGCGACCAGCCAGACCTCGGCCGACTCCGGCGCGTGACCCCCGTGTCCGTCGAAGTCCCGCTCGCGGCCGTGGTCGGTGGTGATCATCAACGTCGTCCTGCGTCCCTCGCGCTCGAACTCGCCGAGCGCCGCCTGCACTTGCCCGACGACGTAGTCGGCGTGGCCGAGCGCGCGCAGGTAGCCGCGATAGTCGTCGTGATGCGCGTGCTCGTCGGTGTCACCGAGGCCGAGGAACAGGAAGCGCGGCTTGACCTTCTTCAAGTAGCGCAGCGCGATGGCGGCCGTGTCCCGATCCCGGCGATAGTCGCCGTAGCCCGGTGACGGGCCCGCCTGCTCGCCAGCGTCGAGCAGCGCGCTCGCCTCGGCGTCGTAGCGAAGAAGGTCACGGGTCTGGCCCTGATGTCGCCCGACCGACACCGTGGCTCTGGAAGGATCGCGGGCGGCCGCGCGCCCGATGCCGTCCCACGAAGAAATGACGCCGATCTCCAGAGGGCTCACGTCTGGCAACTTCGCGAAATCGTCGGCCAGGGTCGGGTGGGTCGTCGCGGCGCAGCCGTTGGTCGTGCAACCCGTCGTCCGCCGTCCGGTCATGAGCTCCATGTAGCCCGGGACCGAGACGAAATTCGGGCCGCTGGCGAAGATGCCAGCCCCGGAGCCGGGCGCGCCGAGGGCCGCGCCGCGCGCCATCAGGGCGTGAAGGTTCGGGGTGAGCGCCCGCGCCGTTAGCAGCTCGCGGGCAGCGAGCCCGTGCTTCTTGGCGAGGTTCGGGTCGACACCCTCGAACACGTCTTCGTGGCGGACGCCGTCGATGGCCACCAGCACGAAGGTGTGCTCACCGTTCAGCAAGCTCGGGGAGTGACTCGGGGCGCGGGTTCGTGGCACCAGCACACCCGGCCGGAGTGGAATGTTCGTACGCTCGGCGGCGCAGCTCGTCCAGAGTAGAGTCGAGGCAACCAAGAGGGCGCTCGCCCCGCGTTTCCCGATGGGCTTCTTCGTCTTCATCGGGTCTGTCATTTCCCATGCGCCGGTGTCGGGAAGCGTCCATCGGCGTGAGGCTGTGGAAAACTCGTGGAAACGTCGCGGTGTCAGGCGCCACGGGCTCGTCACCGAAGGCGCTCGGCGAGCGCTCACCGGTAGATGTGCTGGGGCCCCGGCGCACCCGGCAGAGGTGCCAAAGTCGCTGCCTTCGGGGCTGGGACGCCGAGCAACGCAGCGATCGTCGGCGCGACGCGACGCGCGTCCATCGGCGTTCGAGTCGTGGCACGGGTCACCCCCGGCCCCGAGAACAGCACGGGCACCTCGGTGTCGGGGAGCTCAGAGCTTGACGTTCTTCGCGCCCGGGGTGGCCGTGCACTTCACGAACGCTCCCGTTCCGTCCGGCGTGCGGCACCAGCTCTCGCCCTTGCCGTGGGCGGTGGCCGGGATCTCGCCTTGCGCTCGGATTTCGCTGCCCTTCAGCAAGAAGACCTGATCACCGCTCGAGCCGCTGATGCCGAACCCGACATGGAAACAGGTCGCCGCGCCCAGGCAGTCGGTCTGGGGCGTATTCGGTGCACCTGGCTTGTCTGCGATCACCAGCAGGTGCATGCCAGCACCGAGCTTGGTCCCTGCGGGGAAGGTCAACGCTTCGGTGGTCTTCGGGCAACCCGTGCCCGAGTCGTAGTCGGCCAGCACCATGCCTCCGAGGTCGGCTTCGGCGCTCCCCGTGTTGAAGAGCTCGACCCAGTCGTCCCCGGTGGAGGAGATCTCGTTGATCGCGAGCGGCGCGTTGGCGGGCTGGGTGAGGCCGCAGGCGTCGCCTCCGTCCGGGCCGACGCCGGCGGAGCCGCCGCTCCCTGCTCCGCCGCCCGTGGCAGCCGAGCCCCCGCCGCCCGTGGCAGCCGAGCCCCCACCGCCCGTGGCAGCCGAGCCCCCACCGCCCGTGGCGGCCGAGCCCCCACCGCCCGGTGACGAGTCATTGCTCTCGGAGCAACCTACCCCGCCCGCTGCGAGCAGCAGCGCTGCGATCCGTTTCATCTCCGTCATCATCGTTTGCCTCCAGATCGACGCTTCAGAACACGACGCGGCTCACCAGGCGCGCTTCCCAGTAGCGGCTGCCCGGAACACTGCCCTCGGCGCGGCTCGACGGCTGCGACCGCGTGCCGGCCAGGAACACCTCGAGCGGCCGAGCCAGCCGATAGCCCACCGCGAGATCCACGGTGGTGAGCGTGTCACCGCTCGTCCGCGTATCTCGCACGAAGTGAGCGCCACGAGCGCCCAAGAGCAAGTCCGGCACGGGTTCGGCTCGGACGAACGCGTCGAACAGAAGCGCGCGACGAGAGCCGTCGTCGGCCAACCCCCAGGCGTGGGTCGCTGCGACGCCTGCCCGCAGCAGCTTGCCTTGCCAGAGCAGTGCACCGGTAGCCCGATCGGCCCGCGCGAGCCCGGTTCCCGTCGAACCCAGCTCGTAGCTGGCGAACACCGCGAACGGCGCCAGCAGGCCCCGCGGTATCGGATGGATCGACGCGGCGACTTCGCCGTTCTTTCCCCGGTTGAGCTCGCGGTGTTGATAGCCCTCGCCGTTGTACCCGCCCAGGGCCACGAAGCCGTACCCCTGGGGCAGCGTCGCACGCACCGTGGCACCCACGTCGGCCGGCGAGTGAAAGCCGTGGGCTTCTTCCGGGGCCACGGCCACGGCGCGCAGCATCCAGGTGCCGTCGATCTCGGGCAGGGTCAGCTTGGGCACGATGCCTGCGCTGCCCTCGACGATGCTCAGCGTGTAGGCGGCGAACGCCTCGCGGGCACGCAGCACCATGCTGTTGCCCGCCACGCCGATCAACGCGCCCTCGGACGCCGAACGCACTCCCTCGATGACCAGCCGCCCTCGAACCGACTCGGCGCTCGCGTCGAGGGCCGCGTGGATGCGCGGAACGTCGAGCTCGTGGTGCCAGCTGCGACCAGCGCTCGCGTGCTCGGTGCGTCGATAGGCGTACTGCGAAAACACCTCGAGGCCCGGCCGTACGTCGACTGCCAGGGGGGTGGTTCCGGCAGCAGTCGGCGGCGCAGCGCGATTCTCGACGTCATCAGCGGCGAGCGCAGCCGTGGGCCATGCAGCCGCGACCAGGAACCAGGCGTAGCGAGGCATGCGTCAGTTTTTCGAAGGAGGGGTGCCCAAGAGCGCGGCCAGCTCGGGCGGTGGTTGGTCTTCGGACCGCGGAGACAGCCCGAGCAGCGGGCCCAGCCGATCGAGCGCCGAGCGGAACGCCGAGAAGTCGTCGCGAACGCCAGCTGCGTACCGCACGGCCACTTCACTGTGCTCGTCGATGAACCCGTCGGGATCACGCCCGACGACCTGCCACAGCGCGCTGGCCTCGGCGCCGTGAACGCGGGCCAGGAGTGCGCCCAACCTGCGACCGACGGCGATGATGGCCTCGGCGGTCCCGAGCTGACCCACCAGTCGGCGTACCCGCAGCGTCTTCTGCCCCTCGCTCTCCCACCGCACCTGGCACGGTAGACCCAGAAGTGAGGTGACCCCCCAGAGCGGGGCCGCGTCGGGGCGGGCCCACGCCGCGCGCGACGTGGCGATGATCCGCTGACCAACGCTGTCGTAGTGCTCGCCGGGCGGATACCAGCCCGCGACGGTCGAATCGCCGATCTCGCGTAACTCGAGGATCACGTCGTCGTCGGCTGAGTGACTCGCGCCCCGCACCAAGATCAGGATCCGAACGCGAGGCCAGCTGGCGATGCCCCTTCCGAACACCCGGGCTGCGTCGAGCAACTGAAAGTGCTCGGCCGGCGGCGGCGCCAGCAGCGTCGCGCGATAGTGCTCGAGGGCCCCGGGCAGCGCTGCCAAGACGTTCGCTGGCAGGTCGGCCAAGGCCTCGCTGGCCTCCGCGGGGTCGGGTGGACCACGCACCAGGCGGCGGTGGTCACCTTCCAGGACAGTCAGCTCTTCCAGCTCTTCGCGGTCTTTCAGGTCCTTCTGGGAGCGCACGAAGGCGTCTTTCAAGATCCCGCTGTCGCCTGCGTCGGTTACCCGCTCGAAGGGAGCGCCCGCCGCCAGCGCACCGAGGGCGTCCGCGTAGCCCTGGACGACGGCGCGAGCGATGTCGAGCTCTGCGGCCACGGCGCTGTCGTGCGCTCCTGGCACGTCCGGGTTCGAGGCGTGCGCTGCCAGCACCATCCCGACGGCGAGTCGCCGGAGGTCCCACCAGTAGGGAAGGCAATCAGCGGCATCGAAGTCGTTGGGCTCCAGCGCGAGCGTTCCGTCCGTGGCGACCAGCACGCCGAAGTTCTCGAAGTGCGGGTCGCCGGTGCCGAGCACCAGCGGGTGGTCGAGGGCGAAGCGCGAGTGGGCGAGTCCCAGGTGGTCGCGGCCGAAGTCCGCGCGGAACACCGCCAGGCTGCCACGGTGATAGTCGTGAAGTGAGCCGGCCATGCGCGCGTACTTGCCCGCCGCCAGCGCGGGGCGGGCACGGATCTGTGCCTCGTCGGCGCGAGCGATCACGCTGGCGATCTCGGCCTGTCGCGACGCGTCGGTGGCCTCGCTGCACGCGACGAGCGCCAGAGACCATAGCCATGCACCACGCATGGGGTCGCCGCTACCGCGTGGCGAAACCACCTTCAATCGGAGACCGACGAGTTCTTGCACTTGTCACACGGCGATCATGTGCGCGTCACGCGTCTCGCGCCCTGGCGGCAGGCGGCGCACGCTGACACCCAGCGGCTCGGGCTGCGGGCGCCCGAGCAGGAAGCCCTGGCCGTACTGAACTCCGAGCTCCATCAGCACGTTCAAGTCGTCCGCCTGCTCGATCCCTTCGGCCACCAGACGCAGGTTCACCCGCGTCGCGAAGGTCACCAACGCATCCACCAGGGCGCGCCGCATCGGATCAGCCGCCACACCGTTGCACAGCTCGCGGTCGAGCTTCACCAGGTCCGGGCGGAGCTGCACCAGCACGTGCAGCGACGAGTGCCCGGCGCCCAGGTCGTCCAGGGCAATGCCGTAACCCTGCGCCGAGTAGTGCCCCAAGAGCTCCGAGAGCCGACGTGCGCGCAGCGCGGGGTCGCGCTCGGTGATCTCGAACACGAAGCGCGAGCGCGCTAGCCCGTGGCGCGTCACCAGGTCACTGGTGGTTCCCGGTCGGAAGCGCGGATCGTCCAAGATGCGGGTGTCCACGTTGAGGAAGAACAGCCCGGGCGCCCCCGAGCGCGCGATGGCCGCTACCGCCTCTGCGCGCCAGCGATGCTCGACGTCCAGGAGCATGCCGTGCTCGTACGCCAGGTCGAGCAATTCGGTGGGGCTCGGTGCGGGGTCCCAGTGAGGCATCGGCCGCACGCGCCCGAGGACCTCGTGCGCGTAGACGTTGCCGGATTGCAGGTGAAAGATGGGTTGGAACGCGTTCGTCAGCGCGTCGCTGTCGAGTAGCTGGTCGATCATGGTGGGTAGAGGTTCGCGCGCCAGCGAGAAGTCCTCGCGACCCGCGTGCAACCTTCTGGCAACGTCCTCACCGCCCGGCGGTGAGCCGGCTGTTGCTCTGAGCGCTGTCGCTGACGGTGGCGGGCGTCGGGCTGCAGGTGCTCACCCAGATCGGGAGCAACATCAGGGGCACCAGTGCAACGGCCAGCAGAACCTGTCCGAACGAGGCGCGCTCCATGCCGATCAGGTACGTGGCCGGTCGGACTCCAGCAAGGCCACACGCCGAGCGGATCCGAGAGTTTTCCAGGCTGTCACACGTTCGTGCGAATCGTCACGAGCACTTCGCGGGGAAGAGCGGCCCCAGCGCCAGCGTAAGAGCGACTCTCGATGCAGCTCGAGTTCGATCTCACGCGAGACGACTACGCCGCGCTCACTTTTGCCCGTTCACCCGGCACCACTGTCACGCGCAGGCGCTGGCTCTTGCTGGCCGTGCTTCTGGCCCTGGTGGCGGTGCTGATGGGGCTCTTGACCTTTCTGACGGGCGGGACCGCATGGGTCGACGACGCTCCGCTCTTGCGGCCCCTGCTCTACCTGATCGGCGCTGCGCTCGGGGCATTCGCGGCGGTCTCTGCGCTGGTGGCTGGCTTGCGCGTGTGGGTGCGTCGGCTGCCGCGCGATGACGGTGCGACCCTCGGGCGCCACCAGATCGAGCTGGAAGAGGCCGGCTTCCATGTCGAGGGCCGGTCCGGGCGGGCGTTCGTGCGCTGGAGCGGCGTGGTCGAAGTGCTCGAGGTCGAGGCCCACGTCTTCTTGTACGTGGACCGGATGATGGCTTACGTGATCCCGAAGCGGGCCTTCGCCACCGCGGGTGACTGCGATCGCTTCGTGGAATTCGCTCGCAGTCACGTCACCGTTCGGGTGAAGTAGCAGCGTGCGACTCCCCCATCACCCGCAGGCTCTGGCCGCGCTGCGCGCCCCCAGCGCCCGCGAGCCGCTGCGCCTGCTGGTGAGCGGCTGCCTGGCCGGCCGCCCCTGCGGCGTGAACGGCTCCGACTATGGCCTGGGCGCGCCACTGGCAACGCTGCTCGCGCTCCCAGCGGTGTCGGTGGCCGCGTTTTGCCCCGAAGAGCAGGCCTTGGGCACGCCCCGGACGATGCCGGACATCCATGGTGGCGACGGCCATGACGTCCTCGACGGTCGCGCGCGGGTGCTCGACGAGCACGGCCGTGACCTCACCGAACGGATGATTGCGGGTGCGAAGGCAATGCTCGAAGTCGCGCTCGCCCACAGGGCAGAGCTCGCGCTGCTCACGGACATGAGCGCGGCGTGCGGGAGCCAGGTCGTCTCGGCGGGGTGTCGGCTCGTCGCCGAGCGCCGGTTCACTCCAAGCGTTGGGGTGGCCACCGCGCTCTTGCTGCGGAACGGCATCCCCGTGCTCAGCCAACGCGACCACAGGTCGCTCGACCGCCTGCGCGCGCTGCTCGACCCTGAGCACCAGCCCGACGCCGCCTTGCGCGACTACCACGAGACCGAGTGGTACCTGGCGACCTTCGCCCCACGCGCGCCGGGCGCGTGAACGCCTGACCGGTCGAGAGACTATTCCGCCGCCCGCCGCGCCAAGAGCTCGTTCATCATGGCCTCGACGCTCGCGAACTTCTCGCGCAGCTTGCCGCTCGCACGGCCGGTGTTGATCTCGACCAGATCGAGGTGAAGCCAGTCGGCATAGGTGGTCACCGACACGCCGCGGCGAGCCAGCAGCGCGTCGATGGCCGCGTGCGACACGGCGCCGGGCTCGCGCGCGGGCAGCGCGTTGGCGTCCTCGAGCATCCGCTCGACGACCCGCTGCGCATCCGCCTTGTTGGTGCCGATGACCCCGAGGGGGCCACGGCGGATCCAGCCCACGGCGTACGTTCCCGCGAGCACCGCACCCCCACTGGTCACGCGACCGTCCAGGTTGGGGATCACGCCGGCCTTCGAGTCGAAAGGAACGCCCACGAGTGGCTCGCCCTGGTAGCCGATGGAACGAAACACCAGCCCAGCGGGCAGATCGAAAGTCTCGCCCGAACCGCGTGCCACGACGCGGCCGTCGGGCTCCCGAACCGCAGTGTTCCGTTCGACCCGCACCCGCTCGACGTGCGCGTTGCCTTCGAGCGCGATGGGTGAAGCATTGAACTCGAGGCGCAGACGCCGTTCGCCGGGGGCGCTGGGCCGGCGCGCGAGATCCAGCATCAGCTCCAGGTTCTTGATCTGCCGCGGGTCGAGGCCCGACGGATCTGCCGCGTCGGCTTCGACCGCTGCGAGGTCCAGGCTCACGCTCACTCCGGGGAGCGCGGCGATGTCGGCCAGCTCGCGCGGGTCGAAGGCAGCCTGGGCGGGGCCCCGGCGTGCCAAGAGCACTACCTCGCGCACCCGGCTCAGCGAGAGCGCCTCGACCGCGTGGCGGGCGATGTCGGTCTTGGCCAGCTGCTCGGGGGCCTTCACCAGGACCCGCGCGATGTCCATCGCGACGTTGCCCGCCCCGACCACCACGGCGCGCTCGGCGCCCAGATCGATGGGGAAATCTCGGAAGTCCGGGTGCGCGTTGTACCAGCCGACGAACGCGGTCGCGGCGTGGCAGCCGCCCAGCTCCTCGCCCGGGATCCCCAGGCGCCGGTCGGTGCTGCTGCCGATGGCGTAGACCACTTGATCGTAGTGAGTCCCGAGCTCTTCAGCGGAAAGGTCGCGCCCGACCTCGACGTTCCCCAGGAAGCGGAAGCGGTGATGGGCGGCGGTGCGCTCGAAGGTCTTGGTCACCGCCTTGATCTTCTGATGGTCTGGCGCGACCCCCGAGCGCACCAGTCCGAACGGTGTCGGCAATCGCTCGAAGACGTCGACGTCGAACAGCGGCGCTTCGGACCGGAGCAACGCTTCAGCGGTGAAGAAGCCCGCAGGGCCCGCTCCGACGACCGCCACGCGGATCGGGTGTTGCCGTGTGCCTGGCGTTCTCGCTGCTGTCATGGCGCTCTGTAGCACGGGGGTGCTGGGGGTCTGGTCCCAGCGAAGCCGCCCCGCTACATGGTGGTCCTTCGGTCGGACCGCAACCCGCGCCGCTGCCCGTGTCCGAGCAGGCCCCGGCGCCACCCGTTCGGCGCTTCGAGGCCCCTCCACGGTGGACAATGGCGGGCCACATCCAACAGAATCGAGGCATGAAAGCTCGAGCCCTGGTTCTCGGCCTGTTCGTCACCTGTCTGGCGCCCGCGGCGATCGCGCAGGACCGTTTCGCGACCGCCGGCCGGTTTGCCGTGGGGGTCGAGCGCGCTTTTGGCTACGCATCCACGACCACCAAGATCGAGACCGACCTCCAGCCCGGCAACGTGAACTACGAGAGCGACACCACTCGCACCCAGTTCGACTTCTTGGCGCGGGGAACCGTCAAGAGCCCGTTCGTCGCGCCCCGGGTCGGCTTCGACTACTTCGTGATCGACGGCCTGAGCATCGGCGGCGCCCTCGGGTACTACTCGACCGAGTACGACGGGGACGAGACCCGGGGAAACAACAAGACCGACATCGTCAAAGAAGAGGACAGCGGGTGGCTCGTCGCACCGCGCGTCGGGTACTGCTTCATGTTCACCGACATGGTCGGGATCTGGCCGCGCGGCGGCTTCACCTACGCGTCTGGCAAAGAGGAGCGCAGCCCGCCCGTCGGCGTCGACCAGAAGCTCGAGGCCAATGTCCTCGACCTCACCATCGAGGGCATGCTCGTCATCTCGCCGCTGCCGCACGCGGGCTTCATGGTCGGCCCCACGCTCGAGTTCCCGCTGTCGGGCTCGGGCGAGCTCGACCAGGGCAACGCCTCGCAAGACCTCGACGACATCAAGGTCACCACGCTCGCGCTTCAGGCCGGCGTCTTTGCCTGGTTCTGAAGCGTGGTCGGGGCTACCGAAGGCGCAGGCAGCTCCAGATAGAAGCGGTTGCCGGTGGGCGTGTTGGGAACCACACCGACCGTGCCGCCGTGGGCGAGCGCCGCCATCTGGCAGAACGCGAGCCCGAGCCCGAAGCCTCATTGGGCCGAGTCGCCCGAGCGCTCGAACGCGTGGAAGATCCTCTCCCGCGCCTCGGCGGCGATGGTCGCTCCGAGGTCGGGTCGCACCAGACCCGAGCGCTAGGCCGAAGCTCGACGGGCAGACGCTCTCTTCCGGGCTGCCCACAGCGCCCCCGCGAGGAGCCACCAGGCGAGGTTCACGCCCGACCCGGTCATGCGGCAGCCTTCTTCCGAACCCCCGTGACGGATCCGGATCTCGGTCGCAGGCCCCTGGTTGCCGGCTCGGTCCACGGCGCGGATCGCGAGCGTGAAGTCGATGGTCTCCTGCTCGTCGCTCTCACCGTCCGACCAGTGGAAGTAGAGCGTGTTCCCGTCGTAGGCACGCACTGCCGAGCTCGGCCAGGTCGGGTTCGTGGGCGCGACGCCGTCCACCACCTCTACCTGGTAGCCCATGGTCGCCGCATCCGTCCGGTCGTCGGTCGCCGGCTCGAAGTGCACCGAGATGGACCCCGTGTCGGCGCAGCTGTCGCTCGACTGGGATCCGCAGCTGCCCTCGGGTCCGTGCCCGCGCTTCACGGTGAAGCTCGGCTTGGCGATGGCCGAAGGCGGCGTGGCGTCCACGGCGGCCTCCGCCGGGTCGGTCTGGTGCGGGGGCAAGGGCCCGTAGCTGCACGCCTGCGCGCGGCGCGGCACCACCCAGCTCAGCGCCGCCAGCGCCGTGACGATGGGCCAGCGAAACCAGTTCACCCGATTAGGCTAGCGCACGGAAGGATGAAGGCAACGGACCACATCCGCCTGCTGCTCGGACCTACCAAGTGCGGCGCCGGAGGCCGCGGCGCGGAGGTCTCACTTCGCCACGCAGAGGCCGTCCTCACAGCTGGCAAAGCCGCCGGCGACGCAGTCGAAGCCAACGGCGGTTTCGAGGACGCAGCCGCGGAGGATCGTGCCGTTGCAGCCCTGCGGAGTTCCGGGTGCGCAGTCAGCGCTGGGGTAGACGCACGCCGGGCCAGTCGCCGTGTCGGCGCAGACCCCGCCGAGGACGCGCGAACAGTCGTGAAAGCTCAAGCGTCCTGTCCCGTCACACCCGAGGCGGATGTCGCCGTCGCAGCGGTCCTTGGCCGGATGAACACACCCGGTCGGGGCACGATCGGTGCAGCCGGTTGGCGACGACGGGTCGCACCTGGTCAGCGCGCGGGAGCAGTCTCGGGTGAACGTCTCGTCACCGGTCGCGAGCGTCGCCACATCGCCCGCGCAGGTGACCTTGGGAATAGGAAGCTTGGGCGACGTCCACCAGCACCCCACCTCTTCGCAGAAGATCTCCGCGGGCCGCCGGGTGGATGCCGCCATGACGAGGGCGCAATTGCCGCCGGCTTCGATCGCTTCCCGGGCTTGATAGGTCCAACGCTCGTTGAGCGGAGTCGGAAGCGTAATCGGCACTGCACGTTCTTCGTAGAACTCCTGAGGCTTCAAGCACAGACTCTGCATCAGGCGACGCGCGGACTTGACGTCGCCGTCGGTCGGGTCGACGTCCGCGCAGGCTGCGTACGCGGCGCACGCCGCGAGCAGTTCCTCGGCGCTGAGCGGCGCCGGCTCGGTTGCGCGATTGGGCCACGCTTCTTTCGGCGTCACATCGACTGTGCCATCCGTTCGCAGCGGCCGCGGGGTGCCGGACGGGTTTCCCGAGTGGCAGACCTTGCCCGCTGGGCAGCCACTCGCGCCGGCCGCCCCCGACGGATCCACGGTGGTCGCGCTGGCGCAGCCGAGCGCGAGCAGAACGATTGCCGCAGCCCCTCGGCTGGCGGGGTCCCCGAACCACATCGTCGTGAGGCTCCCACGTCCGCGCGCCGGCGACCACCGCTGGTGGAGCAGACCGCCGGCAGATCGGCCAGGCTTCTGCTCGCCCGGTCCCCCGAGCGCCCCTGCTTGCCGCGTGCTTGGCATCCCACAGCGACGCACCCCGTCTCCGCTCGCAGCGATCGAGAATTGCTCGCGCGTCACCGTGTCGGAGCAGGTCGCGCAAGCCACCGGGTCGACGGTGCCCAGATCTCGTGTCGAGCCGCTCTCGGCGGCGAGCTTCCGCGTCGAGCTCACTGCCAGCGCCGAGCTTCGCCAGAAGCTCGAGCTCGCGCAGAACCTCCTGAGTCATGCCGTGTCGACCGGGGACCTGGCCTCCCTCTTCGAGCGCGCCGGAGTCTCGGGGAGGGGGCACGACATGTTCCGGTCGACGTCGTTCGAGTGATCTGGGAACGCGACGGATTCCAGTGCACCTTCGTCGACGCGCACGGCCACCGGTGCAGTGAGAAGCGCTTCATCACCCTCGAGCACAAGCAGCCCCCCGCGCGTGGAGGCCCGCCCACGGTCGATAACCTTGCCTTGCCCATCGCGCGTGCGAGGTCTTCGGCGAAGCCCACATCGCGAAGATGCAGGCCGAAGACAAGACATGCTCCAAGGTGCTGCCCGCGCTGACGAACCTGGGCTTCCGCTCGAAACAAGCGAAGCAGGCCATCGCGCGGGTGCGAAACGAAGGCGTCGACCTCGACGTCGAGCCTTTGCTTCGGGCAGCCTTGGCGGTCTTGGCCTGAGCAAGACTCGGATCGCGCGACGCAGCTCCGGGTCGAGCGAAGCGCACGTGCGCGTATGGTGGTTTCAACGGGCGCTCCCCCGAGAGCCGCTCACTTCCGGCCGTATTCCGGGTCGCCCGGCTCGGCGGGCCGCGGCTCGCTGGGCGGGGGCACCGGCGGGGCAGGCGCCTGGGTTTCCACGAAGTCCGGCGCGCGTGTGGCGCCGATGGGCGCCAGCTCGACGCGCAGAATCTCTGCGCAGCGCTCCGGGGGCCGGGTCGTGCTGGGCGGCTCTCCGCACGCTTCGCGGTCGCCCGACTTGGTCATCGTGCGTCCGCGGGCAGGCGATTCCGGCGGGTCGGGGTTCGGGCTGGCCGATTCGCCGGGCCCCGTGCTCATCTCGAACGCACCGACGGACATCGACGCGATGAAATGCGTGGCGCCGTCGCATGCGCCGATCAGGTCCGCGGGCGCGACCGATGGCAGGGTGGTGGCGCGCCGGCCGACGGTCGCCATCCGGATGATCAGCCCACCCGCCGCGCGCATTTCGCTGCTCAAGCGTCGAGCTTGGTCTGGCATCCAATGCTCGAGCTCGGCGTCGCTGGTCAGCACCAGCTGGTCGTCCTTCATCGGCGCGGGCTGGAACTCGTAGGCCCCTTTGACGTGACAGTCGCGCATCACCTCGAGCTCGCAGTTCGCGTAACGCACCACGACCACGCCGCGTCTCGAAGCGGCTTCCAGATCCGCTCGCTCTTCGACCGTCCACCCGACGGCGAGTTGCTCCGTGCCGGTGCTGGCGTCGCGGCAACGTGGCGTGTGCGACTCGCGCACCGCGCCGCCGGAGCCGGGGTTGCCCATCGAGGGCGCGGCCCCTCCACAGGCGAAGAGCAGCACGGCAAACGCAGGGATCCCTCGGACAGCGGCCTCACGGAGCATGGCGACCGGCGAGCTTAGAGGCGGCTCTGGCAAAGGGCAAACGGAGTCAGCTCGAATTGGCAGAACGGCTGACTGTGCGCTGGGGCGCGACGCTTCTTTGAAGCTTACGATCGCGTCGGAGTTGGGTCCCAAGCGCGCGAGGGAGCGAGCGCGCTTCGCCGGGACGCGACTCGATCACTGGACGTCGAGCTCGCCGAGCATGCCGCCTTCGGCGTGCTCGAGGATGTGGCAGTGGTACATCCACTTCCCGGGTTCGTCGAAGCGCGCCGTGAGGTCCATGGACTCGTGCGCCTTCACGATGATGGTGTCCTTGTTCTTCAGCGTGCCCGTATCGCCCTGACGCTGGAAGAAGAAGCCATGGAGATGGAACGGGTGATCCATGTCGCTCTCGTTCTTCACGCCCATGGTGCGGATGCTGCCGTTCGCGGCCAGGACCGGGGGCACGTCAGGGTACGCCTGCCCGTTGATGGTGAAGACGACCTCTCCCTTTGCGTCGAGCTTCTCGCCGAGCAGCACCGGGATGTCGGCTGCGACCGCCGGTAGCTTCTCCACCTCCGGGAAGGCCGACGGGAGCGTTCGACCTGGCAGCGCGGCATCGGCTCCCAAGCGCACGGTGGCCAGCGCTTCGGGCGCTGCGGCCACGGCGCCGTGTCCGCGCGAGTAGGGATCGTTCCAGAGCGTGAGGGTCGCCCCGGGCTCGCCGTTCGGGATGAGCACCACGTCGTAGCGCTCTCCGGGGGCCATGAGCAGGGTCTCCGTGTCCCAGGGCTGGCCGATCAGCCCACCGTCGGTCCCGATGACGTGGAAGGTGTGCCCTTCGAGCCGCAGGTTGAAGAATCGCCCGTTCGCGACGTTGACCAGGCGCAGGCGCTCGAGCGCGCCGCTCTGCATGGGGATCTCCGGGCCCGAAACGCCGTTCACCAGCAGCACGTTGCCTTCGCGCCCCATCATCTTCGACTCGTCGTCCAGGAGCTCGGGGAACGTGCCGTCGGCGTTCACGCGCACGTCGTCGAGCGCCAACACGGTTTCGTGATCGACGCTGGGCTCGCCGGCACCACGCACCAAGATCGCACCGTACAGGCCCTTCTCGACTTGAACGTCCGAGCGCATGTGCGGATGGAACCAGAAGAGCCCCGCGTCCTTCAGCGCGAACGAATACTCGAAGCCCTGACCCGGCTCGACGGGCGCCTGCATCAAGTGCGTGCCATCCATCGTGGCCGGCACCCGCACGCCGTGCCAGTGAATCGTCGTCGCCTCGGGGAGGTCGTTCTGGAAGTGCACGACGAGTTGATCGCCCGCCTTGGCTTCGAGCAGCGGTCCGGGCACGCTGCCCTCGTAGGTCCAAACCTCGGAGGGCTTCGCGCCCGGGTACTTCTTGGTCGAGGTCTTTGCTCGCATCGACACCTCGAGCACGCCCGGGTCGGCGCTCTCGTCGGGCAGACCCGGCAGGGCAGGCAGGGCCGGAGGCGCCGGCGTTTCAGTGGCGTCCGCACCGTTGCCGGAGCACCCGGCCACCAGCGGAAAGGCGAATCCGAGAGCGGTGAGGGCGAGGTGACGAGGCTTCACGTTCCGACCTCTAGCACGCGGATCGCCACCAGTCTGTGACGGCGCGGGTCACGCGAACCGAGCCCGCTCACACGAAGCTCTCCGGGGCTGCCGCGAAAGCGTCTCGGCATTTGGCGGAGCAAAACCGGATGGTCCTGCCGTCGTGCTCGAGCCACCACGCGGAGCCGGGCGGCAGGTGCATCCGGCAGACCGGATCGAGGTCGCGCTCGGCGGAGCGCGGGCCATCGTCGAGCTCGAACAGCTCGACGGGCAGGAGCACGTTTCTCAGCTTCGTCTCCCCGAGAGGCACGGCGCGCCAGCGCCCCCTCGCCAGGGCGTCGCGCAGCGCGGCCGTGCACAGCGTCTGCCCCGGGCGGGCGTGCGCTGCGACGCGCGCAGCGACGTTGACGGTCGCGCCGAAGACGTCTCCGTCTCGGGACGCCACATGACCAAAGTGGACGCCCGCGCGCACTCCGGGGAAATCCGGCCGTGCCTCGACCGCAGCGACGAGACCCAGCACGGTCGCGAGAGCATCGTCCGGGCTGCTGCCAGCCAGCATGACGGCGTCGCCGATCCGCTTGACGAGCCGGGTGTCGCCAACGAGGCAGCTCTGCGCCATCGAATAGAACGCGCCGGCCACGTCCGCGGCGTCCTCGTCGCCATGCACCTCGGTCAGGGCGGTGAACCCCGCGAGATCTGCGAATGCGACGGCGAGCTCGGCCATGGCCACATGCTCCGATTTTCGCTCGGCGGATGGAAGCGGTCGGGAACGTGTGACCGCGGTGATCACGTTCAGGTGGAAACCTGCGGGGGCGCGCGCCCGGCACGCCTCGTGCTTGGCTGCGGCTGCGCTCACGGCGCGGAAAGGAGAGCGTTTCACGATGCGAAGCTGGAAGCTACGCCCGGTCGCACACTGCGAAGAAGGGCATCCACCCCGGTCCCGAGCACGACGTTAAACGGCTCCGCGGGCCAGCAGGGGGGGCCGCGAAGGGGGCTCGGCGCTGGGGCGAGCTACCGGGCGGGCACGAGGCGTCGGGAGCGTGCCAGGATCTCCTCCGCGGCGGCCGCGTCTTCGCCTTCGATGGTGACAGCGAAGCCGCTGCCCGTTGAGGTGACGCGCGCGGAGACACCCTTGGGGACCAGCGGGCAGTCGGCCATTTCCGGTGCCACGTGCCCCAAGGCCGAGTTGCGGGCGATGTGGCAGTCGACCACCCGCTGTAGCCACTCGGCCGTCATGCCCTCGACGGCTCGGAAGGTGACGATGGCGCCCCGGACGCTCGTCGACGGGTCGCGGACGCCGGCGCTCCTTTTCAACTCCTCGACGCTCGCGATGTCTTCGACGCGGCCGAAGGGGCTCGTGTCTCGGTCGTCGCCAGCAATGCCTCGGCACGACTCGGCCTCAGCTTGGCGCAGGGCGGCAGAAGCTGCGCGATGGTCCGCAGCGTGGCGGCGGTGCTCTGCCGCCCGTCGCGCGTGCGACGCGGTCGGGTTCCTCACCGACGTCCAGCACGCGCCGGTCTCGAGTATGGCGCTGGCGCGCTGCCGTGACCCGCCGCAACGCACGACAGCTTCGCTGGCTTTCGGGTCGTACTCGGCGGCGTGCGCGGCGCCCCTCTGGTCGTGCTCGTTGGCTCGAGCCTCGTGGCGCGGTGCGCTCATGTCATGTGGGCTCGCTCCGGGCGTCGCTGCCGCGCAGCCCAACGCGACCACGGATAGCGCGAAGGTGAGTTTTTCCGGGTGCTGGAGCATGGTTCTTCCTCCAGTGAATACTGCGCGGAACGCTGCATGAGGCGTGCCCGGTGCGGCCGCGCCGATTCTGGCGACTGGACTCGCCATTCGAGGGCGCGGTGTGACGTCTCAAGTCACAGAGCGGTCAACTCGGCCGTCCGAGATACCCAGAGCACGTAGGTTGCTCAACAGTCGGGTGAGGCACACGTCCTCGCACTCGTCGAGCGCGTTGGCGTAGTCCGTTCGGTGCCGCACTTCGATGACTAGTTCTACCTCTCCGGGAGCGTCTGCTGTCGCGTAGTGCAACGCATGGTCGAAGGGCCGGATCGAGATCCGTGTCCTCCACTCGGGTCGTGGCAGCGCAGCTTGCGCCAGAGCTCCGAGGTCGACCCAGATTGTCTGGCACTTGGTGCATCCGGGGCTGAGCATGGGCCCGGCGTGACGGCCGACGAGGAATACGTCGTAGCCGATGGCGAGCAGTCCGTGAGCACTCGGAACCTGCGCCCGACGCACCTCGAACATGACGCCGTGTCGGGTGGCGAGGGCACGCAGGCGCGCTCGCCGCAGGTCGTTGCTCTCGCCGGGTGAATCCGAGTTCATGCCTCCAGTTCACGCGGCAATTCCCGTACCACCGAGCCGAATGGCAGAGCTCACGACAGAGGGGCGGTGCGATGTCGGTGCCGCCCGCGCGCGTCGACTCGGTCGACACCGCAATCGCACTGGGCGGTGGCGAACCGGATTCGCTTGGCCACGTGCTCGAGGCGCTCCATTGCGCCGGACGTGACCGGCTCGGTCAGACGTGACGGGTCTCGTCACGGTCAGCATTCGACTCGCGGGGGTCACTCGCGTGGTGCGGCGAGCGTCCGCCGTTCGGGAGGTCCCGTGTGGGCGGGACGAAAGCGGTGAAACCAGTCGGACGCTCGCCGCGACGCCAGTGAAGCAACGCCCGTGCCCGCGCCGTTCACCCTGCGGGCGCCGGTACCGGTAGCTGCTTCTTTCGCCAGAGGAAATACACTGCTGGGTAGACCAGGAGCTCCATCAAGAACGACGTGGCCAGGCCGCCGATCATCGGCGCTGCGATGCGCTTCATGAGATCGGAGCCGGTGCCCGTGGACCACATGATGGGCAAGAGGCCGATCATTGCGGCGCAGACCGTCATTGCCTTGGGGCGCACGCGTTTCACAGCACCATGGACGATGGCTTCGACCAGCTCTTCGCGCGTCTGGAGCTGCCCTCTCTTCTTCGCTTCGTCGAAGGAGAGGTCCAGGAAGAGCAGCATGAACACCCCCGTCTCGGCGTCGAGCCCCATGAGCGCGATCATACCCACCCAGACCGCGATCGAGATGTTGTAGCCGAGCGCCCAGAGCAGCCACACGGCTCCGATGGCCGAGAACGGCACGGCCAGCATGACGATCAGCGTCTTGACCGTGGACTTGGTGTTCAAGTAGAGGAGCGCGAAGATCAGGACCAGGGTGATCGGCACGATCAGCTTCAGCCGCTCGGTGACGCGGAGCATGTTCTCGTACTGGCCGCTCCAGACCATGTTGTAGCCGGTGGGCAGGGTCACGCCCGAGGTCACGGCCTTCTTGGCCGCCGTGACGTAGCCGCCCACGTCGTACTTCGAGGTATCGAAGTCCACGTAGACGTAGCCCGCCAGCAGCCCGTTCTCGTCGCGGATCATCGCGGGGCCGTGCGCCAGCACGACGTCGGCGATCTCGCTCATGGGGATTTGGCCATCGCCGCTCGGCAGCGGCAGGAGCACTCGCTGCAGGCTGCTGAGATCCTCACGGAAGTCGCGGGCGTAGCGTACGTTGATCCCGTAGCGTTCGCGACCCTCGACCGTGATCGACTGGTTGTCGCCGCCCACCGCGGTCATGACCATCATGTTTGCGTCGTCCACGCTCAGGCCGTAGCGGGCGAGCTGCTGGCGCTTGAGCACGAAGTCGACGAAGTAGCCCCCGGCCACGCGCTCGGCGTACACACTGCGCGTTCCGGGCAGCTTCTTGATCACCCCCTCGGTCTCCTGCGCGATGCGCTCGATGGTGGCGAGGTCGGCGCCGCTGACCTTGATGCCGATCGGCGTGCGAATGCCGGTCGAGAGCATGTCGAGGCGGCCCTTGATGGGCATGGTCCAGGCGTTCGAGATCCCAGGCAGCTGGAGCGCCTGGTTCAGCTCGTTCTCCAGGTCTTCCTGCGAGATGCGGTCACGCCAGAAGGGACGCAGCGCGGGCTTCAGCCACTCGGGCGACCAGCTCGAGTACCAGCGCGGTCGCTCCCGCCACTCACGCTCCGGCTTGAGGATGATGGTGGTTTCCATCATGGTGAACGGAGCTGGATCCGTCGACGTGTTGGCGCGCCCAGCCTTGCCGAACACGCGCTCGATTTCCGGGAAGCGCATCAAGATCTTGTCTTGGACCTGGAGCGCCTTCTGCGCCTCGGCCACCGACATGCCGGGCTCGACCGCCGATGGCATGTAGAGGATCGTCCCCTCGCGCAGCGGCGGCATGAACTCGGAGCCCAGCCGGAAATAGACGGGGAGGGTGGCGAGGATCGCCACGATGCTGAGCGCGATGGTCGCGCGCGGATGCGCGAGCACCAGCCGGCAGGGCCGCTCGTACAGCCGGTGAAGCGCTCTCGAGATGGGGTGCTTCTCTTCGGAATGGTACGTGCCGACGAGCACGCGGGTCGCGATCCACGCCAAGAATCGTGGGCGGAACTTGAACTCGTCGATGCGGGCGAAGAGCATGCGCATCGCGGGGTCGAGGGTGATGGCCAGGAACGCCGCGATGGCCATCGCCAGGTTCTTCGAATACGCGAGTGGCCGGAACAAGCGCCCTTCCTGGTCGACGAGCGTGAACACCGGCATGAAGGCGACAGCGATCACCAACAGCGAAAAGAACACACCCGGCCCGACCTCGAGCAGCGCTTCGAGGCGCACGTGGTGGAAGTCGCCCTTCTTCCCGTCCTGGATCCAGTGGTGGATCTTGTTGTATGCGTTCTCGACCTCGACGATGGCCCCGTCCACCAGCACGCCGATGGAGATGGCGATGCCGGCCAGCGACATCAGGTTGGCGTTGAGGCCCATGGCGTACATCGGGATGAAGGCCAGGGCCACCGACACCGGGATGGTGACGATCGGGATGATGGCCGACGGAATGTGCCAGAGGAAGATCAGGATGATGATCGAGACCACGATGATCTCCTCGATCAACTTCTCCTTCACGGTGTCGATGGCGGCGTTGATCAGCTCCGAGCGGTCGTAGGTCGTCACGACCTCGACGCCCTTCGGCAGTGAAGGCTTCAGCTCCTCGAGCTTGGCCTTCACGCGCTCGATCACGTTCAGCGCGTTCTCCCCGGAGCGCATCACGACGATGCCACCCACCACGTCGCCTTGCCCGTCCAGGTCGGCGATGCCCCGGCGAAGCTCGGGGCCGAGCGCGACTCGCGCCACGTCCTTGACCAGCACCGGCGTCCCGCCCTCGGAACGCAGCACCAGGTTCTCGATGTCCTGGGTGCTCTTCACGTAACCCCGGCCGCGCACCATGTATTCGCGACCGCTGATCTCGACCAACCTCCCTCCGACGTCGTCGTTGCCGGTCTTGACTGCCCCGATCACTGTGGCGAGGGGCAGCTTGAAAGCGGCGAGGGCATTCGGGTCTACCGTGACCTGGTATTGACGAACCTGGCCGCCCACGGTGGCCACCTCGGAAACGCCTGCCACGCTCTGCAGGGCGTAACGCAGGTACCAATCCTGATACGACCTCAGCTCGTCCGAGGAGTGCTGGCCCGTCTTGTCGACCAGCGCATATTGGAAGACCCATCCCACGCTGGTCGCGTCTGGCCCGAGCTCGGTCCGGACGTCGCGCGGGAGCTGTGGCGTGATCTTGGAGAGATACTCGAGCACGCGTGTGCGCGCCCAATACATGTCCGTGCCGTCTTCGAAGATCACGTATACGTAACTGAAACCGAAGTCCGAGAAGCCGCGGATGGCCTTGACCTTGGGCGCGCCGAGGAGCGATGTGATGATCGGATAGGTGACCTGATCCTCGATGATGTCGGGGCTCCGGTCCCAGCGCGAATAGACGATCACCTGTGTGTCCGAGAGATCGGGCAGCGCGTCGAGCGGGATGTTGCGCATCGACCAGAGCGAGCCGATCAGCATCATGATGGTCGCCGCGATGACCAGGTATCGGCTCTCGGCCGAGAAGCGGATGATGGCTTTGATCATGGGGTTCGCCTCCGCCCCGTCACGGCTTCTTCGCCTCGGTGGGCGTCAGGAACATGCCGCACTTGGGGCAGCGCGACGGGTGGTCGTCCGTGACCTCGGGGTGCATCGGGCAGGCGTACTGGGGAGCGGGCACTGCGCTCGGAGCGGGTGCCGGTGACGGAGCGGCGCTGGTCGGAGCGACTTTTCCGGGAACGTGCGGCAGCGCGCTTCCCGACGGTGCGGCGGAGGCGGGCGGTGCTCCGGAGCTGCCCGGCGCAGGCGCAGGCTTGGCCGAGCCGGCGGTGAGCGCCGCGAGCGACGCGCGCAGGCGCGACTCCGAATCGACCAGGAAGTTGGCGCGCACGACCACCTTCTCACCCTCGGAGAGCCCGGAGATGACCTCTACCTGGGCGCCGTCCGAGTCGCCGAGCGCGATTTCTCGAGGCTGGAGCATGCCCGCTCCGAGCGCGACGAACGCGATTTTCTTCGTCCCCGAGTCGATCACCGCATCCTCTGGAATGCGCAGCCCTTCGCGCTCGGCGCCCTCGAGCGTCACCTGGCCGAACATCTCCGGCTTGAGCTCACCGCTGGGGTTGGCGAATTCCAGGCGAAGCTTGACCGTGCGGGTCTTGGGATCGAGCACCGGATCGACGAATGCCGCGGTACCTTCGAACGTGCGGTTCGGGTATGCCTTGAGCGTCAGCTTGGCCGGCATGCCCACGCGGACGCGGTGAAGGTCGGTCTCGTAGATGTCCGCCAGCACCCAGACGCGTGACAGGTCGACGATCTCGTAGGGCATGGCGCCCTCATCGAGCTTCATGCCGCCGACCACCTCTTTCTTGGTGACCACGCCGGCAATCGGCGAGTGGAAGGTGAGCGACCTGAGGCCCTTCCCGCCTTCTTCGATCTTCTTGATGGCCGACTCAGGCACGTCCCAAAGCTCGAGCTTGCGGCGTGACGCAGCCACCAGCCCGCTGGTGTCGACCGGATACTCGGACGACGCTGCCAGGGACTTCTGGGTCCTGAGGGCGATGCGGTACTCTTCCTGTGCTGCGAGCAACTCCGGGCTGTAGCCGGAGAACAACGGTGCGCCTCGCCGCACCGGTTTGCCGACGAAGTCGACGTACACGCGCTCGACGTACACCGCCACTTTCACGTTGACGTGCCGCACGCGGCGCTCGTCCATGGCGACACGGCCGACCGTCTCCCAGGTGCCTTTCACCTTGCCGCGGGTGACGTCAGCGGTCTTGAGACCAATCAGCTGCTGGCGAGCGGGATCGATCTCGACGGTCGCGAGACCGTCGACCTGAGATCCTCCGCTCACTTCGTCTTCGTAGACCGGGATGAAGTCCATCCCCATGTCGTCCTTGCGTGGCGTGGGCGAGGTCTGTCGCGGATCCATCGGCGAGCGATAGAACTTGACCTTGCGTTCGCCCGGGCCCGCGGTGGACGCCCCGGGCTTCCCGCCGACCTTCACCAGCTTCATGCCGCAGATCGGGCATTCGCCCGGGTGATCTTGCACGATGGTCGGATGCATCGGGCACTGGTAGAGAGCCTTCTCCGCGTCGCCGGCTGCGCCTGGGACTCTGGTTCGCGACGCGATCAGATATCCGCCGCCGCCGGCCGCTGCAGCCGCGACGACAGCCGTGAGGAGCAGCGCGAGCCAGCCGAATCTTCCCGGCTCGCGCCGCACGGCGGGCGACGGCGGCTCGGGCGGAGGCGACGGCTCGGGGCTCGCGGGGGGGGCCTCGAGCGTGGCGAGATCCGGCGAGCCGGGGTCCGGCGGCGGCGCGGGCTCGCTGCTCATCGTACCTCCGCGGAATTGGCGACGAACGGCAGGCGTCCCAGCGCCCGGTCCAGTCTGGCGCGGCGCCTCCCGAGCTCGGCGACGGCAGAGTGAAGCGAAAGCTCGACGTCGCGCAGGTTCTTCTCACCCTCCACCACCGCGAGGAAGCTGGTGCGGCCTGGGGCGAAATCGACTCGCGCGGCCGCCACCTGCGCCTTGGCGGCCGGGACCACCCGCTGTTCGATGATCTTGACGACGCGGATGGTCTCCAGCACTTGCTGGCGCGCGACGCTCACCCGAACGCGGATACGGTCCACTTCCCTCGCGGCCTGAGCGCGCGCTTCGGCGCTGCGGGCGCCCGCCTCCTCGAGCATTCCTCCGCGCCGCCCGCGCTGAAGGGGAATCGGCGCGGCGATGCCCAGCATCAGCCGCGCATCCGGCATGACCATCGTGTTGTACGACGCCATCAGGGTGAAATCCGGGTAGTACTCGCGCTCGGCATACTGGGCGAGCGACTCTGCCGCGCGCTCTCGCGCCCGCAAACCGCGCAGCTCCGGGCTCGAAGAGAGCGCGATGCGCCAGAGCTCCGGTTCGGAGGCAGGCGGTTCCAGATCCGGGCTCGACGAGACATCCGGCGGCGGCAGGGCCTCGGTCGGAGCACGGTGCAGAAGGCCGTTCAGCACGGCTGCGATGGATGTGCGTTCGGCGTGCAGTGTCGCGCTTTGCTGCACCAGGCGTGACAGCTCGACCTCTGCCTGCAACGGGTCCTGGAGCGATGCCCGGCCCGTCGAGAGCTGGACTTCGGCGGCGGACTTCAGCTCGCGTAACAGGTGCTGGTGGTAGTCGTTCACCTCGAGCGAGCGGTGGACCAGGTAGTAGTCGTCGAACGACAGCGAGGCCTCGAGCGCCAAATCGAGCTCGGTCACGCGAACGTCGTCGCGGGCGGCCTCGCTCTCCGCCTCGGCGCTGGCGCCCAGGCTTGCGCGCTTGCCGGGCCAAGGGAGCCGCTGGCTGACCTGCACGGTCTGACCAAACGAGCCGCTGCCGATGGTCATGGGCGCGAAGCCATAGGCCACTTCCGGATCATCGAGCGCGGAGACCTGCGACCGCCGGGCCCGCGCCGCGCGCAATGCCTGCCGGCGCGCATCCACCTCGGGGTTTCGCCGAACCACGGCGCGGATCAGCGCCGTGCGCGACAGCACGCTCCGACTTGCCGAAAGCGCTGCCGGGGCGGGACCTTCCGCCCGAGCCGCAGCTTCGGTGCCCGACTCGACAAGAGGCTCCGGCGGTCGCCTGGGTCGAGCGGGCTCCGCCAGATCGGCGGCGCCGACCGCCGGTGGCTCCGGCTCAGCAGCCGACCGGCTCGGCACGCACGCCGCAACGCCGAGCGTCGCCGCCACCAAAGCGGACAGGCGAGCCACTCGTGGACTTACGAAGCGGCAGATTGAAGGTCGCGCGTGGTCCAAGACGAGTCCCCAGCTCGGCTCGTGCAGAAAGCGCGCCACCAGCATGACGCTCCCCCGCACCGGCGCCGAGCCTGTCACGCATCACTTCCCGGGTCCACCGTCTGCGCTGACCGGCACCAGCTTCATCCCGCACTTCGGACAGTCCGACGCCTTGGTGTCGGTCACCTCCGGGTGCATCGGGCAGACGTACCGGGTCGCGCTTGCAGGGCTTGCGGGGCTCGCGGCGCTCGCGGGGCTCCCGGGGCTCGCGGCGCTGGCGTGCCCCTGGTGTGAGGGCGAATTGCCGCTCGGGTTGTTGCAGGCGGCGAGCAGCAACCCGCCCAGCGCCAGCAGCGTGAACCTTTGGAATCCCAGAATCCGCATACCTGCCTCGTTCTCGATGTTCGTTCAGTGCGGGTGAGTGGAGTGATCGTGCGCGGGTGCCTTTGCCGGCGCTGCCGCTGGGGGCGTTTCGCTCGCCGCCGGCTGTGGCCTTGCCGCTGCTGCAGAGGGCTCCGCGCTCGGTTCCGGCGTGCGAGTGGGCGCCGTCGCCGCCGCGTGATCGTGTTTCGGCGCCGAGAAGGGCCCGTGGTGGTGGGGATCGGCGGACCACGGGGACAGGCCCGGGTGGAGCATGTCGGCACCGAAGTGAGCGGCGACGGTGGTCGCGGCGGCCGCGACCCCGACCGCGAGCACGCCGAGCACGCGCCGCCGCGCGCCGAACCAGACCGCCCCGCAGGCGAGCAGCATCAGCGCGGTCGAGCCCAGAGCGAGGTTCCGATGCCTCGCGATCTGTGCCGGGTCGCCCCCCATGTCGATCACGTGCCCGGCCGAGAGCATCCCCGTAGCTGCCGTCAAGATCGCGACCACTGCGGCGGAGGCGGTGGTCAGCCGTGCAAGCCAGGACCAGCGCTCGCCGCCGCGCAGCGCTACCACAGAGACTACCGCCGCGGCGAGCGTGAGCGCGATCGGAAGATGCACGAGAAGATGGTGTGAATACGGCACGCGACCTAGAATCCCTAGCAAGCCGTGTGCCCGGCCCACGGTTTGCACTGGCGCTGGCCCGGCGGCTACGGAAGTCGCAGATAACATCAGAAAGTGGGTGGAGCGTGAGTGACCCAATTGGCTTTAGTCTTCTGAGTCGTGACCCGACTGGTCACAGCGCGCGTTGGTGCTTTGAATTCACCGCGTGCGCATTCGCACTTCTTGTTTCGGCGGCTTGCAGCTCCGACGACTCCCACGACGCGTCCAGCTCGGCGCCCGCGGCGCCCGAGCTCACGGCGATCACCCCGATGACCGGCGCGCTCCACTTGAAGTGGACGACCCACCAGCACGACTGCGATTCGTTCGAAGGCGAGCGCAAGACCAGCGCGCTCGCGTTTGCGGCGGCGTTCTCGGTTCCGGGCAGCGTGGACAACGAGATGGACGCCACCGCAACCGATCCTGCCGAGACCTACACCTACCGGCTCCGCTGCAAGAAGGGATCGGCGTTTTCACCGTACTCCAACGAGATGTCGGGATCGCCGTGACCGCGCGCCGCCGCGCGCGCGCATGCCGTCACCGACAGCTCCGAGGCGGAGCCTACATGCCGCCGTCCATCATCCCTCCGCCACCGCTGCCCATGCCCCCGCTGCCGGAGCTCGCCGCTTTCGGGAAGCACACGTTCGCTGTGGCGTGCCCGGCCGCGTCGGGCTTCGGAACACACTCGTAGCCGTCGCGGCAGTCGACGTCGCTCGCGCAGAGCGCCAGGCACGTGGCCGTCGGCGCGAGCACGCACTTCCCACCCGTGGTCGCGGTGCCGCCGAGCCCCGGGTCGTTTGGGCAGTCGTGGCCGTGCTGCGTGCAGTCGGAGACCGCACAGTAGCCTGCGGGCCACGCGGACACGCACACCGTCGTCCCCGAGCCTCCGCCGGGGCACTGTGCGGGGCTCGTGCAGGGATCTCCGACCTTTCCCGCACCAGCCTCCGCGCCGCCCATCCCGGTCCCGGCGCTTCCCCCCGAGCCCGAAGTGGCTCCAGCTCCGGGGGCTCCCCCCGTTCCCGAAGTTTCCGAGCTCTCGCCACCGCAGGCGGTGGAGAGCACCAGCACGGCAAGGAATGCGCATTCGATTCGGTTCGACACGATCTGATCTCCTGTCCGCGCGATGCACCCGCGACTCGCCGGCTTGCAAGCAACCATCGTACCGAAGCCGTGCCGGGGGATCAGGGCATGCCGCCGCTCACGTGCCAGTGTGAGATCCCGTTGGGCTTCGTGCCGACGTCGATGGTCGCGACGCTCTCCAGCTTCGCCGTGTCGACCACCGAGACCGTATTGGCCGCGAGGTTGGTCACATAAGCCAACGCCCCGTCGTCGCTGAGCACGACGCCGTGAGCGCCCTGACCGACTTCGACCTTGCCGGTGACTTGCAGCGCCTCGACGTCCACCGCGTAGAGCAGGTTCGACGCCGGTCGCCCGAGCAGAATGCCCTGGTCACAAACCCACAGCGTCTTGGAGTCCGCCGACGGATAGAGCTGGACCGGACCCTGCGCCTCTGCCGGCAGCGCCACGCGCGTCAACTTCTTGGTTTCGATCTCGTAGCGGACGACCTCTTTGGTGTCGTAGAGCGAGACGAAGACGTACTTGCCGTTCGGTGCGCAGGCCGTTTGAACGGCGACGCCGCCGACGTCAATCTCGGTCACGCTGCCCGACGCGGGATCGAGCTGCGCCAGGGTCTTGCCGGTCATGTTCGCGATCCAGAGGTTGCCGCGACAGAAACGCATTCCGTGGGGCCCGCGATCGGCGCCCAGATCGATGGTCCGAACCACGGTCTTGGTCTTGGCGTCGATCTCGACTACGGCGTTACCCTCGTTCGCGCTGACGTACGCTTTGGACGACGTGGGATCGAGCACGACGTGGGCGACATGGAGCTCATTGCCGAGCTCGATGTCGGCGGTGATCTCTCCGGTGGCAGGATCGATCACGAAGGCTTTCTCTACCCCGCCTTTGGTCATCGCCCCGGCGGCCACCCAGACGCTCTTGCCGTCGGGTGCGACCTGGACGTTGTGGGGCATGAACATGTCCGGGGTCGTCGGGAGCGCGATGGTCTTCAGGACCGCGTTCGTGCCTTCTTCGACGACCGAGATGCTTCCGCTGTCCTCGTCCGCCACGAACACACGGTCCTTCTTGGACTGGGTGGTCGGGGTTTCGTCGCTCCCTCCGCCACAAGCCGCCGACGACAACGCGACCACGAAAATGCACGACACGGGGATCTTTCGCATGACTGCCTCCGCGGATGGGATAGCCAATCGCTAACCGTTTCGCCACGGTTCGCACGCACGCACCTGACGCCGATCACTTGGGTTGTCGGATGTGACAAACTCGGTCACATGGTGATCAACGAGGTCACGCGCCCGCGTCGGGCAATCGCGACTCGCCACTGCGATGCCCGGCACGCGCGTTGCACCCGGGAGCTGATGAGGCGATGAGTCGAGCTCGAGGCACGCTGAGCGGAACTTCTGCGCGGCTGTCCGCCGCGTTCTTCGCCGTGCTCGCGCTGTTCGGTGCCGCACTTTGGATCGCGCTCTCGACGTTCGACCGCCTGGGCGCCGCCGAAGCGGAAGTGGCCGGGCTCGAGGACGCGAAGCACGCGGGTCATGCTGTAGCCGCGGCGATTCGCGAGCAGTACATCCACCAGGCCCACACCATCATCAACTGGGATCGATCGCATCTCGGGCACTACGAGGACGCCGCCAAGAGCACGCGCAGCGCCACGCGGCAGCTTCACGAAATGGCTCGCGGTGAGGCGCATCGCCAGCGAACGCTGGAGATTGCCCGCTTGGTCGCCGAGGTGGACGAAGCCTTCAAGGCCCGCGTGATCCCCGGCGTCGACGCCAACGACAGGGAAGCCGTGCGCCGCGGACACGAAGCGACCGAGCGCCTGGTCGGTACCGTGGTGGCGAAGAGCGAAGGGTTGAATCGCGAGCTCGAACGCTTCAGCATGGAGGCGCGCGAGCGTGAGCGGAGCATGCGTGAGCGGGCGCGCTGGGCGTTCATCGGCTGCTTCGTGCTGGCGATTGGCGTGGCCGGAGTCCTCGGCTTCGTGATGGTTCGCTCGATTCGCGGCCGCCTGGAACGGCTCGGGGCTGGAGCCACCAGCATTGCGAAGGGCGATCTGTCGACCCGTATCCGTCTGGAGGGGGACGACGAATTCAGCGATCTGGCCGACGCGTTCAACCAGATGGCCGCGGACCTCCGCAGTCATCAGGACGCGGCAGTGCGTTCGCAGAAGCTCGCGACGGTGGGCCAGATCGCCGCCGGGGTGGCCCACGAGATCAACAATCCGCTCGGCGTGATCCTCGGCTACCTGAAGCTCATGCGCAGGAACGCCGACCTGACCCGCCTCGCCGGGGACGAGCTCCGCATCGTGGAGGACGAGGCCCACCAGTGCCAGCGCATCGTGCGCGAGTTGCTCGATCTGGCGCGCCCGCCCCAATTCGAGCGCACGCCGCTGAACCTGTTCGAGCTCGTCAAGGAGTCAGTCGACCGCTTGGGCGAGTCCGGAGCCGTCACCCAGGGCATCCAGGTCGAGTGCAGCGGTGCGCCTCTGGTGCGGGGCGACCCCGTACAGTTGCGCGAAGTCGTGGCCAACTTGCTCAATAACGCGCTCGAGGCCGGCAGCGAGCGCGTCGAGGTCCACGTCGCGGGTAACCAGAGCACGGTGTGCCTGGAGGTCAAGGACACCGGCACGGGCATGGATGGCGCGGCGCGCGAGCACGCTTTCGACCCGTTCTTCACCACCAAGCCTCGCGGCACGGGCCTCGGTCTGGCGATCTCGCAAGCCATCGTGCACGCTCACGGGGGCGCCATCGCCATCGATTCGGCGCTGGAAGACGGCACCCGCGTTCGCGTCGAATTGCCGGTCGCTTCACGTTCGTTGGAGGCCGGCGCATGAGAAAGCCCCGGGTGCTCGTGGTCGACGACAAGGACAGCATCTTGGGGCTGTTCGGCCGCATTCTGTCAGACAGATTCGAAGTGGCGACCGCCACCGATGGGCAGCGCGGGTTGGCGTTGGCGCTGAACGACGACTTCGATGTGATCGTGTCCGACATCCGCATGCCGGGCGCCGACGGTTTCACCGTGCTGCGCGAGGTCAAGCGGGTGAAGCCAGAGGTCGAGGTGGTGTTGATGACCGCCTTTGGCTCGGTAGAGAAGGCGGTCGAGGCGATGAAGGAGGGCGCGTACGACTACCTGACCAAGCCGTTCGATCCCGACGAAGCCTTGATTACCATCGAGCGCGCGGCCGAGCGAAAGCGGCTGCGCGAGCAGGCCCGTGACCTGAGCGCCGTCGTCGGCAACATCAGCCAGTTCGATCGACTCGTGGGCAAGAGCGCGGCGATGCAGCAGCTCTTCGAGCTGCTCGGGCGCGCCGCGAGCAGCGACGCAACGGTGCTCATCACCGGCGAGAGCGGCACTGGGAAAGAGCTCGCTGCCCGCGCCATTCACGCCGCAAGCTCAGGCCGAAGCGGGCGGTTCGTCGCAGTGAATTGCGGCGCCATCCCGGAGAACCTGATCGAGAGCGAGCTGTTCGGCCACGTGCGCGGAGCGTTCACCGGCGCGGTGGCCGATCGGCGCGGTCTGTTCGAAGAGGGCGACGCGGGGACGCTGCTCTTGGACGAAGTGGGTGAGCTTCCTCTGCCGATGCAGGTCAAGCTCACGCGTGTGCTTCAAGAGCACACGATCCGCCGTGTAGGCGAGTCGCAGGAGCGTCGGGTCAGCGCGCGCGTCGTCGCCGCCACCAACGTGGACCTGAAGGCCGCCGTTTCGGGCGGTCGCTTTCGCGAGGATCTGTTCTACCGATTGAACGTGTTCCCGGTGCGGCTGCCGGCCCTGCGTGAGCGGCGCGAAGACATCCCCGTGCTCGCCGCCCACTTCCTGGACCGGCACCGCGGGCGGTACGGCGGCCACGTGGAAGGGTTCAGCCCAGAGTCGCTCTCGGCGTTGGTGCGGTACGACTGGCCGGGCAACGTCCGCGAGCTGGAGAACGCTGTCGAGCGCGCCTTGGCGGTGGTCGATGGACCGCGCATCCCGCTCGAAGCGCTTCCGGAAGAGGTCGCATCCCAAGCGCGACCGCGGCTGGCCTCCGACCTCGGTCGGCTGACCTACCGTGAGGTAATCGACATCGCCAGGGACCGGGTCTCGCGCGAATACCTGATCGCCTTGATGCGCGAGTTCAAGGGCAGCGTGACCCATGCGGCCGAGCGCGCGGGCATGGAGCGCGAGACCTTGCATCGCCTGCTCAAGCGCTACGGGCTTCGCTCGGACGAGTTCAAGCCGGGGCGCTGATGGGGGCGTGCGGGTTCTTGCCGATGGCGCGGTCGCAGTCTGGGTGGGCTCGCGTGCGGGCGGTCGCACGTCGCCTGGGCGCGCTCGTCCCTGGGTTCGCCGTGGCTTGCTCCGATCCCAGCGTGAGCTTGTCGCCGGTGAGCGCTGACAGCGGCCCGCCCATGCCCGTGGCGGTGGAGCTTCGCCCCGGCTACTTCACGTTCGAGGGTGAGCCCATGCAGTTGCTCTCCGCCGGCGCCGTGCTTCCGGTGCGCCTCGCGTCCCAGGGCGGCTACGCAGCCTTCGTCGGCGCGCGAGTGATCGGCCCGCTGCCGGGGCCGGTGGGAATGGTCGCCGAGCTGATCGATCCCACCACGGGCGAGGTGCTGGTGAGCAATGCTCGGAAGGTGCGCCTCCAGGCAGCACCGGGCGGGGCCGAAGGGGTCCAGCCGGGCCCCGACGACTCTGCAGACTTCCTTCATCTGGTCGCGTGTCCGAATTATGGCACGCGCATGGTGCACGGCCTGCCGTGGAAGCTGGCGCTTCGCATGGACGACCCGCGCTTCACCGGCGAGGCGACGATCGCGGTGGTGCCCACCTGCATGCAAGGCTCGCGCTATTTGCGCTGCGTTTGCGAGTGCGAGCCAGGCTACGTCTTCGCGAAGTGCGGCGCCCCGCATTGAGGGGTACGTTCGGGCCGTGTCCCGCGCGGCGTGCATCGCAGTCTGCCTTGCGGTCTGCGCGTGCGGGCCGCAAGCGCCCGACGCCGCGAGCGGGGGAGAGCCCGTCGACGCGGGCGTCGAGGTGCGCGCCGGGTGGTACCATTCGTTCGAGGAGCCGATCCGCCTGCTGGAGGGTGGCGGGTCGCTGCCCCTGCGCATGGCCCCGCAGGGCGGGCACCGCGCCTTCGTCAGTGCCCGGGTGCGCGGTCTCGAACCCACCGAGATGAGCGTGGGCCTGCAGATCTTCGACCCCGGCACCGGAGCGCTTTTGTTCGCGGAGCGGGCCGGCGGCGCGCTGATGGTCTCACCCAGCGACCCCAGCGCCCTCGAGCCCGAGCTCGACTCTCGCGGCGCGGTGGTCCACGTGCCGGTGTGCCCGCTCGAGGCGCCGCCTCACTTGTTCGGGCGTTCGCTCCGGCTGCTGCTCGAGATCGCGGGGTCCCGATCGGGCTCGGTCGAGCTCGAGGTCACCCCGGACTGCAGTGACGGCACTCCGGGCGAGCGGGCGCTGTGCGAGTGCGAATGCCAGCCCGACTACGACCCGGGCAAGTGCTACTAGCAGGGGTTTTCTCGCGCTCTCGGCGGCCCAGTTGACGCCCGAGGTGCGCGGCTGGAATTTCGGCGCCGACCACCCGGAGGTTCTCGTGATCGCGAAGCAATTGGTTGCATCTTCTCTGCTCTTGGTTGCCGCATGGGGCTGCGGCTATTCCGAAGACGAATGGCAGGCCCAGCTCGCCAAGTACGGCCAGCTCGACAAGCAGTACCAAGGCGAGAAGGGCGCTCACCAGAAGACGCGCGACGAGCTCGAGAAGACCAAGAAGCGCGTTTCGGATCTGACTGATCAGCTCAAGCGCATGGGCGTGGACATGGACCAGCTGAACCAGGCCCTGCAGAAGACCGGCAGCGAGAAGGACCAGCTGGCCGCGAACCTGGCCGAGCTGAACAAGGCGCTGGCCGAGTACAAGGCTCGTGCCGATCAGCTCGAGCGCATCAAGCAGCGTTTCGAGCTCTTGCGCGACCGGCTGAAGAAGCTGACCAACCTGGGCCTCAAGGTCGAGGTGCGGCGCAACCGGATGGTGATTCGCCTGCCCGGCGACGTGCTGTTCGAGTCGGGTAAAGACGACCTGAAGGACGAGGGCAAGAAGGTGCTCGACGCCGTGGCGGACGTGATCCGCGGTGACGACCAGCTCAAGAAGCGGTTCTTCCAGGTGGCTGGCCACACCGACAACAAGCCGCTCAAGGGCGGGCAGTTCGGTGACAACTGGGGCCTGTCGGTGATGCGTGCACGGCGCGTGCTGCTCTATCTGGTCGGTTCCACCGACGCGAAGGGCGGCGGCGGCGGCCTGGACACCAGTCGCCTCCACGCCGCCGGCTACGGCGAGACGGACGCCGTCTCGGACAACGGCACCGATCAGGGCCGCCAGGCCAACCGCCGCGTCGAGCTGGTGATCATGCCCGACATCGAAGAGATGCTGGACCTCAAGACCCTGATTTGAGCCGAGTTTCCCGCAACGTGCCGTGGTGCGGGCCGTTCGGGTCGGGCGCCTCGAAACCCCGGGCGCACCCCCGGCGTATTCGTGCGTGTGGCCGTATACGGTCGAGATGTCCGCTTCGGGTGACGCCAGCCTCTCGGGCGCCTGGCTCGGGGTGGGCCCACTCGTGACCGACACCTCGCTCGCGGCGGCCACGCTCGAAGAGCTGATGGAGCGCTACGTCGACGGCGACCGGGCGGCCTTCGAGGCGCTCTATCAACGCTCGTCCCCCAAGCTGTTCGGCTACCTCTTGCGGCTGACACGCAACCGCGAGCGCGCCGAAGATCTGCTTCAGGTGACCTATGCCAAGGTGCACCGCGCTCGCGGCAGCTACCTGCGCGGTGCGCCCGTTCTGCCCTGGTTCATCGCCATCGCGCGCCGCTCGTTCCTCGACGAGCGGCGTTCGGCCAAAGTCCGCACGGAAGATCTGAGCGCCGACGGCACCCTGCCCGAGCCCAAGCGTGAGTCCGACGACCTGTCGACTGACGTGGCCGAAGCCCTCGAGAGCGCGCTCGACTCGCTGCCCGAAGCCTACCGCGAAGCCATCTTGCTGACGAAGATCACTGGCCTCTCGCTGGCAGAGGCCTCAGAAATACTCGGGGCCACCCCCACGGCCCTGAAGTTGCGCGTGCACCGCGGCTACCTGCAGCTCCGTGAGCGCCTGGAGCAATTCAAACGCCGATGACCTCCCACGAAGAACCCCTACCCGAGCTCGACTGGAGCGACCCCGCGCCGCCCAGCGCGAAGGTGTCGGCAAGCATCCAGCAGGCATGCAGTCGCGACCTCGAGAAGGGCCGCGGGCTCTTGGCCTGGCAACGTGCGCTGCTCTCGGTGGTGGTGTCGGGTGCCGTGGTGGCGGCGCTGATCGCGCTGGGGCTGATGCAGAAGCAAGAGGCCGCCACGCTGCGCGCCGCGCTCTTGGGTGCGGCCGGTTGGGGCGTCGTCCACCTGGCGGTGCTGCTGGCCGGCTTGGCCAGGCCCCCGGGCAGGCGCGGCTCGCGCGAGCTCAGGTGGGCGTTGGCGCTGGGCCTTCCCCTGGTGTTCTTCGTCTATCTGGCCCTTTCGGCCCACAGCACGCTGCCCTTGTCGCGCTTTCTGGTCGAAGACACCCATGCTCCGACCTGCGGGCTGTTCACGCTGATGTTCGGCGCGGCGGCCGCGGGCGGCACGCTGCTGGTGTGGCGTCGAACCGACCCGCTCACGCCCGGCCTGTCGGGCGCGCTGGCGGGTCTGTGCGGGGGGCTTGCGGCGGCGGCGGGCATTGGCGTCGCGTGTCCGTCGCACGAGGCGTGGCACTTGTGGCTGGCCCACGGGTCTACCGTGCTGGCGTTCGTGGTCGTGGGCTGGGCGGTGGGTCGCAAGTGGCTCGCTCCGTGAGCGCAGAGCGCGATCCGAAGCAGCACACCGGTTCGCTGAGGCTCTTGATCGCGCTCGTCGCTCTCGGGCTGGCCTTCTACTGGTTCGGCCGGCGCTCATCGGGGCCCGAGTCCGGCGCGCCCGCCAAAGACTTCTCCCTGGTCGTGGTCGCCGGCTCGAGTGAGCGTGTTTCCTTGGCGGATCTGCGCGGCCGCCCCGCGCTGATCGAGGTCGTTGCCAGCTGGTGTGGGGTGTGCCGCCGAGCTGCGCCGGTCTTGGCCGCTGCCGCCCAGGCCCCTCGTCAGCGCGAGGTACGGTTCCTTGCCGTCAGCGTGGACGACGACCCGAACGTGGCCCGCGCGCTCGCGAAAGACTGGCACATCCCCTACGACGTCGCGCACGACGACGGGTCGTTCGCGCGAAACTATCGGGTCAGCCTGCTGCCGACCTTCGTGCTGATCGACGCTGAGGGCATTGTCCGCCAGGTGGCGACGGGTGCGCCTTCGCCCGACTCAGTGGAGCGGTGGCTCAGCGAGGTCGGCGCCGGGCGCCGGTGATCAGGGGCCTGCGCTGGGCTTGGGGGCCGCGCTCGGCGGCGGGGCCGCCGACCCCGAAGGGGCGGGCAGGGGAGCCGGCTCGGCGGACTTCACCGGAGCCGGCTCCTCCGCGCCACGGCCGCTGACCTTCCACGCGGCGCCCTCTTGCTCCAGCGTGTAGACCACCGTCTGGTTGCCACCCGCGCCACCGCGCGACACCACGCGAACCTTGGCACTGCCAGGGCCCCGCGACAGCAGCGCGGCCGTCGCCAGAACCTGACCGTCGACCGACTTCTTCTTCGACTCGCAGCCGGCGCTGTCCTTCTCGCAGTCGCCCTGGGCCTTCTGCAGCTCGTCGGCGATGCCACCCTTGGCAAGCTCGAGGGCGCCCTTGAAGTCGTACGAGTTCCAGCGCTGCTGAAGCTCGAGGGCTGCGCCCTTCGGATCGCGAGACAGCTCGGCGGTGGTCACTTCGCGCGGTTTGCGGGTCTGCGCGGGGTGTGCGTTGCACGCGAAGCGCGCCGACCCCCACATCAGCAGCGTGGCCCCGGCCATCACCCCCAGCATCACCAGGGTCTGGCGGCTCGGGGCTGCGATCTCGCGCTCGGGCGGGATGACCGGCTTCAGTGCCTCGGGCCGGCGGCGGCGCTTCGGCTCGGCCTCGCGCTCGCTGCTGGCAGACGCGGCCTTCTTCTTCGGAGCTGGCGGGGGTTCCTCGTCGTCGTTGTCCTCGTCGTCGTCGTCCTCGTCCGCACGAGCACGCGTCGCGGCAGTCGCCTCTTCTTGTTCGTCGTCGGCCTCGTCGGCCTCGTCTTCAGGGCTCTTGCGGTCCTGGTCGTCCGCCATGGGGGACGAAGCATCTACGGACCGGCGGCCCTGCGCAACCGGATTTCGTGGCGACTGGCCGGGCCTTTTCCGCTGAATTTCGGGATTTACCCCCGGGTCGAAAAAAAAACGGAAACTCGCGATGCCCGGGCGCCGATGGGGGGTGCAAATGCGCGCCTCGCTCGTCTGGGTCCTTGGGCTGCTGCTTGCCACCCTCATCGGCTGCAAGGGCGCCGCTCCACTGCCGCCCAAGGCCATCGAGCTGAACCGTTCTGGAGTCGAGGCCCTCGAGCAGGGCGACCTGGAGACCGCGGACGCCCGCTTCGCCCTGGCTCTCGAATACAACCCGCGCTTCGTCGAGGCGCTGGTCAACCAGGGGCTGGTCGAGTTGCAGCGTGGCAACTTCGGACGCGCCCGCCAGCTGCTCACCCGAGCGCGACGCCTCAACGCCGACGTCGCGCAGCCCCACCATGGTCTGGGCGTGCTCTCGGAGCGCGAGCGCCGCCCCGACGTGGCGGCGAAGCACTATGGTGAAGCCCTCGCGGTCGACCCCGGCTTTGCGCCCGCACGAAGCAACCTTGCCCGGTTGCTGTTCGAGGCGGGGCGTTACGAGCACGCGCGCGTCCAGTTCAAGCGTCTGACCGAGGTCTCGCCACGCGACCCGGCCGGGTTCATCGGTTTGGCAGAGAGCCTCTTGCAGCTGGGGCGTCACGCAGAAGCGGACGTTTTGGTGAAGGACGCCGCCAAGCGCTTCCCCGAGTCTGCACCGATCACGATCCTCACGGCTCGCCGCTTGCTGCGCAACGGTGACGTTGCCGGTGCGGTGGCGCTACTCACTCCAATTGCCCGCTCGCGCGACGACATGGCCGTGGCGGCCCTGGGGTGGCTCGCCACCGCCGAGCTGGCGCGCGGCCGTGCACGCCACGCGGTCGGCGCAGCCGAGCGTGCTCTCGCCCTGGACCCGCACGATCCCGTCTCGGTCTACACCATGGCTGCCGCGCTGACCCAGCTCGGCGACCCGGGCGCAAAGTCCTGGGTTGCCCGCGCCGAAGCACTGGCGCCCGGCTCGTCGCGCAATCTGCCGCAGCATTGATGGGCGCCCGCTCCAGTTCGACTATGCTTCGCCCACCGTGGTCAGCGCGGCTCCCCAGGCTCTCGTGGTTGCCCCCCGGCGGCAGCGGTTTCTCCCGCTCGTGCGCTTCTTCGACGAGTGCCTGAAGGCCCGACCTGGTGCCCAGCTGGGAAAGGTGGCGGCCTGGGCGGTGACCCTTGGCTACCTGGTTGCGTTGCCCTTCGGTGCCCGCGCGGTCACCGGCGACGCCTCGGACAAGGTGGTGATCAGCGCCTTGAGCTGGCTCACCTGGCTGGTGGGGTCGCTGCTGGCGGTCTCGGCCGCGAGCAGTGCGGCGGACGACGGCGCGACGCGCGCGCTGGCGTTCACCCGTGGGTTCTCGCACCGGGCAATCGATCGTGCCCAGCTCTTCGCCGTGGGCCGGCGTGCCGTGCGCGTGATGGGTATTCCCTCCACGCTGCTCGCCGTGGCCGCGCTCTCGCTCGCACGCAGCTGGCACGTTGCACTATCGCGCCTGCTGCTGGTGGTTGGTGTCGTCGGCTACGTCGCGGTAGTCGCCGCCCTGATGGTGCTGCTGGTGAGGATCGCGCGGGGGCTGGGCCCGCGCCGCCCGCGCAGCGCGCTCGTGGCGCTGGTGGTGGTGCCCCACCTCTTGCGAGAGCTGTTTCCTCGACTCCCCAGTGTGCCGGCTCTGGTCGGCTTCGTCGCGGGCGAGCTCGCGGGCATCGGAGCACACCTCCGGTGACTGGCATCGAGCTTCAGGGGGTGGTCTGCGGCGCGCTCACCGGCGCGACCTTGTCGATCCCTGCCGGGCTCACGGTGGTGCTCGGCACGCCCGCCGACGGCACCGCGGATCTGCCGCCGGTGGTGGGTGGCGTGGTCGCCCCGCGGCGGGGCAGTGTGCTGGTCGGTGGCCTCGACCCTGCCCGATCTCCCGCGACGCGTGCGCGGCTTGGGCTGGTGCTGGCCGACGAGAGCGCCCCGCAGGCCGGGAGCGTGGTCGACTTCGTGCGGCAGGTGCTGGCCCTGCGCCGGCAGGTCGAAGATCCGCTGGGGATCTTGGAGCGCCACGGCCTGGCCGCCCTGGCGGCCGTTTGTCCTGCCAAGCTCGATCGTGGACTTTGCCGCCGCCTGGCGTGGGCGCTCGCCCTTTCCATCCGTGATCCGCTCGGGCTGATCGTCCACGAGCCCCTGGGGCTGGGCGGCGAGGCGATCTGCCGCGAGCTTGCCGAGCGCGCCACGGCGGGCGTGCCGGTCCTGGCGCTCACCTCCAGCCCGCGGGACGCCTCGGCGCTCGGCGGCTCGGTCGTGCTGCTCGATCGGGGTCGGTTCGTGCGTCGGCCGGGCGCGCCCCTGGCCACCGAGCTCAGCCCGGGGGCCCCGGTCACGCTGCGTGTGCGCAGCAGTGGCGCCCGCGATCTGGTGAAAGCCCTTGCCCACGATCCCGCAGTGTCTTCGCTGGATTTCGATGGCGAGCGCAGCTCCGACGCCATCTGCGTGCGCGGCCCCGATGCCGACCGGCTGTCGATGGCGGTGCTTCGGCAAGCGCGCGCAGTCGGTGCCCGGCTGGTATCGATCGAAGCGGCGTTGCCGGCCTTGGAAGAGGTGCGGGCCGCCACCGAAGGCTTGTGGCGCGCTGCATACGACAACGCCTACCGAGCTGCGGCGCCACGCGGAGGCTCGGGCTCGTGACCGGGGTGGCCATCGGCATGAAGCTGGTGCGGCACCGGCTCGCATCGGTCTCGAGCGTGCTCGGGGTGGTCTTCGCCATCGGCGCGGTGTTCGTGGTGGCTCTCCTGCTCCGCCGCACCGGCTCGAACCTCGCGGCCGACCGCGCCCTTTCGGGCATTGCGCTCGGTCTGGCGCTGCCGCTCCTCGCTCATGGCACCGTTGCCCGCGCGCTGGGCGGCGCGCACTTCGAGGCAGCCCTGGCCGAGCCGGCACGCCATGGCGGCAACCGACGCGAGATCGCGCTGGGCGTCGGCCTGGCGCTCTCGTTGGTGCTGGCAATGTCCGGGGCCCTGGTGGCGGCAGTCGCCGTGCTCGTGGTGCGCGCCCCGGCAGACCCCGCGCTCGTGCGTGATCTGGTCACCAGCTCGTGGATAGGGGCGCTGGCGGGTGCCAGCTACGCCGCTTGGTTCTGCCTCGCCTCCACCGTCGGTCGCTCGGGCGGTGGCCGCATGGTCGCGCTCTTCGTCGACTTCGTCGCCGGCGCCAGCGCGGGCTTGTCGGCCATGTTCTGGCCGCGGGGGCACGTGAGAAACCTGCTCGGCGGCGAGCCGGTCTGGGCCATGCCCCAGTGGTCGGCAACGTTGGCATTGCTCTTGCTCGCTGGCGGGTACCTCGCGCTCGGGGTCTGGCGCGTGCGCCGCTGAGGGCGTGCCGCTCTCCCCAGTGCCGAGAGCTGGTCCGAATGGGGAGGGCGCGCTAGGCTCCCGCGGCCGTGAGGGGCATCATTCTCCAATCCGACAGCTATCAGGCTCTGGCGCTGCAGATGGAAGCAGGCGGAGACGAGCAAGAGCTGGAGCTGCCGTGCACCGATGGCCTGAAGGACGGCGAGTGGGTGCTGGCGACGTTCACCGTGGGTGACGAAGCGACCGCCGTCGCGGCGTGCGTCGTCGATCGCGGCGACGGCCTGAGGCTGGCGTTCACTGATCGCGACTGGTCGCGGCTCTGGCAGTTCGCCAACTCGGAAGACCCACCCACCATTCCGCCACCCAGCATGCCGCTTCCGGCCTTCGAGGTCAGGGCGCCGTCCGATGCCAGCGTGTTGATCGTGGACGACGACGCCGATCTTCAGAACGTGGTCTGCGCCATGCTGAAGGCTTCGGGCTTCCAGACCAACGCCGTGGGCAGCGCGGAAGAAGCATTCGACCTGTTGCGCCAGTCGCGGCCCGACTTGATGGTGCTCGACTGGAACCTGCCCGGCATGAGCGGGGTCGAGTTCTGCCGGCGCCTGCGCCGCGAGCCGCGCCTGGGCCGGCTGCCGGTGCTGTTTCTGACGGCCCACTCTTCGACCACCGACATCGTCGAGGCGTTCTCGGCCGGCGCCGACGACTTCGTCAGCAAGCCGTTCCGCGCGCCGGAGCTGGCCGCCCGCGTGCTTGGGCTGATTCGCCGCGCGCAGATGCCGCCGCCGTCGGTCCGGGGCGGCGCGCCCAGCCTCTGAAGGTCACTGCTGTTCGCGGAAGGCCTCGGCCGGCCGGAGGCGCGCCGCGTACATCGCGGGCCAGACCGTGGCGGCCAGGCACACCAAGACTGCGAACACGCCCACCAGCGAGAACTCGACAGGCTTCACCTGCACCGGCAGCCGAGAGATGAAGTACACCTTGGCGTCCAGCGGGAAGCCGTAGATCAAGAGCCCCTTGCAGAAGAGCAGGCCGAGCCCGAGCCCGATCGACGCACCGATCAGCCCGATGATGGCGCCTTGATACAAGAACGCGCGAAGCAAGGCGCCGTCGCTCGCGCCCATGGCCTTGAGCACCGCGATCTCCTTCTTCTTGTCGAGCACCACCATGATCAGCGTCGCGATCACCGTGAAGGCTGCCACGATGATGATCAGCGCCAGCACCAGGCTCATCAAGATCTGCTGAATGCGCAGCGCGGTGAAGAGCCCGTGGTTCAGCTCTTCCCAGTCCATGGTGTGGTAGATGCCATCGGCCAGCCGCTCGTCCAGCTTGCGGGCCACCTCGCGTGCCTGCTCGATGTCCGAGACCTTCATCTCGATGCCGGTGACGCTGTCCCCCGAGTCCCCGAACGCCTGTGCTTCGTACAGATCGGTGTAGACCAGCTTCGAGTCGTACTGATCGAAACCCGCGTCGAACACCGCGATCACGCGGAACTGCTTGGCCACGGGCGCGAGCACGGCGCCGTGCGAATAGGCATACCCGACGGTGGGTGACGTGACCTGCACGCACGAACCCAGCTCGAGCTTCAGGTTCTCTTTGAGAGTCTTGCCAACGATGATGCCTGGCAGGCGCTTGACGCTCTCGGGGTCGCGGCACGGATCGGGATCGACGTCGGCCGGGAGCACGTCCTCGTCGGGCAGCGCAGTCTGGAAGCCGCCATCCGGCTCGATGGTGCCCGACGGCGCTCCGCCGTCCAGCTGGTCGTCGCTCGTGGGTTCGTCGTCGGCGCCGCCCTCTCGGCCGGCGGTGCTGGCGTCGGGTGCCCCAGCGTCACCGGGGCCGGCGTCGTCGGCGAGCGCGATCTCTTTCTCGATCTCGAGCAGCAGCGGACTTCTACCTCCGTCGCCGGCGCCCTTCTTCGGGGGGGAGATCGTCGGGTCGTCGAACAGGCTCTTGCGACGGCGCTCGGGCGGTTTCGAGTCGGCCAGGCGCAGGCCCTCGACGTTGCCCTCGACGATGTGTCGCGGCAGGTCGAGCACCGTCGGCATGCGCGCCGGGTCCACGCCCTTCAGCAAGACGCCGGTCGCAGACTTCTCGCCGTGCGTGACCATCATCGGGTTGATCACGAAGGGTGCGATGCCGGTGATGCCCGGCACGTCTTCCACCTTCTTCATCACCTCGCGGTACTCGCGGAAGTCGCTCGAGTACTTCAAGATCAGGACGTGGGCGTTCACCCCGAGCACCTTTTCGCGGAACTCGGCGCGGAACCCACCGGTCACGCTCATCACGGTGGCCAGCGCCGCGACGCCGAGCGCCACCCCGAGAACGGCGAAGACGGTCCCCACCGACACGAACGCCCGCTTCTTCGACCGCATGTAGCGGAGCGCGAGCTCGAGCGGAAAACCCATCTTGGCGGCCATGTAGCAGACGGTGCGCTCCGGACGACAGCTCAAACTAGCCCCGCATTCCCGCGCGCTTAGCCGGCCTGGCCGCGGGGAGCCGATCCGGGGCACCCTGGTAGCTGGCCGGATGAACCCCTGACCAGTGCCGGCATCGCCCGTCGCGGGACGAAAAGTGGAGTAAGATTGGAGCCTCGCGTAGCTTTTCTCTGGGTCTCCCTCGCACATGAGTGACGGCAGCGACAAACGGGCGCCAGGCTCGGTAGCCCAAGCGTCCAGTAGCCCGCCGGCGATCGAGCCGGCGCCGCTGAAGCTCGTCACGGTGGTCAGCTCGTCGATCGTCGACCTCGAGTTCGAGACCAGTCAGGTCACCCGGGTCCCGACCGACCGTGAAAAGGCGGACCCGTACATCGGCCACACCATCGACGGTCGCTACAAGGTCGAGCGGATCTTGGGCGAAGGCGGCATGGGGGTCGTCTATCGCTGCATCCACACCATCATCGGAAAGAAGGTCGCGATGAAGGTGCTGCGCGCGGATCTGGCGCGCGACAAAGAGGTGACCGAGCGCTTCCTGAACGAAGCGCGCTCGGCGTCGGCCATCGGCAACGCGCACATCATCGACATCAGCGACTTCGGTCTGCTCCCCGACGGGTCGACCTACTTCGTGATGGAGTTCCTGGAAGGGGAGCCCCTCACCAAGATCGTCGAAGGCGGCAAATCGGTGCCGGTGCCGCGCCTGGTGGCCATCGCGCGGCAGCTGGCCGAGGGGCTGGCCGCAGCTCACACCGCGGGCATCGTTCACCGCGACCTCAAGCCCGACAACATTCAGCTGATCAATCGCGGCGGTGAGAAAGATTTCGTCAAGATCCTGGACTTCGGCATCGCGAAGGTGACGACCAGCGCCGAAGGGCGGCTCACCCGGGCCGGTGCCGTGTTCGGAACGCCTCACTACATGGCCCCCGAGCAGGCCGCGGGCGCGCCGGTCGATCACCGCGGCGACATCTACTCGTACGGCGTGATTCTGTACGAGCTGGCCAGCGGCAAGGTGCCGTTCGACGCCGACAACTTCATGGGGATCCTGACCCAGCACATGTACAAGGCGCCGGTCCCGATCCGCGCGCTGGTGCCGCAGCCCCAGGAAGTGCCGCCCGGGCTCGAGGCGATCGTCCTCAAGTGCCTGTCGAAGCGGCCCGAGCAACGCTACCAGTCGATGGAAGAGGTGATCGAGGACCTCGACAAGCTCAAATCGGGGGCCATTCCTGCGGCCGTGCCCGAGATGATGAACCGCTCGGGCGGCTTCAACGTGCCCGCGGACTACTTCAAGACCGGCGCCGCGGGCATGCCCGTGCCAATCCCGGCGTCGCCCCTCGAGCTGGGCGTGGTCCGCTCGAAGTGGCCGCTGTACGCCGGCGCGGCCGGGGTGCTCACCGCGGTGGCGATCGTGGTGGGCATCTTCGCCTTCGGCTCGGACAGCAAGGCCAAGCCCGAGCCCACGGCCTCGGTGGCCGCGCCGCCGCCGCCGCCCAAGCCCGAGCCCCCGCCCGAGGTCCCGAAGGTGGTGAAGAAGCAGATCGTGCTCGCCATCGAGCCGATCGACGCGCAGGTGTTCGCCGGCAGCGAGAGCCTGGGGGCCAGCCCCGTCTTGATCGAGCTCGGCGAGGGCGAGAAGAAAGAGGTCGAGATCAAGCGCGATGGGTTCAAGCCCAAGACGCTGACCGTCGACACCAAAGAGCCCAAGCTCTCGGTCAAGCTCATCCGCATTCCGGGCGCGCGCTATGTGCCGCCCGTCAAGAAGCCGGAAGAGAAGAAGCCAGGCGGCAAGCCGGGTGGCTCCACCGGCGGCGGTGACCCGGCGATCGTCAATCCGTGGAAGTGAGCGGGTCGTGAGCGCGGAGCCTACCCGAGCGCTGGAGCGCTCGCTGCCGGAGGCGGTGCGGGGTCTGTGTCGCCGGTTGCGAGACGCGGGCTACCGCTCGTGGGTGGTCGGCGGTTGCGTGCGTGATCAGGTGCTCAGCGAGCTTCGGGCCGGCGGCGAGAGCGGCGTCCGGAACGACTGGGACGTCGCCACGAACGCGCTGCCCGAAGAGGTGATGCGCCTGTTTCGCCGCGTGATCCCCACCGGCATCAAGCACGGAACCGTGACCGTGATGCTCGATGGCGAGGGCTACGAGGTCACCACTTTGCGCGGCGAGACCACGTATTCGGACGGTCGCCGCCCCGACTCAGTCTACTTCGTGGACGACATCGTGGCGGATCTGGCGCGACGCGACTTCACCATCAACGCCATGGCGTACGATCCGCTCGAGAGCTCGCTGATCGATCCCTTCGACGGCATGGACGACCTGCGGGCGGGTGTCTTGCGGGCCGTCGGAAACCCCGGCGAGCGCTTCGCCGAGGATGGCCTGCGCGTGCTTCGCGCCGCCCGCTTCGCGGCCACCCTCGAGGTCGAGATCGAGCCCGCAACCGCCCGGGCCATCGAACCGTCGCTGGCCAGCTATGCCAAAGTCAGCCCCGAGCGCATCCGCGACGAGTGGATGAAGACCATGAAGGCCGAGCGCCCGAGTCGGGCGTTCGAGGTGATGAAAGACCACGGCCTCTTGGCCATCAGCGCCCCCGAGTTGCTCGAGTCGGTCGACTGCGAGCAGAACCGGCACCATGGCTTCGACGTCTGGGGGCACACCATGGCGTGCATGAACGCATGCCCGCCGAGCCCGGTCTTGCGGGTCGCAGGCCTCTTGCACGATGTCGGTAAGCCGCGGTCACGCGCATTCAGCGACAAGACCAACGACTACACCTTCTACGAGCACGAGCGCATTGGTGCGGAAATTGCCGAGCCCATGCTCACTCGCCTGCGCTTCTCGAACGACGAGCGCGCGCGGATCGTGGCTTTGGTTCGGCATCACTTGATCTGTTACGACGCGGCGTGGTCCGACGCCGCCGTGCGCCGGTGGATCAAGCGCGTTTCGCCCGAGCTGCTCACCGACCTGTACGAGCTGAACCGCGCCGACGTGCTGGGCAAGGGGCGTGATGCCAGTGACGATCTGGATCGCCTGGCAGCGCTCAAAGAGCGGGTGGCTCGGCTGATGGCCGCCGGCGCCGCCATGACCACCAAAGACCTGGCGGTGAACGGTCACGACCTGATGTCGGAGCTGGGCATGAAACCCGGGCCCGACCTGGGCAAGGTGCTGGTGGCATTGCTCGACGAGGTGATCGAGACGCCGGAGCTGAATCTTCGCGAAACCCTGCTCGAGCGCGCACGCGAGCTGGTGGCCGGGGGCGCGTGAGAGCGGCCGGCGTGCTCCTGGCGCTGACGCTGGCCGGGTGCGGCTCGGACCACGGAGCCGACGCGCAGAAGCCGTTCGACATCCCCGAAGGCTGCAACCCCATCGCGTCCGACTGGGATTGCATGCTGCCGTTTCCGTCGGACTACTTCCGTACCCCCGACAGCGCCCTGCCCAGCGGGCATCGAGTGGCGCTGACCGAGACCGCCAGCCCAAGGACCGAGAGCGGCGCGCGGGTGGATCTGAGCCAACTTCACCCGGCCGACGGCTTCTCGCCCGGCTCCCAGATCTTGCTGCACGTGCCGGGTGGGGTCGACGCAGCGGCGCTCACCTTCCACGACGAAGACATCGGACGAACGCTGAAGCCCGACAGCGCCACGGTGCTCATCGACACCCAGACTGGGCTGCCGGTGCCGCACTTCGCAGAGACCGACCCCAGGGCCGACTCGGACGACGACCGGGCGCTGGCGATCCGCCCCCTGGTGAGGCTGGCAGACGCGCGGCGCTACGTGGTTGCGATCCACTCGCTCACCGATTCGAGCGGCGCACCTCATGTTGCCCCCGAGGCGTTTCGTCGCATCCGCGACCGCAAGACCGCCGGCGACCCTCTCTTGGCTCCGATTGGCGAGCGCTACGAGCAAGAAGTCTTCCCCCCGCTCGAAGCGGCGGGCGTGGCTCGCGACGGCCTGCTCCTGGCTTGGGATTTCACGACACGCACCGAAGCGAACGCCACCGCGGACATGCTGGCGGTGCGCGACCACGTGCGGGGGACCCTGAAACAAGCGCCGAAGCTCGACATCGTCGAGATCAAGTCCGCGCCGGCCCCGCACATCTGGCGACAGATCGCGGCGACCGTCCAGGTGCCGCTGTATCTGGACGAGGACGCGCCCTACGCGAGGCTGAATCGCGACCCCAGCGGCAAGGTCGTCGCCCAGGGCACGATCACGGTGCCCTTCACCGTCATCATTCCTCCCAGTGTGGGCAACCGCCCGGTTGGTTCGCCGCCCGCGCGGCTCTTGCAGTACGGGCACGGTTTCTTCGGCTCGCGCAGCGAAGCGGAAGATCACGCCGCCGAGCTCGCCGACGAAAAGGGGTTCGTGATCGTCGCCGCGGACTGGGTCGGCATGAGTGAACAGGACCGCATCCCGGTGGCGAACGCGCTGACCGGCGACACCAACCAGCTGATGCGTTTCACCGACCGCTTGCACCAGGCGATGGCGAACTTCATCGCGGTCGGGTCCGTGGCGCAGGGCGCGCTGGCCAACCACGCCGCGCTGCAGACGCCCGCCGGGCCGGCCTATGACCCCGCCGCGCTCTACTTTCACGGCAACAGCATGGGGCACATCTTGGGCGGCACCTACGTGGCGCTCTCGCCCAGCATCGAGCGCGCGGCGCTTGGCGTCGGCGGCGCGAACTTCTCGTTCATCATGTTTCGCGCTCAGCCGTTCGCGCTGTTCCTGCTGCTGATGGAGGCCGAGTTCCCGAGCATGCTCGACCAGCAGCGCTTGAGCGCCATGACCCAGTTCGGGTTCGATCGCATCGACCCGCTGACCTACGCGCCCCGGTTGCTCGAGAACACGCTGCCGGGCTCGCCCGCCGCGCGTCGGGTGCTCTTGCACGTGGGCATGGGCGACCCCGCCGTGCCGCCGCTGTCGGCTCACCTGCAGGCGCGCACGCTGGGGCTGCCCGAGGTCGCGCCGGCGCCCCGCGCCATCTGGGGGCTGGCCCCGAAGACCGGGGCCATCGACGGCTCGGCGCTGGCAGAGTTCGACTTCCACGTCTCGCCCGAGCCGGGCGTCTTGGCGATCCCACCGGCTGGCGACAACCCCGTGCACGAGGGGGTGCGGCGCCTGGCTGCTGCCCGCGAGCAGCTCAGCCGGTTCTTGAAACCCGGCGGTAAGATCGAGCCGACCTGCGACGGCGTGTGCGACCCGGAGTGATCCGAGCCGGCGTTCAGCCCGTTGCCGGTTTTGGCGCGCCAAAGATGCTGGCGGGGCGCTTCTTCTCTTTGTCGCGCGAAGTGCGCTTGTCGCTCCAGGTGGGGATGACGACGCGCTGGCGCGGCGGGAGCGGCTCGCCCGCGATCGACGAGTTGATCTCTTGCGCGTCCAGGGTTTCGCGCTCGAGCAGGGCCTCGGCCAGGCGGTCGAGTTGCTCGCGGTTGGCGGACAGCACGCTCAGCGCCAGCTCGTGCTGCGCGTGGACGATACGCCGCACCTCTTGGTCGATCTCCCTCGCGGTGTCCTCGGAATAGTCCTCGCGGCGGGTGGTCATTTCGCGGCCGAGGAACACGCTCTCCTCGTTTTCACCATAGGCCACCGGGCCCAGCTTGTCGGTCATTCCCAGCTCGCAGACCATGGCCCGAGCCAAGCGCGTGGCGCGGCGGATGTCGTCCTGCGCGCCGGTGGTGACCTCGGAGAAGACGATCTCTTCCGCGGCGCGGCCGCCCAGCGCCATGGCGATCCGGGCCAGCGTCTGCTGGCGGGTCATCAGGTGCCGATCTTCCACCGGCAAGAACTGGGTGACGCCCAGGGCGGCGCCGCGCGGAATGATGCTGACCTTGTGGACCGAGTCGTTCCCCTCGACCAGCTTGCCCACCAGCGTGTGCCCGGCCTCGTGCCAGGCCGCGGTGCGCCGCTCTTGCTCGCTCATCACCATGCTGCGGCGCTCGCTGCCCATCAGGACCTTGTCCTTGGCCAGCTCGAAGTCCTGCATCGCGACCGCCTCTTTGTCCTGGCGGGCCGCGAGCAGCGCGGCCTCGTTCACCAGGTTTTCGAGGTCGGCGCCCACGAAGCCCGGCGTGCCGGCGGCCAAGATGCCGAGCTCGACGTCACCGGACAGCGGCACCTTCTTGGTGTGCACCGCCAAGATGCCCTCGCGCCCCCGCACGTCGGGACGCGGCACGATGATGCGGCGGTCGAACCGGCCAGGACGCAAGATCGCCGGGTCGAGCACGTCGGGGCGGTTGGTGGCCGCGATGATGATCACGCCCTCGTTCGACTCGAAACCGTCCATCTCGACCAGCAGCTGATTCAGGGTCTGCTCGCGCTCGTCGTGCCCGCCACCCAGACCCGCGCCGCGGTGCCGGCCCACGGCGTCGATCTCGTCGATGAAGATGATGCAGGGCGCGTGCTTCTTGCCCTGCTCGAACAGGTCACGCACGCGGCTGGCGCCCACGCCCACGAACATCTCTACGAAGTCCGAGCCCGAAATGCTGAAGAACGGCACGCCCGCCTCGCCGGCGATGGCGCGTGCCAAGAGCGTCTTGCCGGTGCCCGGGGGGCCCATCATCAGCACGCCCTTGGGGATGCGCCCGCCGAGCTTCTGGAACTTCTTCGGGTCCTTCAAGAAGGCGATGATCTCTTCGACCTCGTCCTTCGCCTCGTCGATGCCGGCGACATCCGCGAACGTCACCTTGTTCTGCGATTCGTTCAGCAGCCGAGCCCGGCTCTTGCCGAAGCTCATTGCCTTGCCCCCACCGGCCTGCAGCTGCCTCATGAAGAGGTAGAACAGCACCAGCAAGAAGAGCATCGGCAAGAGGATGGTCAGCGTGGTGGTCAGGAAGGGATTCGATTCGTCCTTCTGATAGGTGATCCGCACGTCGTGCTTCAGCAGCTCGGCCGCGATCTCGTCGCTGGCCGGGCCCACGCTGATGCCGCGCTCGGCGGGCCCCTTGGCCGCGGGGTTCTTGATCTGGAAGACGTATTCGCGGTCCTTGACCTCTACGGCCTCGACGTGACGCTGATCTTTGGGTGCCTTCACCAGCGCCATGAAGTCGCTGAACGGCATGGGCTGCTTCTGCGGCCCCTCGGACCCGAGGAACTGCCAGATGGCGAGGAACGCGACGATCAAGACGACCCAGAGCAGAAGGGTCTTGTGGGGCTGTTTCACTGAGGGACCTCGAGACCGGAAGACGGCGAGCGCTGGCGCTCGGACACGCCGAGCCCTGAGAGCATACGATTATGACGAGGCCCCGTCGATTTGCCGGACCTCTCCGGCCTGATTAATCACTTTTTCGTCGGATGGCAGCCCCCGAAGCCGACGCTGCCACCACCCGGGGCCCGCCGGCAGCCGGATCGAAGCGCGCCAGCCGCCCTCCAGGCAGCCAGATTTCTGCTCGCGGGTCGCGGCCTTCGAGCATGCGGGTCAAGGCGCGCGCCTGGGCGCGGCCGAGTGGAATGTCGGCGCCGTCGGGGCCGCGCAGCGTGGGCGAGCCCGGCTCGGCCAGCTGATCGGCCAGAGCCACGAGATGCTCCACGATCTTCGGGGAAAGCGCCTCGAGCAGGGGGAGCAGCTCGTGGCGCACCCGCGAGCGCAAAAATCGCGGGTCGCGGTTGGTCGGGTCGTCGCAGTGATCGAGCCGGTGCCGCTCCAGGTGGGCCTGCACATCCGTGCGGCGCGCCCGAACCATCGGGCGGAGCCGCGCGCCCGCCAGGGCGGGCAGGACCGCCAGGCCGCGCGGGCCCGCCCCGCGCAACAGGCGGAGCAGCACGGTCTCGGCTCGGTCGTCGGCGTGGTGCGCGGTCGCGATGAATCCGGCGCCCACGGCCGCGGCGGCCCGCTCGAGCGCCTGGTAGCGGGCCTTGCGCGCCCGCGCCATCAGGTTGCCACCCGGGGCCAGCGCGACTCGCGAGCGCCGGAACTCGACCCCCTCGCGATCTGCAAGCGCCTGGGCGAGATCGAGCTCGGCGCGCGCTTCCGGCCTGAGCCCGTGGTCGACGCCGTGGGCATGAACCGTGAATTTCAGTCGGGCCGACAGCCGAGCGAGCACGTGCAAGAGCGCCTGCGAGTCGCCGCCGCCCGACACGCCGATCAACAAGCGAGCGCCGGCAGGCAGATGGCACTCGGTCTTCAGGGTTCGCTCGACGAGCTTGAGCAGCGTCGGCGGGTGGGACCGCCGAGCACCCGTCATGCGAGCTCGAACTCCTTGCAGAACGTGACCTCGTCCACCTCGGACAGCCGAACCCCACGATGCGGCTCGACGGGGTAGCCGTTGCCGCAAGCCGCCCGCTCTTCGGCGTAGTGGGCGCATTCTTCGCAACGGAAGCGCAGCGCCAGCCGCTCGGCCTCGTGACGGAGTCGATCGCTCACCGGGGTGATCACGGCCCACCCTAGTCCGCGCAACGAAGCAAGGCCCAGCCGCCCGCCGGTTCCCCGGCCGCCAGCTTCCCTTTGGTCACCCAGGCCACTGCGACCCGGTCGCGCGCGGCGGCCATGGCGATGCGCGCGCCGTCGAACGCCGTGAGGTTGGCCGGACCGAACGAAGACGGGAATTCCATCGACACGGCGGGCTTGTTCGCCAGGTTGCCGTCGGCGCCGTCGAGGCGATACACGGTGATGCCGCCGACCTTGCCCTGTGCCACGAACAGGTGGCTGCGCAACACGGCCAGCGCGCCGCCCTGCGCGGTGCCCGAGCCCACCTGGATGGTCGCCTTGGGGCTGACCGTGCCGCCGTTGAACTCTGCCGGTTGGACCGTCATTCCGGCACCGGCAGGGATGGCGGCGGCGACTCGGTTGTTCCAGGCGGTGAGCGCGGCCCAGCCGGCCGTCTGAGAGAGGCTGAACTCGGCGTCGAGGCTCAAGGTGTCGCTGGAGCGATCGCCGACCTTCACCACCGTCATGCTGCCCCCCTCGGTCTGGACGGGCGCCAAGAACGCCCGGACCTGGTTGCTGGTGGCGACCATGGCGTACGGCACGTCGGCGTCGCCGAAGGGCTTGGCCGTGGCCACCGCGAGCTTGAACGCGGCCCCTTGCAGCACCACGCGCTCGACCCAGGGTGACGGCGCGGTGCCGCCGTCGGGCGGCGCATGCTGCACACGGTAGACCAGCTCCCACTCGCCCTTGGTAGCCGCCGCAGCGATGGGGCTGCCCTGGGCGAGCCAGAGGGTCTTGAACGTCTTGTTGCGCGGCCCCGCGGCTTGCTCGACCTGGCCGTCCGACTTGAACGGAATGAACACCGCACCCGCGCCTTGGCCGCAGTCGGGCAAGCTGGTGGTCATCATGCCCGTGCCGTTGGCGAAGGCCATGCCGACGCCGTCGCTCGGGACCTGGTTGCTGCACCCGTCGAGGTCGAAGTTCTGCGGCTCGGTCAGCTCGCCGGTGTCGGTCAAGAACGCGATGACCGCGCGCAGCGTCTCGCCGGCTTGATCGCGATAGCCGAGCATGAAGCCGTTGTCGGTGGCCACGATGGCGGGCCCGGTCATCTGCGTCCCGACGGCAGGCGGTGGCGGCAGCGCGCCGGCCTGGTCGATCACCAAGCTGCAGCCCCCCGGGTCCGGGGTCGTGGGCTTCTTGCAGGCGCCCTCTTGGCAGACCGTCGGCGGGAAGCAGCCCCCGCCCTTCAGCAGTTGGCAGTTGCAGCGTGCCTCTTCCGCCTCGTGGTTCGACCAATCGCAGGCAGCGATCTTCACCCCCGCAATCGACTCGAGATCCGCCACGGTGCAGCCGTAGCCGAGCACCGTGCACTCTTTGTCGCGCAGGATCACGGCGAACCCGAACTTCGACTGAGGCAAGTCGCCCACGTCGGGCAGGTTCGCGTCGGCCGCGACAGTCCAGGTCTGCTTCGCCGTGCGCGTGTCTCCGGCGGCCAGCAGCTCATCTTTCGGGCACTCGTTGGGGAAGACCGCGAACTGCACGTAATCGGCGGCCTCGCGGAACGAGGTGCCACTCGCCGCGCACGCGTCGAGCAGATCGATGGTCACCGAGCGCTGTTTCGCGCACGACGACGACACCAACGAGCCAAGCAAGATCAGCAGGGCGACCGAGCCCACTTTTCGCATGATTCATTCCATCGTTACGCGGCGAGCCGTGGTCTGGCCAGACACGATCGTGACACTGAGCGATTTCTTGATCGCGCCGTACTTCAGGCCCACCCCGTGGTTGCCCGGCGGCAATGCCGCCCGGACCACCGGCGAGGGGCCCAAGCTGCGCCCGCCTGCCGAGACCGCGTCGCAACCGGGAACGCACATCACCGTGAGATAGCCGGGCTCGCCCTTGCCGGCGGCTGCGGGCGTGGGCGTGGGCGTGGGCGTGGGCGTGGGCGTGGTCTTGGGCGTGGGCCCCTTCGGCGTCGGGGTCGGCGTCGGGGTCGGGGTCACCGCCGCGGTCTTGCCCGCGGCAGGCGTCTCGCCGCCGCCCTCTTTCGGCAGGGTGTCGGGGTTCACCGCCTCCATCGTGGCCGTGGGGGTCGGAGCGGGCGCTGCCGTGGGAGTGGGGGTCGGGGCGGCGGTCAACGTGGGGGACGGTGCCGCCGTGGGCCCCGGTGCGGTGGTTCCGACCGCTTTCGGCTCCTTGGGCTCTTTGGGGCTGTCCGTGATGCGCAACACCACCAGCGCCGTCAGGGTCAGCGCGATCAGCGTGGTTGCCGCGGCGATCACCGCAATCAGCACGTTCGACTTTTGCTGCGCGTCGGGCTGGCCAAAGCTGGGCGGCGCGGTGGGCAGCGGATACGACGGTTCGGGGAAGCCCACGTGCCGAGCCGGTGCGGTCATGCCCGGCATCTGGTGGGCTGCGCCCGAGTGGTGGTCGCCGAGCAACAGCATGGGCGCCACCACGATGGCGTCATCGGGGCTCGGCGCGGGCTGCCGGCTCTTGGCGGGCTCGTGGACGGTGCTGATGGTGTGGGACTCTTCTTCGACGTCCATCACCGTCGTGACCAGGTCTTCGTCCTCGGCGGCGTAGTCGTGCATCACCCCCGACGGCGGGGGTGCCGCGACCGGCGGCGGAGCGCCGGCGAAGCTGGGCAGCGGAAGCGTGTGCCCCTTCGGTGGCCCCAGGCCGAGCATGGTCGGGTTGGGGGGCGGCGCCCCGGCGGCCGGCGGCGGGGCGGCGTGTGGCGAAGACCCCATGGGGCTCACCACCCGCGTCTTCGCGAGCTCGTCGTCTTCTTCGGGCTCGAGCAGATCTTCAGTGCCGGTTTGATTGGTGGTCTCGAATGCTGGCAGCGGCCGCGCGGCGGGACCCGCGGGCGCGGTGGCAGCCGCCGGCGCGGGGCGGGGGGCGGGGACCGGGGCAGGGCGGGGCAACGGCGCCGTGACCGCCCGCGCGTGCGAGGCTGCCGGGGTCGGGCCGCCGGTCTGCACCGGCGCGCCCGCCGCGGGTCGCGGGCCGCGCGGGACCTCTTTCACGTCGGACTCGTAGGTGAGCATCGACGCCTCTTCGTCACTGATGGCGCCTGACCGCTCGAGCGCGCCGAGCGACACCGTCTGGGTGACCTCTGCCGCCCACTGCAAGTGAGCCTCGCGCTTCTGGAAGCGTTCGGACAACACGTGCTTCACATAGGCGCCGATCTCTTCTGGACCGACGAACGCGCCGGCGCGCATCACGTATTGCTGAAGGGCTCGCGACATGTCGCGCGCCGAGGCGAAGCGTCGGTTCGGATCCTTCGCCAGTGCGCGCATCACGATCGACTCGAGCTCGACCGGGTAGTTGTCGATGATGCTGGACGGCGGAGGAACCACGCAGGCCTGCACGCGCTCCAGCGTCTCGAGATCGCTGTCCATGCGGAACAGGCGCCGGCCGGTGGTCAGCTCCCAGAGCACCACGCCCAGCGCGAAGATGTCCGTGCGCCGGTCGATGGAAATACCCTGCACCTGCTCCGGGCTCATGTAAGCCAGCTTGCCCTTCAGCGTGCCGGCGCGCGTGGTCGAGAGGCGGCCGGTGACCTTGGCAATGCCGAAGTCCACCACCTTCACCGCGCCGTCGTAGGTGAGGAAGAGGTTGTGAGGGGTGACGTCGCGGTGCACCAGGTTCAGCAGCTTGCCGTCTTTGTCCCGCAGCTCGTGGGCTGCGTGCAGGCCTTCCGCCGCGTCCGAGATCACCTTTGCCGCGAGCTGCGGGCCCATGGTGGGCGCACCGCCCTCTTCCACCGCGCGCATGATCTCGCGCAGCGGCTCGCCATGCAGGTACTCCATGGCGATCCAGTACGTGTCGCGCTGCTTACCCAGGTCGAACACCTGCGCCACGTTGGGGTGCGAGATGCGCGCAGCGATGCGCGCCTCGTCCAAGAACATCCGGATGAACTGCTCGTCTTCGGCCAGGTGGCGGTGAATGCGCTTGATCGCCACCCACTTCTGGAACCCGCCCGGACCGTCGGCGCGGGCCAGGTGCACGGCGGCCATGCCACCCACGCCGATCTCGTCCACGACCCGGTAGCGACCGAGGAAGTAGGTGCCGCCCGAGGGGACGCTGGGCTCGCTCCCCTCCGCAATGCGCTGCTCGCGATCGCTGGCCGACGCTCCGCCCAGTTTCGGGCGCTGCGGATTGCCGGGGACCACGTCGTTAGCCATCGCTCATTTCTTCCAGGCGGGAGCGCCCACGCTCACCTCGTCCGGCTTCCGTGTGACCGCGTAGGTCACGATACCCCCCACCAGCAGCGCGCCCCCGATGATCCACGGCCACGGCCCCGTGAGGAAGCCGCCGTCCTTGTCCTTCTCGGGCTGCTTCGTCGGCTCCGGGGCGGGCTCGTCGTCCATGCCGCCGTCGCTCGCGCGCATGCCCTCGACCCGGATCTTCCCCTCGGTGATCGTCCAGGCGTTGTTCTGCGCATCCACCGCCGACGCCTTCACCTTGAGCCGCGCGCCCGACATGGCCACCCGCTTCGGGAAATCGAAGGTGAGTGAAGGCTCGGCGCTCTTCTTGCGCTTCCACTTCTTGCCGCTGACCGGGTCCTCGATGGCGACCACGACCTCGGACACCAGCACGGCGAAGCCGGGAGGGATTTCGGTCTCGAGCGTGAAGCCCTGGCTGGCCGGCACGGTGTCCGGTGCCTTGAGCGTGATGCTGAGCTTCTCGCCCTGCTGCTTCGCCTCTTTGCGGGCTTGCTGAAAGAGCTTCTTCGCCTTGGGCCCGCTCTCGGCCGGAAGCTCGAAGTCGGGATCGATGGCGGCGGCGACGCGGAATGCGCTCAGCGCACCGTTGGTGTCGTTGAGCGCCGCCTTGACCGTCCCCACGCGCGAGTGCGCGAGCACGACGTCGGTCGGATCCAGGCCGCCGGCAGCCAGCGCCTGCTCGTACATGTCCTTGGCCTTCTCGAGCTCGCCCTGGTGCCAGGCGGCGTCGGCCTGGCCGAACGACTTGGGCGCCGCCACCGCCGGGGCCGAGACAAACACGATCGCGAGCAACAGAGCGGCCACGACGCGCACGGCCCGAAGAGAGGCTTGTGCTCGGAAAAGCATCGGAAATCTTCGATGAGCCTACTGGGGCCGGTCGGCTGGATCAACCAAGCTGCTCCGGCCCGAAGAGTCTAGCACGCACGGCCGGGCGCGTGCCGCAGGACCGATGTGCGACAGTGTGTGGACGGTCACGGAAACGGCTGAGCTGGCTGGCCGCGCTGGAAGAAGAACCGGAACCAGCCGGTCACCAGGCTGGTTCGCTGCGGGTCCACCTGGCCATTCGGCAAGACGTGGCGGGGGTCGGCGAAGGTCGCCGAGAACTCGGCCTCGGTGAGCCGGTCGTCGGCGTCGCCCTCGTTGGGGTCGCCGCTGAACAGCGCGTCGAAGGTGATCTTGCCGTCGATGGCATGAAGGCTTCCGTTCTGCTCGTGGCAGCTGTCGTGCAGGTAAAGCGACAGGTGGACCCGGGGTGGCTCGGGATTGAAGGTCACCGGGACGCCGGGGGGGCTGACGCCCAGCGGCAGGCCAACCGCGAGCTCTGCCCCCAGCGACTCGTTGCGGATCCCGCCGACGTCATCGACCAGCACGATCAGCCCGTCGGACACCTCTTCCAGGTTGTCGCCGCGCTGGACGCGGATCGTCATCGTGTCGCGATACGGGTTGGCGCCGAAGAAGGTCGGGGCCAGATCGAACGGACCGTTCCAGCAGTCCTCGACGTACAGGCGATCGCTCCGGACCTCGCCTTCGCCCTCGGCCGTCGAGCAACCCAAGCTGGCGAGCGCCAGCAGCAGCCAGCCGTGGCGCCTCACGTCGACCCCCGCAGTGAGCTTTGGGCGATGCGCCCGCCGCCGAGCACGCGGTCGCCCTGATAGAAGACGGCGAACTGCCCTGGCACCACCGCGCGAACGGGCGAGTCGAACCGGACCTGGGCGCCGCCCCCGGGGGCGGCTCGCACCTCGGCCGGGTACGCTTCCCCTCGGTACCGGACCGCCACTTCCGCGCGAAGCGGCAGGCAAACGTCCGTGGCCAGGCTGAGCTCGTCCAGCTCGGCGACGCTCGCGGCAAGCTGCTCGCGAGACCCGAGTCGCACCGTGGCCGAAGCGGCGTCGATGTCCACCACGAAGGCGCGTTCGCCCAGCGCCACCCCGAGGTTCTTGCGCTGACCACGGGTGAAGCGATGCACCCCTCCGTGCGAGCCGACCACGCGGCCGTCCGCGTCCACGATTGGACCGGGCCTCAGCCGGTCGGCTGCGCGTGCGCTCACCAGCTCATCGTAGCGGCCCGTGGGAACGAAGCACAGCTCTTGGCTTTCGCCCTTTCCGGCACCCGGCAGGCCCAGGCGCTCGGCTTCTGCTCGGACCTCGTGCTTTTCGCTGTCGCCCAGGGGAAAAGCCAGGCGCATCAGCTCGGGCTGCCCCAGCATGTGCAAGAAGTAGCTCTGGTCTTTGGTGGCGTCCCGGGCGCGGAGCAGCTGCAGCACTTCGCCCTCGCGCCGGATCCGAGCGTAGTGCCCGGTGGCGACCCGTTCGGCCCCGAGCTGGTCGGCGAGCCGGAACAGCTCCCTCATCTTGACCCCGCGGTTGCAGCGGACGCAGGGGCTCGGCGTCTCGCCCTTCAGGTAGCTCTCGACGAAGGGCGTGACGATCTCTCGCTCGAACTCCTGGCGACGGTCGAAGGCATAGTGGGGGATGCCCAGAACGTCGGCCACCCGCCGCGCGTCGTGGATGTCCTCCGGGGCACAGCATCGACCGCGCACGCTGCCGTCGTCCGGGTAATCCCAGAGGTGGAGCGTGACACCGACCACCTCCCAGCCGTCGGCCAAGAGCCGAGCCGCCGCCACCGACGAGTCGACGCCTCCGCTCATGGCGATCAGGGCACGGGCCGGCATGCCCCATTATGACCCGAAGAAATCACGAAACTGTCGCTCGCCTGGTGCCGATGAGCGGCCATGATCGAGAAGACTCGCGGAAACGCCGGGCGCGAGGCCCGAAATACCCCCTCAGTCGCCGAACGCCCGAGCCTGCCGAGCGGGGTTGCCCGGGTCAGCGGCCAGTCGTTCTCCGAGGTCCTCGAGCGGCTCGGCTCCCAGATCGACCGCGGCGAAGCGCTGGTCAAGCGCGCGGTGCGCGGCGGGCATTCGAGCATGGACGCCGGCGATCTGATCGCCCTTCAGGCCGGCATCTACCGCTACACCGAGGCCGTGGACCTGGCGGCGAAGCTGGTCGATCGCACCGGCGCTGCCGTCAAGACGACGCTTCAGGGCTCCGGTGGCTGATCACAGGCCGCGCAGCCGCTTGGTGAGGCGGCCCATGGCGCGGGTGTGCAGCCGGCTTGCCCAGCTCTTGCTCAAGCCCAGGTCCTGCGCCACGCGGTCGAAGCGCTCGCCCGCCAGATAGTGGCGCCGGACGAGCTCGGCCTCTTCTTGCGGAAGCCCCGCGATGGTGTCGCGCACGATGGTCTGGAGCTCGGAGCGAGCGGCCGCCTCTTCGGGGCTGTCGGCCTGATCGATCGCCGCGGCCTCTCCCTCTTCACCGAAGCCGGTGGTGGCGACCAGCCCGATCGCCATGGCCGTGGCCATCCCCGCCAAGTGATCGGCCAGCGCGTCGTCGGCGTCGGCCCGGGTAGTACCCGGAGCCTGCGGCGCCGACAGGTCGTCGGCCGCCCCCTCGCTGAACCGGGCGGCGGCAGCAAGGCCCTCGAGCCGCGCATGGATGCGCCGGGGCAGGCGGGCGTGATCGCGCACGCCGTCCAAGATGGCGCCCTTGACCCGAAAGTTGGCGTACGCCCGGAACGGGACGCCCCGCTCCGCGTCGTAGCGGCGCGCCGCGTCGAGCAGGCCTTCTTGGCCGAAGCTCAAGAGGTCTCCCAGCTCGGCGTGCGGGCCGAGGGTCCGGAGAACCTGGCGTGCCAGGATCTCGACCAGCTCGAGCTCGCTCTGGAGCCGCGCGAGGACTTCCGGCGGATCGTCGGTCTTGTTCACCCGCCGGCGAGGTTAGCAACAAACCACCGCGCCCCGGTAGACCGGTGCCGCCCCCGCGAAGCTGTGCCATAGTCCCCCGGTGTTGCGTTGGGGCCGTTTTGCGCTTGCCTACGCCTTCCTCGGGGTGCTCTCCGCGGTGGTGGCGGTCGTGCTGCGCTCGGGCTCGCCCTTCGCGCACCCCACGCCGCTGCTCACCCTGGCCGACCCGGCGCGACACACCTACAGCGTGATGATGGGCCTCACGGTCGGCGCGCTGATCGTGCTGTCGACCCGGGTGACCGTCGCGCGCTTCGAGTGGGCGCGCCGGTTGCACAGCGAGCTTCGGCCCATCGCACGGGTGATGACCACGCAGGGCATCGTGGTCTTGGCTCTGCTCAGCGCGTTGGGTGAAGAGCTCTTGTTCCGGGGGCTCTTGCAGCCCTGGGTCGGGATCATTTTGCAGGCACTGGCGTTCGGCTTCTTGCATCAAGTCCGCGGCCCCAGCCGGTACGTCTGGATGACCTGGGCGACCGCCGTGGGCCTGGTGCTCGGAGCGATCTTCCAGGTGACCGGCTCGCTCTTCGGGCCGATCGCGGCTCACGCGCTGGTCAACGGTCTGAACTTGGCCTACCTGAAGAACCACGACCCCACGCCCGCGCGCCGCGCTCTTGGCGGGCTGCTCGGCTGAGCCCACGGACACCATGCGCGCGCTGTGCCCCCACGCGGAGCGCTGCACCGGGTGTCCGCTGATCGCGCTCGACTACGAAGACCAGCTCGCCCGCAAGTCGCGGGCTGTCGCCGAGGCCTGCGCGCTCTACCCGGATCTCAGCCGCTGCGAGATCGCGCCGGTGGTGGCCGCCGAGACCCTCACCGACTACCGGGTGCGCGCCAAGCTGGTGGTGGGTGCGGGCGGCGCGGTCGGCTTGTTCGCGCCCGAGCGCCACGAAGTGCTGGACTTGCCCGAGTGCCGCGTGCTCACCCGCGAGGTGGCGAGCGCGGTGGCGGCGCTTCGCCAGCTGATTCGGCAGCCGCCGGCCGCCAGCGGTGCGACCTTGATCCCACGCGCCGACGGTGGCGCCCTCACGGCGATCGACGTCCGCGAGGCACGCGCCGACCGCGTGCGGCTGCTGGTGTCGCTGGTGGTCGACGGGCGCCGCGCCGGGACAGAGTCCGAGGTTCGCGCCGCCGCCGAAGCCATCGTGAAGGCAGAGCCTCGGGTGAGCTCGGTGGCGCTGAGCCTCCACGCCTCGGGGCCGCGCGTGCTCGGGGCGGCACCCCGCGTGGTGCTGGGCGAAGGCGCAGTGGTCGACGAAATTGCGGGCGTGCCTCACTACGCCACTCCGGGGGCGTTCGTGCAGACCCACCGTGGGCAGGCCGCCCGGCTTCACCAGGCCCTCGAGCGGGCGCTCGTCACCGCGCTGGGCCCCCTCGAGGGGCGGACGGTGTTCGACGTGTACGGTGGCTCTGGCGCCATCGGGCTCGCGCTGGCCAAGGCCGGGGCTCGGGTCACGCTGGTCGAGTCATACGCTCCCGCGGCGCGCCTGGCAGAGCGCGCGGGGCTCTCCGTGGTCGCGGACGACGCGACGCTCTTGCCCGGGCGAGCCGACGCCGTCGTGGTCGACCCGCCGCGCCGCGGCCTGTCGGCCCGCGCTCGCGCTGCAGTGGCGCGCGCGGCGCCGCGGGCCATCGCCTATGTCTCGTGCAATCCGGACACGTTGGCGCGCGATCTGGATGCTTTCGTCCAGCTCGGGTTCGCGACGATGCGCGTCGAGCCGTTCGACATGATCCCGCTCTCGGAGCAGGTCGAGGCAATGGCCCTGCTGCAGCCCGCGCCGCTGCCGGCACCCCGCGTGCTTTTCGAGAACGAAGAGCTGGTGATCGTGGACAAGCCTGCACACCTGCCGACCACCCCGCAGGGCGAGCACGCGGGCAGCCTGCTCGAGCGCGTGCGGGCGCTGCCCGGCTGCTCGGGCGCCGCGCCGCTGCACCGGCTCGATCTCGAGACCAGCGGCGTCAACGTGTTCGCGAAGTCGGGCGAAGCCGCTGCTCGATGGCAGCCGGCGCTTTCGCGCACCACCAAGCGGTACCTTGCCCTGGTACGCGGCATCACGCGTGGCAAGGGGGCCGTGAACCGCCCCCTTGCCGAGGCGGGGCGCGAGCGGCCAGCGCACACGCGCTACTGGCGTCTCGAGGTCGCCGGCGGTCACAGCCTGCTCGAGGTCGAGCCCCGTGAGGGCAAGAAGCATCAGATCCGGCGCCACCTTGCCGGCCTCGGGCACCCGGTGATCGGCGACACCCGCCACGGCCACGCGGCTACCAACCGCCATTTCGAGGAGAAACACGGCCTCGACCGTCAGCTCTTGCACCTCCGCCGGCTCGAGCTCGCGACGCCCGACGGCCACGAGCCGATCGTGGTTTCGAGCCCACTTCCGCCGGCCTGCATTGCAGTATTGCAACGCGTGGGTTTCCGAGCGGCTGCCGCGCACGACGAGAAACCGTAGCGCCCGTATTCTGTTACCCTATGAGCCCGCTCACCGCGATGGCTCAGCTCGATCTCGGACCGCTCGAAGAACGACCCCGCGTGCTCGTGGTCGACGACGAGAAATTCATCCGCGACATCCTCGCCGACTTCTTGGGGATGGAGGGGTACGTCGTTCGCACCGCCGAAGACGGCTCTGCGGCGGTGACCGAGCTGTCGCGCGCCAGCTACGACATCGTGATCAGCGACCTGAAGATGCCGCGCATGGGCGGGCTCGAGCTGCTCAAAGAGCTGTCTCATGCCCACCCCGACACGATCGCGGTGATCATGACGGGGTTCGGCACGGTCGAGACGGCGATCGACGCAATGAAGCGGGGCGCCTACGACTACATCCTGAAGCCGTTCAAGGTCGAAGAGATCATCCACATCGTGCAGCGCGGGCTCGAGAAGCGTCGGCTTGCCGCCGAGAACCTGCGCCTGCGCGAGGCGCTGTCGCTGTACAAGGTCAGCGAGGCGATTGCTGCCAGCCTGTCGCTGGACGAGGTGATCGCCACCGTCACCGACAGCAGCCTGCACGAGGTGCGGGCAGACGTGGTCTCGACCTGGCTCGACGACGGAGAGGGTAGCTTCTTCGAGCGCAGCAACACCCGCGCGTCGCCCTTTCCCTGCGAGGAGTCCATTGGGCACTTCATGCCCGACGCGGTGGTCAAGCGGCTGAAGCTGGGCGGCCCCATCGTGGAGCACGACGCCCGCGCCGCCGAGCTGTTCGCCGAGCTGCCCAGTCGGCCGGTGTCCAGCATCGCGGTGGTGCCCATGAAGATGCGCGAGCGTCTGATCGGCTGGATCGGCGCGGTGTCACTCACCTCGAGCAAGCGCTTCGACGAGGGCCAGCGCAAGTTGCTCAGCATCTTGGCGTCGCGCGCCGCCGCTGCCATCGAGAACGCCCGGCTCTACGAGGACCTTCAGGCCACCTTCAAGCAGACCATCAAGAGCCTGGCCCGCACCATCGACAAGATGGATCGGTACACGGCCGGGCACTCGGAGCGCGTGGCCATTTACGCCGTGGCGCTGGCGCGTTGGCTGGGGCTGCAAGAAGATCTGATCGAAGTGGTTCGCCATTCGGCCCTGATGCACGACATCGGCAAGGTCGGCTGCGTGATGAACCTGAACAAGCCCGGCAAGCTGACTCAGGACGAGTACGAGATCTTCAAGAAGCACCCGGTCTACGGTCGCGAGATCCTCGACCCCATCAAGTTCCTCGAGCCGGTGATCCCCGGCGTCTATCTGCATCACGAGCGGTGGGACGGTCGCGGCTATCCGCTGGGCTTGGCGGGCAGCGACATCCCGCTGATCGCCCGGATCATCGCCATAGCCGACACGTACGACGCCATGACCAGTGACCGCGCCTATCGGCGGGCGTTGCCCCACGAGGTCACGGTCAACGAGATCACACGCTGCTCGGGCTCGCAGTTCGACCCCGATGCCACCGGCACGTTCACCGAGAAGATCGAGGCCCTGCGCGAGGAGATGCAGGACGCCGGCGAGACCGTCCCGGAATGAGCGTGCGTCGCCCGCTTCACGGGCGCTGGCTGGGTCGCCGGCGCTACGAAGAGGTGCACGAGCTTCAGAAGCGCCTGCACGCGGCACGGCAGGCCGACCAGATCCCCGACACCGTGCTGCTGCTCGAGCACGAGCCGGTGATCACGCTGGGTCGCGGCGCGAAGAGCGAGAACGTGCTCGCGCCCCGCGAGTTGCTCGCCGCGGCGGGCGTGGACCTGGTCGAGACCGGTCGCGGAGGCGACGTCACGCTGCACGCGCCCGGGCAGCTGGTCTGCTACCCGATCGTGAGCCTGGCGCCCGATCGGCAAGACGTGCGCCGCTATGTGGCCGACCTGGCAGAGACCATGCGGCGGCTGGCTGCGCGGCACGGCATCGCGGCCGGCCCGGTAGAGGGGCTGATAGGCGTTTGGGTCGACAAGAAGTCGCCGCACGAGTTCCACGGCCCGACCCACGCCCTGCATCTGGCCAAGCTCGGGGCCATCGGCGTGAGGATCTCGCGCTGGGTCACGATGCACGGCTTCGCCTTCAACTGCACCACCGACCTCGAGCTGTTCGGCATGATCGTACCCTGCGGAATCACGCAGCACGGTGTGACCAGCGTGTACGACCTCACCGGCGAGGCCCCTCAGGTCGAAGCCGAAGCGAAACACGCGATCGAGCTCCTGGCCGAGGTGCTGGGCGGCGACGTGGCCAGCTACGAAGACCGGTCCAGCGCGCCGCTCGGCTGACTATTTCTTGTCGCACTTCCCGAGCCAGCACTTGCTCCCGATGGCGCACTTGTTCCCGCACATCCCGCAGTTGTTCAAGTCGGTGTTGGTGTTGACGCACGTGCCCTTGCACCACGCGCGGGTGGGGACCGAGTCGCAGTCCTTGCACAGGCCGGCCGAGCAGATCTCTTTCTCACCGCACTGGTTGCCGCACTTCCCACAGTGGTACGCACTTGCGAAGAGCAGGGCGCACTCTTGCCCGCACGCCGTTCCCGTGCTGCACGCGCAGACGCCGGAGGCGCACCCGGCGTTGTGGGTCGAGCAGTCCGAGTCTTGCTTGCACGTGGAGCCCAGGCCGCCCTTGGCTGCAGGTGCGGCCGCAGGCGCGGCCGCAGCGTCGACGACGGCCGGCGCCGGCGCTGCGCTCGGCGCAGCGCTGCCCGCGTCGGCCACCGTGTCCCGGGCCAGCTTCCCCTTCTCTGCCTTGGCGACCGTATTCGGCTCCGCGCTGGTGGGTGCGGCTGCGGTCGAGGTCGCGACCGCGCTGGGCGTCGACCCCGCCACGCCCGCGTCCGCGAAGTCGACGCGCGGCTCGGCATCGAACACGCCACTTTGGACCGCAAAGAACCCGCCCGCCGCCAGCGCGACGCCCAGCACGCCGAGCAGCCCGAGCGCGCCAAGGACCCACGGCAGCTTCGAGCCACGGCGCGGGGCCGGCGCGGGCAGCGCTCGTAGCGACTGCGGCATGGGAGCCATGGAATGCGGCGGGTAAGGGCCGAGCGATGCCGGCCCGAGCGACTGCGGCGCCTGTGAGACGACCGGCGGCGGCGGGCCGTGGGCTGCTGCCGTCGGTGGAGGAGCGGGCGCCTGCGTCGCCATCCAGTGCTCCAGCGCACGGCCCATCTCGTCGGCGCTCTGGAATCGCTGGTTTCTGTCGGCTGCCATGCCCCGCGCGATGATCTGTGCCAGCGCGGGATCGACGTCGGAGCGCGCGGCCTGGAGCGGGATGACCGCGCCCGCGAGGATCGCCGCGAGCAGATCGCTGGCGGAAGTCGCCGCGAACGGGCTCTTGCCGGTGAGCACCCGATACATCGTCACGGCGGTCGAGTAGACGTCCGCGCGCCCGTCCAGCTCGCCCCCGGTGGCCTGCTCGGGCGACATGTAGAGCGCCGTGCCGATCACGGCGCCCGCCTGGGTGAGCTGTCGCCCGGAAGCGAGCTTGGCGATCCCGAAGTCGAGCACCTTGGCGATCTCACCCAGGGTCGGGGACCGCGTGAGGAAGACGTTTCCGGGTTTGATGTCTCGGTGCAAGATGCCGGCGTGGTGGGCGGCGGCGAGCGCCGACAGCACGTGCACGCCGATCCGTGCCACGCGGGCGGCCGGCTGCGGGCCCTCGCGCTTCAGTGCTTCGGAGAGCGTCTCGCCCGTGAGCAGCTCCATCACCAGGTACGGCGGCTCGTTCGGCGAGACCTGGAAGTCGTAGATCTGGATGATGTGCGGGTTGCCCAGGGCCGCCGCCGCTCGTGCCTCGCGCTGGAATCGGTCGAGCGCCTCGGCGCGGGCCTGGGGCCCGAGCTCGCTGTCGCGCACCAGCTTGATCGCGACCCGGCGCCCCAGGTCCTCCTGGTGGGCCTCGTACACCACCCCCATGCCACCCCGCCCGAGCAGTCGGCCCAGGCGGTAGCGGCCCCCCAGCAGGCGACCTTCGAGCTCGGCGGGCCCCGTCACGCCTGGGCATCGTAGTCGAGCCCCCGGCGCGCGTCGCGTTTTGCGTCAGCCGGCTGACACTCGACCCAAACCTGCCGCGGCGGTAGTCTTGCCTTGGTGGCGATGTCCGAGAGCTGGGTGCACGAATGACGATCGCCCGCGGGCTGCGGCTCTTGAGCGACGCCCCGCCGGCCGCGCTCGAGGTGCTGGCCCAAGAGTGCTCGCGGTGCGAGGCCTTTCACGAGGACGTGAAGAAGAAGCTCGAGGCACTGACCTCGTCGTCGTTGGATGCCGTGGTGATGATCGACGACGACGGGCTGGTGGTGCTCTGGAATCCGGCTGCGGAGCATCTCTTCGGCTTCCCGGCGCAAGAGGTCATCGGGCAGAGGCTCTCGCGTTTCATCGTGCCCGAGCGCTATCGCGCACAGCACGATGCGGGTATCGCGCGCTTCAAGCAGACCGGTGGGGCGAACCTGCTCGGCCGCACCATCGAGCTGTCGGCGTTGCGCCGCGGCGGCGACGAGTTCCCGGTCGAGATCTCGTATTACGCCTCGACCGTACGCCTCGGGACCAAGGGCCACGCGGTCGCGCTGCTGCGCGACATCACCGAGCGGAAGCGCGCCGAGGCGCAGCTCCAGGCGGCGATCGCCGCCCAGACCGAAGCGCGGGCAATGCTCGACGCGGTGATGGACCACGCGCCGGTCCACATCATGATGATCGACTCGGACGGCATCATCCGCTTCATCAACCGGGTGCTTCCGCAGTACGAGCGCGCCCAGGTGATCGGTTCGCACTGGCTCACCTACGTGACTCCGAAGGAGCACCCGCTCCACCGGGCGCGCCTGTCGCGCGTGCTCGCGACCGGGGGCGCCGAGCGGTACGAGGTCACGACGCCCGGGCCGGATGGGGCGCCGCTCTGGTTCTCGTGCCAGATGGTGGCGATGCCGGGTGCTGGGGTGCTCTTGGTCACGCAAGACGTGAACGACTTCAAGCGGGCGCAGGCCGAGGCTGCCAGCGCACAGAAGCTCGCTTCGATCGGGACGCTGGCCGCGGGCGTCGCGCACGAGATCAACACTCCGGTCCAGTTCGTCGGGGACAGCATTCACTTCTTGGGCGGCGCGACTCGCGACTTGCTCGACCTGGCCGAGTCGCAGCGTGAGCTCAGAGAGCTGGTCGAAGCCGGCGCACCGCCGGACGTGCTGCTTGCGGCAGCGGCCCGTGCGCGGCAGGCCGAGGAAGCTGGCGACCTCGCGTACCTTTGCCAGAACGTGCCCAAGGCCCTCGAGCGGTGCAGCGAGGGGCTGGGCCGCGTGCGCGATATCGTGCAGTCGCTGCGCGAGTTCGCCGCCCCCGCCAGCGATGTGATGGCGCCGGTGGACCTGAACCGGGCCATCCAGAACGCCCTCACCCTCGCTGCAAGCGAGTATCGCGCGCACGCCGTGGTCGAGGCGCGGCTCGGTGAGATCCCCCCAGTGGTGTGCTCCGTGAACGACGTCAGTCAGGTGGTCTTGAGTCTGGTCGTCAACGCGGCCCATGCCATCGCCGATGCGGTAGAAGCCAGCGGCGCGAAGGGAACGATCACCGTCGAGACTCGGTGCGAAGGGCCCGACGTGGTGATCTCCGTCGCCGACACCGGAACCGGCATCCCCGAGGCGATCCGAGACCGGATCTTCGACCCGTTCTTCACCACTCGCGAGGTGGGCAAAGGCGCCGGGCAAGGGCTCTCGACCGCCTGGACGGTCGTGACCCAGAAACACGGTGGGCAGATCGGGTTCGAGACCCGAGTCGGACACGGAACGACGTTTTCCGTTCGTCTCCCCATCGCCGGGAAGCCCGACGGCTGATTCAGCGCTCGCCGATCACCAAGTAGTTCGGCGACGGCTTGCCGCCCGGGTGCGTGACCTGCCGTGCGCGGAAACCCCGGGCCGCCAGCCGCTCCATCAGCTCGGCTGCCGCGACCCGGTCGCCAATGACGCCGCGGTTCACGCCCAGGCGCGCGCCCAGCTGCTCGGCCCACAGACCGACGCGGCTCGTCGGGTCGAGCTCCCGAACCACCAGCCGGCCACCAGGTCTGACCGCCGCCGCGGCGCGATCGAGCAGCGCCGCTTGCTGCTCGACCGGCAGATAGTGGAGAACGTCGATCAGAAGCACCGTGTCTGCGGCCGGAAGCTCGGTCTGCAGCACATCGACTGCGCGCACCGAGCCCGATGCGCCCGCCGCCGCGCGGCACACCTCTATCTTGCGCTCGTCCCAGTCGAGCCCGGTGAAGCGCTCGGCCAGCCCGAGCTCGATCAGAAGCAGGGCGAGCTGCCCGCGACCCGTCCCCACATCCAACACCTCGCCGAAGTGCGCGCCGAGCTCGGCCAGCTGCCGCACGACCGGATCGGTGTTGAGCTTGGTCGCGACGTAGAAGCGGTCCTTCCGCGGCGCCCCGGCATAGCGCGCTATCGTGCGGTCAATCGCCGGATCGAGGTCGTCGCTCGGCGGGGCAGCGTCTTGTTTCACGACCAACGTTGCCAAGAGTGCACCGACCAGCGCCAGGAGCCCGCCCACCACCACCGACCCGAGGGCGGCCTGCGCCACGAATCCGCCCACGCCGGCAGCCCGCGCCTGTTCGATGCTGAACGGCACGAAGTGGCCCTCGAGGATCAGCGCGCCGACCTGCACCTCGGCGACGACCAGAAACGGTGCGACGAAGGGGTTCGAGATGTTCGCGGCGACATAGGCGGTGACCAGATCGAGCGAGAGCGGCACACACACCGCCACGCACAGCGGGAAATGCAGGCCATAGAGCGGTAGTGAGCCGATGAACAAGCCGGCGGCGACCGACCCCGCGGCGCGCCTTCGGGTCAGGCGGCCTCCCCGCAGGCGTCGCCAGAGCTCTCTCCACTTCATCGCCGGCGAACCGACCGGCCGCGATCAGTCGTCGGACTTCGGCGGCGCTTCGCTCTTCTTCGGGTTCTTGGCGATGCGCAGGTACGTCTGCGCGCTCTTGTTCTCGGGGTCTTGTGCCACCACCGTTTCGAATTCGGTGACCGCCGCGTCGTTCTCGCCGGCCGAGAGCATCATCACCCCCAAGAGCAGGCGAGCCTGGACGTACTTCGGGTTTGCCGCCTTGGCTGCCTGGAACTTCTCACGGGCGCGTGCCGTGTCGCCGCTGTCGCGATAGAGCACGCCCAGACGGGTCAAGAGGTCGGCGAAGGTCGGACACAGCACCGTCGCCTTCTCGAGCTCACGAATGGCGTCGACGCTCATTCCCACGTCTTGATACGCCTGCGACAGCTCGGCGTGCATGTTGGCGATCTTGCCCTTCGCGAACGGATCGAGCTCGCGCCCCTTCTCGGTGCCCCGGCTCCGCATCTGCGAATACAAGCGGCGGGCCTCGTCATACTTCCCCAGGTCGTTGTAGGTGACCATCAGGTTGAGCTGGGCTTCGGTGTAGTTCGGGTTGATCTCGACGGCGCGCTCGAAGTGGCGCTCGGCTTCCGCGAAATCTCCCCGGCTGTGCACGATCACGCCGAGCATGTGATGGACGTCCGCGAACTGGTCGGCCTTGTCGGCCACCTGGCGGAGCAGGTACTCGGCCCTGTCGTACTCACGCTTCTGATAGTGCTCGCGGCCGAGCAGCAAGAGCTGCTTCAGGTGGTCATCCATATTCGTCCAGCGACCCCAGGGATTGATGGGGCCTCTCGCCCTACTCCTCTAACACTCCTCTCGGTCGGCTTGCTCCGTCAACGCGCCGCTGCTAGGCCCTCGGTCGTGGCGGCTTCAGGGACGCGCCATGTCGGCCGGGTCACCGACCCCCTCGCGCGCGACGATGGCGAGACGGAGCCCGAGCTGGAGCTCGAGGCAGATGTTTCCTCAGGCGAACGTGCGCCCGCCCAGGCTCCGGCGCCCGAGCTGACGACTGAAAGCCACGGAATCCAAGAGGAAATTCCGGCCGAGGCGGACCCCCCAGAGGGCCCGGAGGCGGCCGTGGACGGGGTTCACCCGGTACGCGCCCGGCTGCTCGCCCGCGCAGCGGGGGCCCGGGGCCGCGCGCCTCGAGTCGAGGCCGAGGAGCTGCCGAGCCGCGGCCGCCTCGAGGACGTCGGCCACCGGTCCAGGGACTCCCTGGGCGACCTGGACGCCCTGGGCAGCCCGCTGGGCGGGCCGCCCTCGGCCCCGGTGCTCGGCGGGTCGCTGCCGCCGCGCGTGCGCGCCCCCCTCTCGCCCAACATGATCGCCCTGTTCGGCACCCTCATTGGCCTGGCGACGGTGGCGTCAATCATCGCCCTGGCGATGCGCATCGGCCCGACCGCGATCCAGGGCGCGAGCTCCGCGCCCGCGGTGGTGCCCTCGGCTGACGCTCCGGCGCCCGCCCCCACTGCGGTTGCCAAGAAGCAGCGGGCCAAGCTCCCCGGCCCGTGGCGCATCGCCGACGCGCGCGCCGAGGCGGGTGTGCGCGTGGTCGAAGGCAAGGTCGGGACCAGTTCGTTCTTGAAGGCCGTCGAAGAAGCCGGCGTCGACAAGAAGGAAGCCTATAGAGTCTTCAACACGCTCAAAGAGCTGAAGAACCTCGACAAGTGCGACAAGAGCGACACGTTCTTCGCGCTCGTCGACCGAGCCAGCGCGCGGGTCAAGGCGTTCGAGTACGTGGTCACCAAAGAAGAGGTGTACCAGTCGAAAGAGGGCCCGAACGGCGAGCTCTCCACCGCGCGGCTCGACTTCAAGATCGAGCGTGCCCGCGTCTCGGGGGCGTTCACGGTCGAGGGCGATGTCGACAGCTCGGCCGAGAAGGGCGGGCTCGAGCGAGGCCTCAGCGCGGTCTTGGCCAAGGCGCTCGATGGCCACATGAGCGTCGACCAGCTCGAGCGCGGCGACGTGGTCCGCGTGGTGGCGCAAGAGGTCACCGTGCTGGGCGAGTTCTCGCGCTATGCCGGTATCGAGGCGGTCGAGATCCGCAAGGGCGACGGCAAAGAAAAGCCTTTCCGCCTGTACTTTCACCGCGGCCAGAGCGAACGCGGCTATTACGACGACAAGGGGCGCGCGCCCTACGAGGGCGGTTGGCGCAAGCCCGTGAAAGACGCCCCCATCACCTCGCACTTCAACCCGAAGCGCATGCATCCCGTGCTGAAGAAGGTGATGCCCCACACCGGCACCGACTTCGGCGCGCCCACCGGGGCGCCCGTGGGCGCCTCGTCGTACGGCACCGTGAGCTTCATCGGGCCCGCCGGTCCGAGCGGCAACCTGGTCAAGGTCGAGCACCCCGGTGGGGTCGAGACCGGTTACGCGCACTTGTCTCGCTTCGCCGAGGGCCTCAAGGTCGGCGACAAGGTGAAGCGTCTGCAACTGGTCGGCTACGTGGGGTCCACCGGTCGGTCCACCGGGCCGCACCTGCACTTCACTGCCAAGCGGAACGGCGAGTTCTTCGACGCCGAAACGCTGAACCTGGACGGCATGCGGGTGATCGGCAAAGACGAGCGCGAAGCGTTCGCCAAGGTCAGACAGCAATACGACGAGCTTCTCGACGCCATCGCGCTGCCGCTGCCGCTGCCCGAGAAGCCCGCGGCCAGCGCCGCCCCAAGCGCCGACCCCGCCAAGCAAGACGACGACTTTGCCACTGGGGGGCCCGAGCCTGCGCCCACCGGTTCGGCCGCACCCGCCGCCCCGACGGGCGAGAAGGCCACCCCGAAGTCCGGGAACCCCGTCTATCTGACAGACAAGGATCTGCTCAAGAGCCAGGGCGCCAACGACGACGGCGAAGTCGCGGAGTGAGCTCGGGGGGCGTCACGCCGTGTCCGGGTGCACCACGCACCCGCCGGTGACCTCGCCCGACCATTTGGCGAGCATGGCCTGGCGGATCGCGCCGAGCGGGAAGCGGTGCGAGACGTGGGGCCGGATCTTCCCTTGCTCGGCCCACTCCAGGATCTGCTTCAATCGCGGCGCGCGAATCGCCGGATCGCGCAGGGTGGCGATCACGGTCGGGCAACCGAGGACGTCCAGACTCTTCATGATGATCAGGTTGGTCGGTAGCTGGTTCACGTTCGGTGCGCCACGACCCCCCTTGCCCCTGGCGACCAAGGGCGTGGACGCCCAGCCCACGATCAAGAAGCGTGCGCCGAATGCGGTGGCGCGCAGGGCTTCTACCGACGTCGCGCCGCCGACCCCGTCGTAGACCACGTCCACGCCGCGCCCACCGGTCAGCGCTTTCACCGGATCCTTGAGCTCGCCCTGGGTCACGATCACGTGATCGGCACCGTGGGCGCGCACCAGATCAAGCTTGGCTTCCGAACGCCCGGTGGCGATGACCGTCGCGCCCACCAGCTTGGCTATCTGCACCGCAGCCAGACCAGTGGCCCCCGACGCGCCCAGGATCAGCACCGTCTCGCCGGCCTTCAGCTGGCCGCGGGCGATCAGGCAGTGGTACGCCGTCTCGTAGTTGCCGAGCAGATTGCAGCCCTCGTCGAACGACCACTGCGCCGGCAACGGCAAGAGTGCTTCTGCTGGCGCCACCGCCCAGCGGGCCCACCCGCCCCAGCGCCGATGCTCGCCCAGCGATCGCGGCCCCGTCAGGGCACCATCGGCAATCACTCGGTCGCCCAGCTGCAGCCGCTCACCGGTTGCGCTGCCCTTCCAGCGCACGACGCCGGCGTACTCCAGACCCGGCGTATAGGGTGGGTCGGGCACGTGCTGGTACTGCCCGCTGCTCATGATCAAGTCGACCCAGCCCACCGACGCGCTCTTCACCTCGACGATCACGTCCCCGGGGGCGAGCGTCGCGGGATCGGGCGGCGGCTGCTCCACCACGCTCACGAAGTGCTCGATGGCATCCAGGGGCGTCTCGCCGAGCTCCGAGACGACGACGCGCTGTCCGGTTTCGAGGGGGGTCATCGGGTGCTGCGTCCGCCGGCTAGGAGCCGCCGCCGCCTCCCGTCGCGGACCCGCCGCTCGCCGGACTTCCGCCGCCGGAGTCCGAGCCGCAGGAAGAGAGCACGCTGATCAAGCCGAGCGCTGCGAAGGCAAGGGGGCGCATCCGCTGGAAGATACCCTGCCTCGTCGATCACCGGCACGCTTTGCGAGGTCCGCTCTGGTCACCCCGCTCGGCCCGCGTAACATCCCGGCGTCATGACCGAACGCGTGGTTCTGGGGGTGGACGTGGGGACGGGCAGCGTGAGAGCCGGGCTGTTCGACGGCTCGGGGGCCCGGCTCGGCGTGGGCGTCGAGCCCATCCAGATCTTCCGTCCCGAAGAGGACTTCGTCGAGCAGTCGTCCGACGACATCTGGCGCGCGGTGCGCGTGGCGGTGCAGCGTGCCCTGCACGAGGCCCGGCTTGCGCCCGCGCGGGTGGCGGGGATCGGCTTTGACGCCACGTGCTCGCTGGTGGCGCTCGACGCGCAGGGCCAGCCGGTGAGCGTGAGCCCGACCGGGAAGGACACCCAGAACGTCATCGTGTGGATGGACCACCGCGCCACCGAGCAGGCCGCGCGCATCAACGCCCTCGGACACGAGGTGCTGCGCTACGTGGGCGGGGTGATCTCGCCCGAAATGCAGACGCCCAAGCTGTTGTGGCTCTGCGAGCGCCACGCATCGGCCTGGCAGCGGGCGAGGTGGTTCTTCGATCTGCCCGACTTCCTGGTGTGGCGAGCGACGGGTGAGGACGTGCGCTCGCTCTGCACCACGGTCTGCAAGTGGACGTACCTGGGCCACGAAGGCGGCTTCCGCGAGGACTATTTCCGCCAGATCGGTCTCGGCGCGCTGGCCGACGAGGGCTGGTCGCGCATCGGAACCCGGGTGCGGCCGATGGGCGAGCGCGCCGGCGGGCTGAGCGCCGCGGCGGCCGAAGAGCTCGGGCTCACTCCGGGCACCCCGGTCGGCGTGTCGATCATCGACGCCCACGCCGGCGGTCTCGCGCTGCTCGGCATCCCGCTCGACGGGCTGGCGCCGGACGCCGAAGCGCTCGAGCGGCGCGTCGCGCTGATCGGCGGCACGTCGAGCTGTCACATGGCGGTGAGCCGCGAGCCGAAGTTCGTCCCGGGGATCTGGGGTCCCTACTACTCGGCGATGATCCCGGGGCTGTGGCTGACCGAGGGCGGGCAGAGCGCGACCGGCGCGCTGATCGATCACGTGGTGCACAGCCATGCGCGCGGCGCCGAGCTCACCGCCGAGGCGGGCCGGAAGAAGACCAGCGTCTACGCGCTGCTCAACGCACGCCTCGAGGCGCTGGCGGCGGGCCGCGCGTTCCCCGCCGAGCTCACGCGGGAGCTGCACGTGCTGCCCGATCACCACGGCAACCGCTCGCCCCGGGCCGACCCCACGCTGCGGGGCATGGTCAGCGGGCTCAAGCTGACCGACAGCTTGGATTCACTGGCGCTGCTCTACCTGGCAACGATTCAGGCCATCGCCCACGGCACGCGGCACATCCTGGACACGATGAACGCCCACGGCTTCCGCATCGACACCCTGATCGCCTGCGGCGGCGACAGCAAGAACCCGGTGTTCTTGCGAGAGCACGCCGACGTGACCGGCTGTCGCATCGCGCTGCCCCAAGAGCCCGAGGCCGTGCTCCTGGGGTCGGCCATTCTGGGCGCGGTGGCGGCGGGCGACTTCTCGAGCGTGCTCGATGCGATGGCAGCCATGAGCCGCGCTGGTAGCGTGCTCGCGCCCGCCGACGGCGCCGTCGCGGCGTTTCACCAGCAGAAGCACGCGGTGTTTCAACGCATGCATGCCGATCAGCTCGCCTACCGCGAGCTGATGCGCTGAGTTTCAGAAGCCGCGGGCCTTCGCCTCGGACGCGATGCGTGCCCAAGCTGGTTTCGGCGTGTCGTCGTAGCTGCGGAAGCCCAGCGTGCACAAGAACTGCACGAACTCGCCGTAGCTGGGATCGCTGGGCTTGACGCCGTAGGCGACGGCTTCGCTCTGACAGTTCTCGAGCTTGCCGTCGTACATGCGCGACAGCACCACGAAGGGGATGCGAGTCGCGTGGGTGTCCCAGCTCTGGAAGAGCTGCCCCACGAACTGCTCTTGGCCGGCGGGCGAGGCCTTGCTCACGCCGGTGGGGTAGCCGAATTCCTTCAGCACCACGGGCTTGTCCCCGCACAGTTTCAGCATGCCCGCGATGTCGGCGGCGACGTCGTTCTGTTGCATGCCGCCGAAGTCGTTGCCGTTCAGGTAGTACGAGACGAAGCACACATCCATGTTGGTGTTCAACGCGGCGATCTTCGACTCGGAGCCCTTCGGGCCGTTGTACGAGACGTTGACCCCCACCTGGGTCTTCGGCCGCTTCTTCTGGATCACGCTCTTCGCCGCCTCGATGAAGCCGCGATACGCCTGCCACACGCTCTCGGGCTTGCTCGCCAGGTAGACGTTGACCTCGTTGCCCACCAGCAGATACGGCAGGTCGAGGTTCGGATCCGCGGCGTCGAGCACCGCGTTCAGCAGGTTCTCGAAGCGAGCTTTCACGTAGGTGTCGTCCCAGGCCAGGCCCCCGCCGCTGGGCCCCAGCTCCAGCGCCTGCGTGAGGTCGGTTGGCACGAGGAGCGTCACCGTGTCGATGGTGGGGATGGTCAGCATCACCTTCACCTTGCGCGACACGTACACGCTGTTCATCGCGCTCACCCACGTGGTCTCGGGCTTGTTGGGCGTGGGCTCGAGCACGGACCACGAGAGGGTCGGCGGAATGCCCTTCACGCCGATGCTCATCGCCACGTCGAGCTTGGTCGCGTGGTCCGCCGGGCTTGGCGGGTTCACCTCCATCGCCAGCACGCGGCTGCCCGCCGGGACCACGCCTGCGTCGCCGGAGCCGCCGCCCGAACCCGCGCTGCCCCCCGAGCCGGCGCTGCCCCCGCTGCCCGCGCCCGCGCCGCTTCCACCGGTGCCGCCTGCCCCGCCGCTCGCCGCCTTGGCGCGTTCGTCGTCCGAGCCGCAGGCGGCAGTCAGCAGCACCCACAGGATCGCCGCACGCTTCATGGCTTCACGATGTTGCCAGCCTGCACCACCTCGAACGCGTCGCCGGGCACCTGCTTCAGCTGTCCGAGCTGATCGTCGTCGAAGCTCGCGTGGGAGGCGCCCGAGATGAACCAGTTGGAGCCGTTGTCGGCGACGATCATGCCGTACTTCTTCAGCGCGGTGAGCACCACCAGCGCCGGCCCCGTGTAGGGTGAGAGATCGAAGCTGGCCTTCAGGCGCAAGCGCAGGCCCATGGGCGGCGCGGCCGAGTCGGTGACGCTGCTGGCCCAGTGCGTGGCCGGGTGGATGTACGCCTTCTGTGAGGTCTTCACCGTGAAGCGCAGCGCGTGCTCGATCTTCCCGGCGGTGACTGCCTCGTCGTAACGCACGAGCCCCGGGAAGATGGGCAGCCCGGCGGCGTCGGCGCTGGTCCAGCCTTCGGGGCGGAGCGCGTTCGAGGTCAGATCGAAGACCGCGCCCGAGCCAGCGGTCCAGCCTGGACCGTCGTAGTGCGAGTCGAACATCTCGTAGAGCTTGCAAGCGTCCTTGTCGAAGGCGATGACGTGGCGATCGCCCGAGGCGCTTGGCCCGCCTTCGATGGGCGCGTCGGGCGGGATCGGGTAGGGGCCCGGATCGCTCTCGTCGGCGTAGTCGAAGCTGATCGGGACCTTCGCCGTCGACGCGTCGACCACCACGTACGGAATCCCGTACTCCGGGTTCGAACCGAAATCGGGGTGCAGCTTGGTCCCGCTGCCATTGCCGTTGATGTGAGCGATGTACGCGGCCGAGTTGGGATCGACGGGATCGCCCGAGACGTCGCGGTTCCATTCGTTGTCCGCCGGGAACACCGGGCAGCCCTGGAATTTCGGCCCCGGGCCGGTGGAGCCGCCCCCGCTGCCGCCGCCACCGCCCCCGCTGCCGCCCCCGCTGCCGCCACTGCCGCCACTGCCGCCAGTGCCCGCCTTGCTGCTCGAATCGTTGCCGCAGCCGGTGGACAGCGAGATTGCCAGAACGCAGACCGTGATCGCCGTGCTCCGCATCATGCGCGCGAGTCTACGGGCGTGCGCGCGCGAGCGCCAGCCAGAGCTCGCCGATCACGGCACCGAGCCTGATTCCTGGTTCGGCCTGACACCTCGGAAGTCGAGCACGCTGACGCGAAGCGATGGGTTACGGGTGACGATCACTCCGCGCCCCGCAACGAAGAACGCTGCGACTGGCGCGTCGTATTCGATGGGAACTGCCCCGTCGGTCGACCAGCGCCACACGCCGCGTCGGAAGACCACGGCCGGGTCCTTGCGACGGGCATCGAGCCCAGCGGCGGTTTCGCCGTCGGGCATTAGCACCCGGCCAGACACGGGATCGACCGCTGGCGCGCCTTTCGATTCGAAGCGGATCGGCAAGGCAGGCCGCAGCGTTGCGTCGAAGCTCTCGATCTTGCCTTCCCGCAACACCAGCACACCTCCGGGGCCCGGCGCGAGGAGGCCGTCGTCGTAGTGTGGCCCGGGGTGACCGAGCGGACCGCTGCGGGCACTGGCAGCCCCGGGCAGCTTCGCCGATGCGATGAGCTGCTTCAGATCACGGCTCATGGCGCGCAGCACGTAGCTTCGTTCGCCGCGCGAGAGCGACCACACCGTGTCGCGTTCGATCAGCACCTGCGCCATCGGAACCCACTCGTCGGCGAGGGGTTCGTCCACGCGCCGCTGACCCAGCTCCTTGCCGCTGGGCAGCTCGATCGAACGCAGCTCGCCGCCCTTGCTATCGGCCTCTTGGTTGGCGATGACCGCGAACGCGCCCTCCGCATCGGCCGCTGCTCCCCAGCCTCGAACGTGGAGCGTTTGCTTCAGGGACAGCGCCGCGTCGAAGACGAAGACCGGCTCGCCGGAATCGCGATCCTTGTCCGGCTCGTTGACGACTGCCACGGCGCCGCTGTCGCTGGCGGCCACGCGCACGAAGCTGCCGCTCGTCGGCAGCGGCACGTCGCGTAGCACCTCGAGGGTCTCGAGATCGACTTCGTACAGCCGAGTGGACTCGCGCGACGATCGCCCTGCGATCAGCGCGCTGCCAAGGGGCAGCGAGGCAGAGGGAGAGCGAAACGGGCTCGCGCTCCACGCGTTCACGATCTGGTCGAAGGCCCTGCTCTTCAACGTGGGCTGCTGGCCAGCGGGAGCGAGCACTGGCGCCGAGGTGTCCGTGCGGGGCTCTGGGGCTCTGGCCGTCGACGGACTGGGCGCGGATGCCGGTGGACAAGCGCCGTCCGCGCGCGCCACGCTGGGGCCGGACGGGCGGCACGCGATCGCGAGCAAAGCAAGAGATGCCAACCACGGCGCATTCGCCTTCACGTCTCACCTCGCGGGCGGTAGACGCCGTCCAGGGAGTGGTCGTATGGGCCGGAAGAGGTGCGGAAGGCGCCGAAGCGATCCCAGTGGCCCCACTCGCCACTCTTCTCGTTGTAGAGCCAGGCCATCCGGCGGACACCGCCGAGGGTAGGGTCCCCGCCGTCACCCCATGCCGCATCCACAGTGACGACGCGTACGGAAGGCTCAGCGCCGGCGGCAGCTCCCTTGGTGACGAATCCGGCAGGCACGTCCTTGCCCAGTACCATCATTTCGCCGGTCTCGGGCAAGCGCCGCAGCTCGTTCGAGCGAACGATGACGTTGTGGTCTCGCCCGTCAGCGCCGGGCTTCAACCGGATGATGTCTCCGGGGCGAGCCACAGAAAGGTCGGTCGCGACCCGACGCATGCGCCCTTCGTGCTGGAACAGGACGTTGCCCGCGTCCTTGTCGAAGTAGCGGTCCATGCGCGCGGGCACGGATCCATTCCCGCGTGCGTGCAAGAACGCGCGGAGGGCGTAGCCGCGACAGTCGAGCCCGATGCCGTAGGCGCCCATGACCACTCGGACTGCCTGCTCGGGCGAGAGGTCCGGCCGCTTGGCCAGAAGGTCCTTCGCTACGCCCGCATCCAGAAGGGCCTGCGTTGTGATTCGAATGTCCTCCGGCGTGCCCCGCGTCGACGTTGCCGCCAGAGCCTTCGGGGCCAGCTCCCGGAAGCGCTCGGGTCCCAACGCCTTCTTGATCGCCGCCACGTACCCGCCCTGCTTTGCGGGGCCGCCGTGCAGCGTGCAGAAGGCGGCTGAAACGCGGACCGTCTTCCCGTCGACCTGGTAGCTAGCCTCTGCTTGCCGCCGGAAGTCGTCCAAGCGCGCACCGACGGTGGCCGGGCTGGGCCGGTTCTTCAGCTGAGCCACCGCCGGGCTCTCGGCGCGCGAAGGCGACGCTGGCTTGGCGTCCGACCGCCGTAGCTCGGTTTGCTCCAACCAGTCGTGAATCGCGTGGGCGCTGGTTCCTGCGACGCGTCGAAGGCCGTCGGACATGCGGACTGTTCGGCTCCGCCGCCCCGCGAGTTGTGTAAAAAGTGCCTGGCTCAGTCGCCGTGCAGCGGCGCCGTGGACATCGCTTCACCGATGCCGACGCTGACCCCGACGAAGCCCTCGTGGGGCTGATGGGTCCAGCGCAAGTCGTACTCGGCGAAGGCCGAGATCACGAACAGCTCGAAGAAAGCGCCGACCTCTGCCCGCGGTCCCAGGGCGCCGACGCTCAGGTCGTCGTCCACGCTGCCGAGCTCGATCAGGCTCGAGCCGAACCGCGCGTACGGGGTGGTCAACGAGGAGGCGAGCAGATACACGTGCGGCCCGATCCCGACCTGCTGAATGTCGCGAGTGACCTTGACGCGCACGTCGCCGCCGGGCCCCAGGTGCTCGGAAGTGCGGGTCTCGCCCAGGGCTGCCCCCACAGCTGCCTGCGCAGCGACGCCGTAGCGACCTTCCTCGAAACGCGTGGACGAGACGGCCCCCGCTTGCGCGTCGGCCATCAACGACATGAAAGCCGGCAGAGAGCCAGGCCAGGACGAGCGCAAGCGCTCGTCTCATGCCGTTCTCTTGCCCCGCTCGCGCAACTGGTCCAGCGCCATCGCGACCAGGATGATGGCACCGGTCAGGGGGACGGCTGCGCCTAGGTGAGCGGTCAGCGCAACGGGTTCTTCCATCTGAGCCCGGGGAATCTGCCGAAGTCGGCGTCGTTCGAGTGGAGCTCGGCCTGGTGCTCGATGGCAAGCGCCGCGAGGTGCGTATCGGTCGTCAAACCCGCCGCGACGCCCGTCGCGCCGAACAGCGCTTCCACGATCGTCAGGTGGCCGGGCCCCGGTTCGAGGATGCCGACTGAGCTCTGCGCGACCCACGCGCGCACGTCAGCGAGAGCGTCCAGCGGTGAGAGCGGCTCCGAAAGCACGGCCGGGTGGGTGACCAGTCGAATGAAGCCGAAGGCGACGACCCACGGCAATCCAATCGGCTGCTCTCGATTGATCAAGTCCTCCCACCAGCGCCGCGAGGCGGTGTGCAGCGGTGCTGCGCTGTTGTGCGCGTACACCAGAAGGTTGACGTCCGGGATGATCGTCGCGCGGCGAGGCGCTCTTGGATCTCGAGCTCGTCCACGAGTTGGTTCAGCTTCAGCGGGTCCACACCCGGTCGGAACGCGCTGTGGAACGGCTTGACCCGGAACGCCGCTCGCCGGCGGCGCGGCGGCTCCTGGGCCGACAGCCCGCGTCGGATTGCCTGGTTGACCACGTGCTTGAGGCTGGTGCCCTGCTTGTGCGCGAGCCGGCGCAGTTTCTCGGTCAGATCATCGTCGAGGTCGATCGTGGTGCGCACATCAGCATATTGATGCGTCAGTCGGATGAGGTCAATGTGCGGACGCCGGCGTCGAGGGCGCGAGCAGGAACGCGCCGACGAGTCGCAGACGCTGCCCAGGTCGAATGGCCGGGGCTGGCGCCAATCCGGGCACGCGGGTCTGGCGGCGCACCGAGCCCAACGCTCGTCTCATCCCGCGCCCTTGCCCCGCTCGCGCCACTGGTCCAGCGCCATGGCGACCAGGATGATGGCACCGGTCAGGATCTCTTGCACCCAGTTGGGCAGACCCACGTGGGTCGAGCCGGTCTTGATCTCGGTGAGCAAGAGCGCACCGCACAGCGCCCCGGCGATGGAGCCGCGACCCCCGGAGAGCGAGGCGCCGCCGATCACCACCGCCGCGATCACCTCCAGCTCGAGGCCGATGGAGTCGGTGGGGTCGCCCACGGTGAGCGTCGAGAACTCCATCACGCCCGCGAGCCCTGCCAACCCGCCGGCGATCACGTAGACCATCAGCGTGATCCGCCCGACCGGCACGCCACACAGCCGCGCGGTCTCCAGGTTCGAGCCCACCGCGACCACGTGCCGGCCGGGGCGCGTGTACGCCAGGAAGATCGCGAAGACGACCGCGAGCGCCAGCGCGACCCACACGCCCGTCGGCAGCAAGAAGCCGCCCTGCGCTCCGCCCGGCAGCGCCATCAAGCTGTCGAGACCCTTGGGGTCCGCGTCGACCTTCTGCTCGTTCGCCAGCCCCTTCGCCGCGCCGCGCAGCGCGCTCATGCTGCCGAGCGTGACGATGAACGGCAAGAGGCAGAGGCCGGTCACCAAGAGGCCGTTGATGGCTCCCACGCACGCCCCGAGCGCGACGCCGCTGGCCGCGGCCGCCCAGGGGCCGCTACCGCCGTCGAGCGCGCGCGCCACGATCACCGTGGTCAGCGCCACCGTCGAGCCCACCGACAGATCGATGCCGCCCTGGATCATCACCAGCGTCATGCCAATGGCCGCCAGGGACACGATCACGGTCTGGCGTGCCATGGTCAGAACGTTGGCGGTGCGCGGAAACGTGTCGGGTGCGAGCAGCGCGAACAGCACGTACACAGCCAGCACCGCGCACAGCGGGCCGAACCACGGGGCGCGCCAGAGCTTCTTCATCCGACCCCCGCGGCGTCGAGCATCAAGCGATGTTCGGTCAGCTCCGCCACCGGAGTGGCTGCCGCCAGCCGGCCGCGGTGCATCACCGCGATGCGATCGCAGATCGCCAAGAGCTCCGGGAAGTGGCTCGACACCACCAGCACCGCTTTGCCCTGGCTGGCCAGCTCGTCGATGATCGCGTAGACGTCCGCGCGGCTCTTCACGTCGATGCCGCGGGTCGGCTCGTCGAGTAACGCGACGTCCACCTCGTGGTGGAGCAGCCGGCCGAGGGCCACCTTCTGTTGATTGCCGCCGGAGAGCGCGCGCACCGGCTGATCGGGACCAGCGGTCTTGATGCCCAGTCGCTCGATCAGGCGCCGTGCCGCACTCGCTTGGCGCGCGGGACGCACCCACGCCGGGAGCTTCGAGAGCGTGAGGTTTTCCGCCACTGACAGCGCTTCCGCCAGCCCCTCGCGCTTGCGGTCTTCGCTCGAGAGCCCCACGCCCTGTGCGAGGCGCCGCCCGGGGGACGCGGGCCCGAGCTCGGCGCGCACGCGGAGCTCACCCCGCGTCACGCGATCGAGCCCGAAGATCGCGCGCAGAAGCTCGGTGCGACCCGAGCCCACCAGGCCGGCGATGCCCAGCACCTCGCCCTTGCGGAGCTCGAAGCTGGCGCTCACCGGCAGTCGCGTGCCCGCGAGGTCCCGCGCCGAGAGCACGACCTCCCCGCCGGTGCGCGGCTCGCGGCGCCGTCGAGCCTCCAGCGTCTGGCCGGTCATCAGCTCGACCAAGCGAGTCGCCGGGGTGCCCGCGATGGCGCCGCTGCCCACCTGCCGGCCGTCGCAGAGCACGCTGAAGCGATCGGCGATGCGCTCCACCTCTTCAAGGAAGTGCGAGATGTAGACGATGGCGATGCCCGTGCTCGCCAGCCGGCGCACCACCTCGAACAGCCGCTCGACCTCGGGCGCGGCGAGGCTCGCGGTCGGCTCGTCCAGGATCAGGAGCCGGCAGTCGGTCTGTGCCAGCGCGCGGGCCAGCGTCACCAGCTGCACCTCGGCGGGGCCGAGGCTCGAGGAGGCTGCGTCGGGGGAGAGCTCCGGCGCGACCAGCGCCAGCGCGCGGCCGGCCTCGGCTCGGACTCGCGCGCGATCCACCCAGCCGAAGCGCGCCGGCTCGGCGCCCAGGACCACGTTCTCGGCCACGGACAGGTGGGGACAGATCGCGGGTTCTTGGTGCACGATGGCGATGCCCGCACGGCGCGCCTCGGCGGGCGATCGGGGCGCGTGGGGCTTTCCATCGAGCCGCATGCTCCCGGCGTCGGCGGCGAACACGCCCGACACGATCCTGGTCAGCGTGCTCTTGCCCGCGCCGTTCTCCCCGAGCAAGGCGTGGACCTCGCCGGGTGCGATCGAGAGGTCGACGGCCGAGAGCGCCCGCGTTCCACCGAAGGATTTCTCGAGCCCGCGGATCTCGAGGCGCGGATCGGCTACTTCAGCCACTGATCCAGCTCGGGCCGGAGCAGCTGCTTCATGTCCGGCTCGTTCATGTTTGCCTTGGTGACCAGCTTGCTTCCGGTGTCGATGCGCTTTTCGACCTTCTCGCCCTTGAGGTGCTGCACCATGGTCTTGACCGCCAGGTAGCCCATGTTGAACGGGTCCTGCAGCACCAGCCCTTCGATGGCGCCGCCCTCGACGCCCGCGACCAGCTTGTCCGAGGCGTCGAAGCCCACGAAGCCGAGCTTGCCCGAGAGGTTCGCCTTCTCGACGGCGCGCAACATGCCGAAGGTGGTCGACTCGTTGGGGGTGAACACGCCGGCCACCTTCCCCTCGGTGGCCCCCTGGGCGAGGAGCAGGCTCTCGCTGGCCTTGTGCGCGGTCTCGGTGGTGGCTCCGCCGTACTGGTTGTCGCTCAAGATCTTCACGCCCTCGGCCTTCAGCGCCTCGAGACAGCCTTCCTCACGATGGTTCGTGCTGGCCGAGCCCTCTTGGTAGCGCAGCACCACGGCGCCGCCCTTGTCCTTCACCTTCTTCGCCAGGTGCGCGCAGCCCAGCTTGCCCGCCGAGCGGTTGTCCGTGGCCACGAAGCTGACGTGGTCCTCCGAAGCGAGATCGGAGTCGAAGATCACCACCGGGATCTTGGCGCCGGTCGCGGCCTTCACGCTCGACACCAGGGCCTTGTCGTTCAGCGGCGCGAGCACGATGCCCGACACCCCCTGAGCGGTGAAGCTCTGCACCAGATCGATCTGCTGCTTGAGATCGTCTTCCTTGAGCGGACCCTTCCACACGATCTCGACCCCCAGCTCGCGCGACGCCTTGACCGCGCCGGCGTGCACGCTCTTCCAGAACTCGTGGGTCGTGCCCTTGGGAATGACCGCGATGCGCAGTGGCTTCGCTCCGCCATCGCTGCTCGTGCCCGCGGCGGGCGCTTCGCGCTTGCAGCCCGACAGGGCGAACAGCCCCAGAAGCACCCACGCCCGTCCCACGCCTCTCGTCATGGCGGCCGAGGGTAACCCTTCTGACAGGACGCTGTCTCCCCGCGCGTGACCTGGCGGATGTTGCTAGAGTCCACGAACATGGTGCGCCTCACGCTCGCGGGCCTGGTGGCTCTGGCCTGTGCGGGCTCTCCGCCGGTTGGCTCTCCGCCCGTTGGCCCCGAGCCCGACCCTGTCCCAGCTCCTCCCCACGCGACGCAGACCGTTCCCGCCGCGAGCACGGTCGCGCCGGAGGGCGGTCCGCCCGCGGACGCAGCATTCGATGTCCAAAGTCCGGACGCCGGAGCAGCCCTGGCCGGTGGCGACGCGGGAGCCGACGCGGCTCCGCGCGTGTGCGCAGAAGCAGCGGACTATGTCCCCTACGTCGTGAACTTCGGACCGCCGGACAACAGCGCGGGGATGGGGCCCTACCAGCGGAGCCCATCGGACGAGGGGCGTCCCATTCGCGCGACGCTCAGCGCGTTCACGGCGCCCAAGGACCTCGATGCCTTCAACTTCGCCGCCTACCTGCCCTACTACGTGGCGAGCGCCTACCAAGACGCCCTCGCCACCCGGCCGGGCCTGCGCGGATCGGTTCGCGTGCGGCTGGAGCTCGACGCGAACGGCAAGGCCACGAAGGTTGAGATCAAAGCGCCCGGATTCCCGGCAGCGTTCGTCGACGAAGTGCGCGAGCGCGCGAGCACCAGGTACGAGATCTGTTCGCCGCTGCCTGCGCCCGCGATCGTGTCGGCGACCATCACCCTCGAGCCGCGCCGGATCCGGAGACCGGGCCAGCGCTGAGGGGCGCGCCGGATGCGGTGAGCGGCCAGAGAGGGCCAAGCGAGGCCCGACGCCGTGGTCACGCAGGCTGGACCGCTCGAAACCCACCGGTTATACTTTTGGTATGAAGACCGCAGTCTCCGTGCCGGACCAAGTCTTCGAGGAAGCAGAGCACCTGGCCAAGCGTCTCCGCCTTTCGCGGAGTGAGCTCTACTCGAAGGCGCTGGCGGAGTACGTTGCGCGCCACGCTCCCGACTCGGTCACCGAGTCCTTCGACCGCATCTGTGCAGAGCTCGACGCTGAACCCGACGCGGCGTTTCAGCGCGCCGCGCGCGCCGTACTCGAAAGCACGGAGTGGTGATCGCTCAAGGTGAAGTCTGGTGGGCGGACCTGGGGGATCCGGTGGGTTCGGGGCCAGGCTATCGCCGTCCGATTCTGGTGGTTCAAGGCGACGCACTGAACCGCAGCGCGCTCGGCACGGTAGTTTGCGTTCCGCTCACCTCTCAGCTCAAGTGGGCCGAGGCGCCAGGGAATCTGCTGCTCACGCCTCGGGACACCGGTCTCTCGAAACCTTCGGTCGCCAATGTTTCCCAGTTGATCGCCCTGGACCGACGGATCTTGAAGCGGCGTGTCGGGAAGGTCCCCCGAGCACGTCTGCTCGCGGCTCTCGACGGTATCGACGTGGTGCTCGGACGCGGGGCTGGCTGACGCCACTCGCTGCGCGCCGCGGGTTTTCGTTTGCCACCTCGGCAGCTGCACGCTGCCGGCTGCCAAGCTGTCAGCGCGCGCGCTGCGGAGCGCGCTGAAATTCACGCGCCCGCGCGCGGCAGGCTCCGGCACTCGATTTGCACTCGGAACCGCTTCGATGACCGAGACGCATCCTGGTGACGCCTGGCAGCGGCTGTTTCACCGCTGGTTCATCCAATACAACCCGCTCTCAATCGGGCCAGGCGAGTGCCAGGCGTACCGTCGCGGGCTTGCCGTCGCCGGTGCAGGCATACGTCCCCGACGCCAGCGCTTTCTCGACGCACGCTGCATCGCGCTTCGTCTTGGCGCCGCTGAGCACCCGCGCGGTTTGAACCGTGCCCGCGTCGCTGACCGAGACGTCGGCCACGACGAGGCTGCCGGCCGGGAGGGCACAGCGCGTGAGCGCAGGCGCCGACGAGTCGACGTTGTCGACCTCGAGCCGGTAAACCGGCGGCTGGTCCTTCCTGTCGGAGGAGCGCCAATCGGTCTCCGAGTGCAGGTTGGTCGACGCCTGCACGACGCGGATCTCCGGACGCGGCTTCCCGGTCAGCTCTTTCGCCTCGTGCTCGACGACCAGCCGGGAGCGCCCCCGGGTCGCGCTCGCGCCCGCCGACTTCGCGACTGCCGCGCAGAGGCAGGCTTCGCGCTTGCCGCCCGTGCCGCCCGTGTCGTCGAGATCCTCGAGCTCGCAGCGGCTCGCGCCCTCGAAGATCACGTGCCGGCGCTCGTGGTCCGCGCCGGCGAAGCAAGCCGCCATCTCTGCTGCCTTGTCGCCGAAAGCCTTGGTTCCGGGGGCGCAGTCGGTGAAGCCCGCCCGCTGGCAGAGCGTGAGCGTGCCCGCCTTCACTTCGCCGCGCGGCATGAAGCGCCCGCCGAGCCCGCCGAGCAGGCCACCGCCCGCGGGGAGCGCTTTCAGAGCGCTGAAGGCGCCCTCGTAGCGCTCCGGGCGAGGAAGCTTCGGGTTCCACGGAGCGGCGAGGGTGAGCTGCAAGGACTGCCAGCCGTGGACCTGGACCCAGAGCTCTTCACCCTTCTCCTTGAAGCCGGAGACGTGCACGAGCTCCGTCGTGAGCCAGCCCTTGCCGCTCACGCGGCGCTGGTTCGGTACGCCGTCGAAGGCGCAGCGCGCACCGCTCTTGGCGATGGGCCGAAGCTCGGCATCGACCTCCGTGAGCGGAACCAGGTCGTAGTCGCGGAGCGCCTTGCCGAGCGCCGCAGCGAGCTTCTCTCGCAGCGCGCGTCGCTCGCTCCGGAAGAGCTGCTCGTCCTGGAACGGCAGCACCGCGATCTTCTCGCGTTCCACCTGCGCGGGAGCCGCGGGACTTTGCGGAGCGCTCGCGAGGGTGCCTGCCGGTGGCAAGGGCGCGGTTGCTGTCGCCGTGGTGGGGCAAGGCGTCGGGCGCACGCAGGAGCCCAGCACGATGCAGCAGGGGACGAGAGCGATTCGCTTTCTAGGTCGGAACACGCGGGCATTGTCGGACGCAGGGGTCGGTCCTGACAAGTCCGTCGCGGGCGGGCGCTGGGCGCGGAGGCGGAACGCTGCCCGGCGCACGCGCGCGCGCCACGAGCAGCACTGCGCCGAGCACGACCAGCGCCCCGCTCGCGCTCGCGGCGTCGACGCGCTCGCCGGCCCAGACGATGCCGATCGCCAGGGCGATCACCGGGTTCACGTAGGCGTAGCTCGTGGCGACCGAGGCCGAGACGTTCGCGAGCAGGTAGACATAGGCGCTGAACGCGACGACCGAGCCGAAGAGGCAGAGGAAGACCAGCGCGAGCACTGCGCGCGCCGTCGGCGCGGCCGTCATGTGCTCGCCGCGCGCGAAGCTCACGAGCAGCATGGCTGCCCCCCCGCTCAGCATCTGGGCAGCGGTCCGCATCATCGTCGTGGCGGGCAGCGCCACGCGCTTGCTAACCACCGAGCCGAGCGCCCAGCCGAGCGGGGCGAGCAGCGCCATGAGTGTGCCGGACGGGCTCGCGCGCAGCTCGGCTCCCAAGTTCATCATGAGGACGCCGACCAGGCCGAGCAGCACGCCGGCGACCTCGGCGGCGGCGAGGCGTGCCCCCATGATTCTCTGAACGATCGCCGCCCAGAGCGGCATCGTCGCCACCATCACCGACGTCACGCCCGACGACAGCGACTGCTCCGCCGCCGCGACCAGGCCGTTGCCGATGACGAAGAACAGCACGCCGGTGAGCGCCGACGACTGCCACTCGACCGGGCGGGGCAAGGCTTCCCCGCGAAGCCTCGCGACCGAAAGCAGCAGCGCTCCGGCACAGAGGAACCTGAGGGCCCCCATCAGGAAGGGAGGGAAGCTCTCGAGCGCGAGCCGCATCCCGAGATAGGTCGAGCCCCAGATCAGGCAGACCGCCAGGAAGGCCAGGACCAAGAGCGCTTTCTTTCGCATGACGACCGCGAGTCTGCGTCTCTGGAGCAGACCAGAACAGATGCAGCTATTGTGGACTGCGACCAGTACAGTGTAGGTTCAGGCCAACTGTGCTGGTCGTGCCCGGGCCGAGCTGTGCTGCCCTCAGGACCCGCAGCGGAGCTACGAAGAAGCCATGACCCTCGCTCTCGCCTCGGGCCCCGCGCGCCACCTCTACGAAGAGCTCGCGGACGATCTCGCGGGCCTCATCGCCAAGGGTGCGCTGCGGTCCGGAGACCGACTTCCTTCGGTGCGCCGGCTGAGTCTCCAGCGCTCGGTCAGCGTCTCGACCGTGCTCCAGGCCTATGTGTTGCTCGAGAGTCGGGGCCTGGTCGAGACGCGGCCGCAGTCGGGCCATTACGTACGCGCGATGCGCGCTCTCTCGGCCGAGGAGCCGCGCTCGCCCCGGCGCAGCAGCCAGGCGACGCGCGTGAGCGTCAGCGACCTGGTCGCCAAGGTGTACGGAGCCGCCCGCGATCCGAGCATGGTGCTGCTCGGCGCGGCCCACATGAGCCCCGCGCTGCTTCCGACCGAGAGCATCAATCGCCGGCTCGCCTCCGTCGCGCGCACTGCCGGGAGCGCCGGGGTCGCCTACGACATCCCGCCTGGGTTGCCCGCGCTCCGCCGCCAGATAGCGCGCCGCGCCGCCGAGAACGGCGTCGCGATCGGTGCTGACGACGTCGTGACCACCTTCGGCGCCATGGAAGCGCTCCACCTCTGTCTGCGCGCGGTCACCGCGCCGGGCGACACCGTGCTGGTCGAGACCCCTGCCTACTACGGGATCCTCCAGCTGATGGAGAGCCTCGGCCTGCGCGTGCTCGAGATCCCGGCGAACCCGGGCACCGGCATCGACCTCGAGCTCACCGCGGCGGCGCTTCGCGAGCACGACGTCGCGGCCTGCTTGTTGGTCCCGAGCTTCTCGAACCCGCTCGGCGCGCTGATGCCGGACGAAGCGAAGCAGGCGCTCGTCGCGATGCTCGCTCGCCGGGAGATCCCACTCATCGAGGACGACATCTACGGCGATCTGCACTTCGATCCCGGGCCCCGCCCGCGGCCGGCCAAGGCCTACGACAAGCAGGGACTGGTGATGCTCTGCTCCTCGTTCTCGAAGACGCTCGCGCCGGGCTATCGCGTCGGGTACGCCGTTCCCGGCCGATTTCGCGATCAGGTCGAGCGGCTCAAGTTCGCTCAGACCGTGGGCACCGCGACACTGCCGCAGATGGCCGTCTCGGACTTCCTCGAGAACGGCGGCTACGACCGCCACCTCCGGCGGCTTCGCCGAGCCCTCGCCGCTCAGGTCGCGCGTGTGAGCGAAGCGATCGTCGAGCACTTCCCGCCAGGCACGCGGATCTCGCGTCCACGCGGAGGCTTCGTGCTCTGGGTCGAGATGCCGCCGGGCAAGAGCGCGCTCGATCTCCACGCCCGCGCGCTCCGCCACAAGATCAGCATCGCGCCGGGCCCGATCTTCAGCGCCAAGCAGCGGTTCTCGAGCTGCATCCGCGTGAGCGCCGGCTTCCCCTGGTCCGACACCGTCGACCGCAGCATCGTGAGGCTCGGCCAGATCGCCCGCGAGCTCTAAGGGTGCTGGCCCATGGCCTGGGACTTTCCGGCGACGCTGGCCTCGTGCTCCAGCAGCCAGCGCTTGATCTCGACGCCGCCCGCGTAGCCCGTGAGCGAGCCGTCGGCGCCAATGACCCGGTGGCACGGAACGACGACCGAGATCGGATTGCGCGCGTTGGCCCGGCCCACGGCGCGCGCGGCACCCGGCCGCCCCAGGCGGATCGCGAGCTGCTGATACGAGAGCGTGGCTCCGTGCGGGATCTCCAGCAAGGCGCGCCACACCGCGCGCTCGAACTCGCTGCCCAGGGGCGCGAGCGGAAGCGTGAACTTCCGGCGCTCTCCCGCGAAGTACTGCTCGAGCTCGGCGCGAGCGGCGCGAAACGGCCGTTCGTCTTCCACGTGCCTCGGGTCCCCGGGCCGCTCCTGCCCGGCGGTGTAGAGCCCCGTGAGGGCGACTCCGTCGGAGGTGAGCCGCAGCCCACCGATCGGGGAAGAAACACGGGTGGTGTAGATCGTCATGCTCGCCTCCTCAGTTGCTCGTCCAAAGGTGCAGGGCCGCGTACGCGCGCCACGGGCGCCAGCGTTCTGCCAGCGCGAGGCACTGCCGCTCCGACACGCCTCCGAGCGCCTTGCGCAAGCCGAGGTCACCGGCCGGAAACGCGTCGGGGCACCCCAGGGCACGCATCGCGATGTAGTCCGCTGTCCAGGGACCGATGCCCGGGAGCTCGGTCAGCGCGGTGCGGATCTGCTCCGCGTCCGCGCCCTGCGTCAGACGGACGTCCCCGTTGGCCAAGGCAGCGCACAGGGCGCGCAGAGTCCGCGCGCGCGCCGTCGTGAGGCCAATGCCGGTGAGCGAGCGCTCTGGTGAACGCGCCACCAGAGCGGCGCTGGGCCAGCCGTCGAACAGCTCGACCAGTCGACCTGCGAACGTTCGCGCCGCCGCCACGCTCACCTGCTGTCCGAGCACGGCGCGGATTGCCAGCTCGTGCTCGTCCCATGCGCCCGGCAGGCGCAGACCGGGCCGGCGCCGCACCAGCGCGGCCAAGCGCCGATCCCTGCTCAGGTGCGCGTCAATCACTGCCGGCTGCGCGTCCAGATCGAACAAGCGTCGAGCCCTGGCCACCACGGGCGACAACGTCCGCACGAGCGAGGGCGAGACGGCGAGCTCGAGGGCGTGGCGACCGGGCAGCGGCCGCACGCGGATCAAGCCGCGCTTCGAGCCGGCCCGAACGGCCCGTTGATAGACGCCGTCTTGCACCAGCTCCACGCCGCGAATCGCTCGACCCCCGAGGAAGTCGAGGAGCGCGGCGAAGTCCAAAGGCGGTCGATACTCGAGGGACAGACGCACCCGATCGCCCTGGTCGCCGCTGGCGCGTGACTCGGTCTTGCGAAGCGCGCTCGGGGGATGACCGTAGCGGGCGACGAACGCGGCGTTGAAGCGCCGTACGCTGCCAAATCCGCTGGCAAAGACGATCTCGGTGATCGACAGCTCGGTGTCGAGCAAGAGCTCGCGGGCGAGCGCGAGCCGGCGCGTCGCCACCAAGTCGACGGGCGAGACGCCGAGCTCGGCGTGAACGACACGGCGCAGGTGGCGCGAGGTCATCCCCAGCCGCGCCGCCACGGCTTCGAGGCGGGGAGAGGTGTCGACGCTGGCGAGGATCGCCGCGACCGCGCGACCCGCGCCGTCCTCGCGCTTGGCTCCCGGTGCGCGTTCGGGACGACAGCGGAAGCATGCGCGGAAACCCTCTCGCTCAGCCTCGGCGGCGAGCACGAAGAAGACGCAACGATCGCGACCCGGAGTCCGCGCAGGGCACACCGGGCGGCAGTAGATCCCGGTCGTCTTCACGCCCACGAAGAACACGCCGTCGAAGCGACGATCGCGCGCGCACAGGGCGCGGTAGCAGGAGTCGGCGTCCAGGGTCACGCCCGACCAGTTAGCGCAGCGCCGGCGGGGGCGCTGGCCGTTTTCGGACATGGCAGCGACTTCGAGATCGGCTCGGCCTGCGGGCGAGGCAGGTCAGCGGGCCAAGGCTCCGCGCCAGGGCGTAACGTCGCAGATCGCGCAATGTCAGGGCCGACATCGGAGAGTGTCACCGTTCGAACCGGTCCAGGGCCGCCTCGAGCTCGGCGTCGTCGTCCAGCGTGGCGAGCAGAAGCTCGCGCGCACGGGGGTCTGCGGCCACGTCGGCGGCCACGCGGATCCGTTCCACGCCCCGCTCGGGGTCGAGCGCGCGCAGCGCGATGGCCGCACCGGCGCGATGCTCGAGGGGTTGCGTGGGGTCGGAGAGCACCGCCTCGGCGTCGGGTGCGGTCACCACGCGCTGGCGAAATCCCGAGTCGATCAAGCGCTGCCGCCACTCGCCGACGCTGCGACCGCGACGAACGAAGGCGGTGTCTGCCCGGGGCGCTGCCTCTCGCGCTTGCTCGAAGGCACCGCGCGCGTCGCGCAATCGAGAGAGCGCGAGCTCGAGGTCTCGCGAGCTCCAGCCAACCGTCGAGAGGAACAGCGTTTCTTCCTCGAGCTCGAGCGTGATGCCCATCGGCGAATCGCCCCCGGGCTCGGCGGACACTTCCTGGAAGCTGGTGATGGCGGAGTGCGGGATGAACCGATCCGCGAACCACCGGTGGAGCACGATCCCGTCCTGGCCGATCGTGACCGTCGGTACGCGCGCCTTCGCAAACCACCACGAGAGCGGCAGCGTCAAGAGCGGCCCGATGAGCATGGCCAACACCATCAGTGGCCGCGATTCTCCGGCCAGAGCCCGGACGACCCAGGTCAGCAGTGCAGACACGGGACCAATCAGCGCCAGGTAGAACAGCAACCCGGCCACGAACGGGCCGATGGTGGTTCGCAGGGCGAAGGTCTGGGTGCGGTGAGCCACGCCGGCGCCGGTGAGCTGCAGAAGAGTTTGGGCGTCCGCCTCGCTCTCGAGCTCGAGCTCGGCGCGCCGACTACGTCCGAGCTCGAGGCTGACGGCGCGACCGACGCGGGCGCCCGAGCGCACTTCAGCCAGGTGGATGCGCCCGGTCCGGCTCTCTCCCGCAACGAAGAGTGCGCCGTCGCGGACGGAGACCGAGCCCGATCCGAGATTCGCTCGGCGCTGGGCGAATCGGCCGACAAGCACCACCGCGAGCAGCGGAAGCAGCCAGACGACCTGCGCGAGGTTGCCCGTCAGCACGCTCACCACGGCGACCAGCGCTGGCAAGATGGAGACGACCGCCGCGGTGGTCAGCAGCCAGCTCTGCCACGACGGCAGCTCGACCTCGGCCTTCCGACACCGAAAGCTCGCCGCGTGCTCGTGTTCGATTGCTCCCATCGGCCCGCCAATTCACAACCTGCCCGAGTGCGGGCATCCATGCAAGGAGCGGGCATGCCACCACGCCGGAGATCGAGCGGCTGATGGTCAGCTGTGAGTTGCGAATGGTAGACACGACAGGTGCATCAGGACTTCGTCCGGGTCGACCTGACTCTGGGCGAGCAACTCGGCGGAAGCTGGGACGAAGCCCAACCGCTCGAGCAGGCCGAGCGAACGGAAGTTATTCCGCTTGAGCACGGCCGTGAGCTCACACACGGCATGTTCCTCAGTCAGCTCCGTGATCATGGCCTGCGTGGCTTCGAGCCCGAACCCCTGGCGCCAGAACTCGCTGGACAGCTCGTAGGCAATCGCCGCCCTGCCGTTGGACGAGAGCGTCGCTTGGACGTAGCCGATGAGCTGGCCCCCGCGCTTCCGGATCGCCCAGTTCAGCCAGCGCTCGGTTCCATCGGGGGAAACCCGTGTCTCGAGCCGCTGGTAGCGAGCGGAGAGGGCCGCGACGGACCCGGGGGGCTGGTTCTCGAACTCGTAGATCGCAGGGTCACTGAGAACCGGGAACATCTCTTCGGCGTGGGAGACGGTCAACGGCTCGAGGGTCAGTCGTCGCGTCTCGATCACGCGCATGCAGGGCCCAGGATAGACCGGACGGCGCGGTTCGACGATACTCTCGCGCCTCACTGGGCGGGCGGCGCTCGCTCGGGTTTCGAGCAGGAGGATTCAATGCGTACTTTCGTGCATCACGAGCTCAACACCAGCAATCCGGCGGCGGCGAAGAAGTTCTACAAGGGGCTCTTCGGTTGGACTTTCCAGGACATGAAGATGCCGGACGGCAGCGTCTACAGCATGTTCAAGACCGGAGAGGACGAGGGTGGCGGTATCCAGAAGCACCCGATGCCGGGCGCACCGAGCGCGTGGCTTCAGTACGTCGGGGTCGCGTCCGTCAAGCAAGCGATGGCCAAGGCAGTGAAGCTGGGGGCGAAGGTCATCATCGACTTCATGCCCATTCCTCCCCATGGTGCGCTCGGGATCTTCGAGGACCCCACCGGCGCGGTGTGCGCGGTCTGGGAACCGGCGGCAGCACCGGCGCCGAAGAAGGCGGCGGCGAAGAAGCCGGCCTCGAAGAAGGCGGCGGCAGCACCGGCGCCGAAGAAGCCGGCCGCGAAAAGGCCGGCGGCGAAGAAGCCGGCCGCGAGAAAGAAGAAGCGCTGACCGGCCGGGCTCGGACATTCGCAGGCGCCGGCGGCTCGCGCTCGGTATTCAAGTCGAGCGTCTCGGCTCCGGCCCGAACACAGGTCTTGAGTTTCATGCGCGCGCTGGTACGTACGGGCAGTGTCGAGCCATACGCCGTCGCCCGACGAAATCCGTGACGCCCTCGACCGCGCGCGGCCGCGGCTCGTCGCTGGGGTGCTCGTGATGGCGCTCGCGGCGGCGGGCGTTGCGGCCGGCACGCTGCTCGCTGCGACCGACACCACCGGCCGAGTGATCGGGACCGTCTTGGCCTTCGTGCTCGCCGGGTTCGCCGTGCTGAGCGCCCGCGAGCTCGGGCGCCACGCGCGCGCGGTTCGCCGCGTGATCGAGCAGCCCGCTACCATCGTTTGGGTCACCTTCACGGTACAGTCTGGGCCGCGCGTCCAGACGCTGGGGCTCCTCACGGTTCATGACGACGCAGGCGGGTTGCGACGCTTCGTCCTGCCGCCCAACACCGGTGGCATCGCCTTCGACCAGCTCCGAGCGCATTGCCCGGGGGCGGTCTTCACCGATCGCCCTGGCGTTTACGAGCCGCTCCACGAGCTGTGGCGAGAGAGCCCGGCTGAATTCGTCGCGCGGGCGCGAGCCGGCGGTGGCGTGCGCTGTGCGTGTTGCGCGCGCCGCACGGCGCACTGAGACGGGCCTCACGGCGGACCCACCGAGCGCGGCTTCGCTCCGTTACGGAGCCGGAAGACGGTCACGTCAGACCAGCTGCTCGAACACCCGAGCCGCGGAGGCCACCAGGACGCGACCATGCTGCGTGTGTCGCTCGTGCCAGACCCCATGGGTCGCCACGACCTGTACGGCAACCACGGGGCCTACCCTGGACAGAAACGCGCCCCAGCTGGGGCTCGGCGTTTCGTCGCGGAGCTTCGCCTCGACAGCCAGCCAGGGCTGCTTGTCGCGCACGATCAGGAAGTCGATCTCGCGCTTGTCCTTGTCGCGCAGGAAGTGGAGCGTGAACTCGCCCTCGCCCGTGTCAGTCCAGTAATCGCAGGCTTTCGCCAGGTGTCCGGCCACGCAGTTCTCGAAGCGCGCCGCCGCTTCGTCCACTTCAGTCCAATCCCACAAGTACAGCTTCCCTTCCTTGCGCAACGAGCGCATGACGCCCCGCTGATAGGGCTTGATCTCGTAGGCGTAGTAGAGCTCGCGCAGGTACGCGAGCCAGCGCGACACCGTGTCGTGCGCGACCTCCAGGTCTTCCCTCAGCGAAGCCACACTGAGGAGCGAGCCGACTCGCTCGGGCAGCAAGGCGGCCAGCATCTCCACCCGAGCGAGGTCGGGGATCCGGCTGAGATCCCGAAGATCCTCACGGATCACCCTCTCCACCCGCCCGCGGCGCCAGAGCCTCGCCCGCCTTTCACTCGCCGCGAAGAGCGGCTCCGGAAACCCTCCGAACCGAAGCAGCACGTCGAACGCCTCTCGGGCCGCGGCTTCGATTCGGGGCGTGGCCACACTGCCGAGGGCCTCGATCGCCCCGTCAGGGCTCGCCGGCGCCGACGCTACGAGCTCGCGAACAGAGAAGGGGTGGAGCCGGAAGTGCAGATAGCGGCCGAGCAGGCTGTCGCTCCCTCGTCGATACACGTCGAGCCGCGCGCTCCCGGTGACCAGCACGTCGACCTTGCCCTTCTCGACGTCATAGAGCCCCTTCAAGCTCCTCTTCCAGGCGCGAGCCTTGTGGATCTCGTCCAGGACCAGGAGAGGCTTCCCGCGCGCCCGCGCCGCTCTCGCTGGCAAGAGGGCCTTGGGGTCCTTCGCCCAGGCACGCCGCGTGACGACGTCGTCCCAGTTTGCGTAGCGCCCAACGGCTCGTTCGCCGAGAATCATTTCGCCCAGGGTGGTCTTCCCCACCTGTCGCGGCCCGGCGACGAAGGCCATCTTGTCGGCCGCGAACGCAAGCTCGGCGACGGCGCGTCCCAGATGCCTCTCATTCATGACCACTTTCGTGTTTAGCACGAATCTGGTCGGCGCTCACTGGCGTTGTGGTGGGAAGAATTGCTGCAAATGCAAGCTGTTTTGCCCGACCACAATCTAGTCATTAAGAAAAATGGGACTTCAGGCCTGCAGTCCAACGCGACTTCGCCCAGGCCCCGATGCTCCATATTCAGCGCCGCTCCGCCGCAGCTCTCCCCGCGGCGCCCGCCAGGCCTGGCTTGGCCTTGCCACCTGGCGCTTTCGGCCTCAACTTCGGGGTTCATGCAGCTCGGCGAGCTTTGGGCCTGGGTGACCGCCATCGCGCTCGGTGTGGGTCTGGCGGCCACCGCGGGGCTTCGTGCGTGGCTCCCGCTCTTGCTCGCCGGTGGCCTTGCGCGCCTGGGCGTGGTCTCGCTGGGTGAGAGCTTCGGGTTCCTGTCGTCCACTCCCGCGCTGGTGCTGTTCGCGGTCGCCACCGTGGTCGAGATCGTCGCCGACAAGATCCCCGCGGTCGACCACGTGCTCGACGTGATTTCGACCGTGGTGCGCCCGGTCGCGGGTGCGCTCCTCGCAGCCTCGGCGCTCTACCAGGTGAACGACCCGCTGATCGCCACGGTGATTGGCATTTGTGTCGGTGCGCCGGTGGCGCTCGGCCCCCACGTCGCCAAGTCCGCGTTCCGCGCGGCGTCTTCGGCGACCACCGCCGGCTTCGCGAACCCCATTGTCAGCTTCGTCGAAGACGGCATCGCCATCGCGCTGGTCATCCTGGCGGTGGTGGTGCCGATCGTGTCGCTCCTCTTGGTGGTGATGGCGGCGTGGTGGGTGATCCAGCGGCGCCGTCGGAAGCCGGTGGCCGTTCCGGCGTGAGCCTCACTCCGGGAACGTCTCCCACAGGCCCACGGCCCGGCGGCGCCTGGCCTTCGCCACCATGAAAGCGTCCAGCGCCACGATGGCCGACACGAGGTAGCCGACGCCGCACGAGGCGATCACCAGCGCCATGATCACCAGGCCCTTGGCCACCTGACCCAAGATCACGTGGCCGAGCCCGGGCGCCAGCACGCTGACCACGATGGCCAGAACGTCGGTGCCGTCGAGCTCGCTCGGGCTGGAGAAGCTGGGGGAGGGGAGCGCGTCCATTGCTTTCCGAATGCTTCCTTTCGCGGCGCCCTGGGAATGGGCTGGGCGCCGTCAGCAAGCAGTTCGGGGCAGGGGGGCGAATATTTCAGCGCGCTCAATCGAAGGTGAACATCACCGCCACGGCGCCACACCGCTCGCCGCTGCTCGAGTATTGGGTCACTTCGACCGGGAACCGCTCCCCGGGGCGAGCCCCCGCGGGCTTGTCTGCGACCAGGGTGAACACGTGGGCGGCGCTGGGCGCCTTGTCGACCGTCACCCGCGCCCGGGGAGCTCGGACATCGACCAGGCGTTGCCCGCCCCGGAGCGCGATCTCGCCGCCGTCGACCTCGGCACGGAGGGGGCCGCCCCCAAGAGCGGCGTCGAAGCGGGTCCCGGGCTCCACGGTCACGACGCCCTCCATCCCGCCGACGCGCGCGCGGATCCTAACGCGCTCGAGTAGCACCAGCTCGGTCGAGTCGCAGCCTGCTCCAGCCTGTCCGCGCCTCGCCAGCCCTCGGTCGAACCCTGGAATGGCCTTGCCGTCGTCGTCGAGCAGCAGGCCCAGCTTCATGTCCGGTGGGAGCGCGCTGCGATCGACGACCAGCGTCATCCCGCGGCTGTCGTCGGCGGGGTGCCCCGCGATGAAAGAGAATTTCTTCATGGTCAGCCTCTCCGCTTCAGACGATCGACAAGTTGCGTTGTGCCAGGTTGTTGTACGCGCGCTGGGCCATCGAGCCCGAGACGCTCGCGCGCGTGAAGTTCACGTCGTTGGCGGCGACCACCCGCGCGACGCAGCAGGCGTGCCCGCCGAAGCCCGAGAAATCCGCGCCCGCGGGAACGGTGAGGCGCGCCACGAACACGCCGCCGACGGGGAGCGGGCCGGCGAGGTACGAGTAATCGGCGGGTGGTGCGTCGTTCAGCGCGTTGATCGTGGTTCCGCCCGGGGTGGTCGGGTTGTCCCAGGAATCGGGGTACATGAAGCTGGTCGCGCAGGCGGCGAGCGACGCCGTGACGCGCACCCCCCGCGCTGGGGCGGGGCCGATGTTCACCACCCGCACGAACACGTAGTACGCGGAGGCCGCGCCCACGCTGTTCACCGCCGCGACGGCCTTGGCGCTGAAGTCGAGGTCATCGGCGCTGCCCGCCGTGATCACGCCTCGGGTCACGTGGGTGGGGTTCGTCGACACGATGATGTCGCACTCCGAGACCAGAGTGCCCGTCGAGGGCTCGGGCACGCCGGCATCGGCGGGATTGTCTCGAATGATCACCCGGGCCCGCTCGGGATCGACCGTTGCCGCGTCCGTCTCAGTGGCCAAGGTGACCAGGACCGCGGAAGCGTCGATCGAGCCGTAGCCGAGGTGATCATGCCAGATTCCGTTGGGGTGCCCGGTGGTCGTGCGGTAGGCCGTGCTCTCGACGCCGGGGTCGAACGGGCGGTCAACGCCGCACTTGGCAGCCGTCTGCTCGATCTGCGTGCGGATCTGCGCGGCCGTGGCGCTCAGGTTCTTGCTCCACACCAGCGCAGCCAGCCCCGCCGCGTGCGCGGCTGCCAATGAAGTGCCGCGCAGGCCGGGCGCGGCCGTGTACTCGTTGCTCGAGCCGCTGACCCAGCTGGTGGTCATGATGTCGGCGGCTGGCGCTGCGACCGAGATCTCGGGACCGACCCGCGAGCCCACCAACGGCGCCGCCTCGGCGAGCCAGCGTCCGTTCCGGTCGCCCGAGTCCGTCTGCCCGTAGCCGCCGACGATCATCACGTTCGCCTGGACGGTGCCGTAGCCAATGGCCGACCCGGTGCCAGTGTCGTTGCCGGTGGCCAGTACGATCAGCGAGGTGGTGTTGGTGTTGATCGCCCCTTGGACCGTCGCGTCCGTGAGCAAGGCATTGCCGGCGTCCATGCCGATCAACAGCACGCTGTTGGCGATGGTGCCGGCGTGGGTGATCGCCGCGGCAAGGGCCGTGTTGGTGACCGCGAAGGCATCGGGGATCAGCGTGTCGTTGTAGCGCAGCGACGTGAACGGACACCCGGGCGCCAACCCGGCGCCCCCACTGGTGTTGTGTCGCGCAGCGACGATGCCGGCCAGCTGGGTGCCGTGGGCGGTCTGCGGCGCCTGGTTCGCCGGATCGGAGCCGGGCCCCGACAGCTCGAGCTGAGTGATGCCCACCAGATCGGTGTGCTGCAGATCGACGCCCTCGTCGAACATCAGCACCTTCACCGAGCTGCTTCCGGGTTGCCCGGCCGGCGGCGGCCCCCAGGCATAGCGGGCGCCAATGCGCTTCAGGTTCCACTGCCTGTTGGCCGGCTCGGCGTCGCCCGTCCCGCCAGCGGTGTCGTAGAGCGGATCCACGGGGTCAGCGGGCGTCACGGCGAATGGCGAAACCAGAGGAGTCCACTCGTACGACACGCGAGGGGGTGGCGCGAGCGCGGCCAGCCCGGCGGCCCGCCCCAGCGTGCGCTCGGCCAGGCGCGCGCCCAGCTCGAACACCCGCGCGTCGTTGGGGTCGCCGCTGCTGAAGTAGCGGATACCGCCGAGGCGAATTCGCTCGTTGGGTTTCAGTCCGTACCTGGCCAGCTCGGCCGCGGATTCAGAGGCCAGCGCTGCTGGCACGAGCAACACGCCCAGGTGTGGGCTCATCAAGCCACGGGCGCCTGTGACATCCGTGCGCTGGTAGACCGGAGCCACCGCCACGACCTGCGCGTGCGAACGGATCGCCTTGATCCGCTTCGCATCGGGCACGGTTCGATCAGCCGTCCTCACCCACTGCGTGTGCCCTGCGGTGCGGAGCGGAACGGAGCGCGGGTCGCCTGCCGTGCTGCCGTCGTCCAGCTCGAGGCTCAGCTTCTCCAGCAACTCTGCCAGGGGCTTCGGGCCCAGTCGCTTCCTCAAGATCAGGCGCAGGCGCGGGCCATCGAGGGTGAACACGTGAGCGCCGCTGAGCAAGCGCACCGGAAAGACCGCGGCCTCGGTATCTCTCGTCGGCCGGGCGACATCTTCCCGATCGCCGCGTGCGTCACTTGCTCGGCGCGCCTTCGTCCGGCGCTTGGCGGGTCGGACCTTGTCGACACGAGCGCGCGCAGGCCGGGCGCCCTTCTTCTTCGCTGCCATCGGTGTTTCCCTCTCGAGATAGAGCTGCCACCGGGGTGCGTCGGCGCGTCACACCTCGGCGGCACCAGCCGCATGATCCCCGTCAGGTGCGCCGTCCGGGGGGCATCATCGTCAAGACGGATCGTCATCGTCAAGGCCCATCTCGTTGTCGCGACGGACCAACTCTGATACCCAATCAGTTGGGGAACGACCGGGGAGCGAAGGGATGAAGCACATGCGTGGGTGCACCATTAGGGCGTCGATTGTCGTGACCGCGCTGGCGGCGCTTGCTTGCTCGAGTCAACCGAGCACTCTAAGCGATGGCCTGGCTGACGCGGGGACGCCGTCACAGCCGACGTCGCAAGCGCGCCCTCTTGCGCTCGCCGAGGTCGCTTCCAAGCACCACGCCGAGCTCGATCGTCTGCTCCGACCCACGGACCGGGGGTTCGTCGGCGACGGTCCAACGATCCGTGCGACGGCGTCGTCGCCGAACGAGCTCGGGGCCGCGCTGGCGCCGGTGGCGACGGGGGCCCTCGACGTCTCGCTGGGCGGCTCGCCGACCTTGCGGATTTCGCTCACGCCGGTGGCAGCGCGCCCTTCTGCCGGCAGCGTGCACCAGGGCCGCGCCGTGTTCGAAGAGGTCTACCCGTCCACCGACCGAATCGTGGTGGCGCACCCGGCACGCGTCGAGGAACTGCTGGTGCTGCGCGACCACGAAGCCCCCAACGAGCACACCTGGCGGGTCGAGGTGGGAGCCGACCTGCCGCGTTCGCGAGTCGAGCCCTCCGGCGCGATCACGTTCTCGTCCGCCGACGGAGAGCCGCAGCTCCGCATCGTCGCACCGTACTTGGTCGACGCTGCGGGTACGGTGCGGTCGGCGACTGCCAAGCTGGCCGACGGCTACTATCACGTGAGCTTCGACACCGCCGGCCTCGCCTTTCCCGTCGTGCTCGATCCCGGCGTCGAGACCGCGATCTGGGAAGATGTGACCCCCGCCTCGCCGCCGCCTGCTCGCACCTACACGCCTCTGGCCTACGACTCGGCAAATCAGGTGACGGTGATGTTCGGAGGCTATTCTTCGAGCAACACCTACCTCTCCGACACCTGGGAGTGGAACGGAACCCTGTGGAGCATGACCTGCGCCGCGGGGTCCTGTGGCGCGGGGACCCTTGGGGCCCGGCGCGGTCACATGCTGGCCTTCGACAGCACCCGCAGCCGAACCGTGATGTTCGGCGGTCGCGACGCGGTGAACTTCGCGCTGGACGACACCTGGGAGTACAACGCGGCGACCAATGTTTGGGCAGCGGGCTGCGGCGGCGCCGGTTGCTCGACCAAGCCCTCCGCCCGCCAGGGCGCGGGCATGGCGTTCGATTCGCAGAATGGCGTCACCGTCTTGTTCAGCGGTGTGCTCGCTTCAGGCAGCACCGCGCCGAACGATACCTGGGGCTACAACGGAACGGCCTGGACTCCGATCTGCAATGCCGGGGCGTGCCTGACCACCTCGCCGCCGGCTCGCCGCTTTCCGGGCATGGCCTATGACGCGGCTCGCAATGCCGTCGTGCTCTTCGGCGGCCAGGACGCGGTCACGAGTAACTACCGTTCGGACACCTGGGAGCTCACCGGCAGCACCTGGACCAAGCGCTGTGACGACGGGGCGTGCGGCATCCCAGCGCGGACGCTGATCACGATGGCCTACGACTCACGCAGCAAGCGTGTGGTCGTGTTCGGCGGAACGGACTCGGGCTCGAGCGCGCGCAGCGACACCTGGGAGTGGAACGGCACCGTCTGGTCGGACCCTTACCCCGGAACCACGACGCCTCCGGGCCGCTCGGCGCATGGCACGGCCTACGACGCCGCGCGCCGGCGGGTCGTCATGTTCGGCAGCGACGCGACCGGAAAGACCTGGACGTACCACAGCCGCGGGGGCACCTGCACGACCGCGGCAGACTGCGACACGAACATCTGCGTGGACGGAGTGTGCTGCACCACGACCTGCACCGGTGTGTGCCAGCGCTGCGATGGCGCCGGTACCAACCGCGGGCTTTGCACGACGGTGACCAACGCCACCGACCCGGACACCTGCACCGGCACCAGCAGCTGTGATGGTAGCGGCGCATGCAAGAAGGCGCAGGGTCAGGTCTGCAGCGCAAACAGCGAGTGCGCGACGGGAAATTGCGTTGACGGGCGCTGCTGCCAGACCGGGTCGTGTGGCACCTGTGCCTCGTGCGCCAACACCGCCGGCACTTGCACCACCGTGGTGGTCAACCAAGACGACGACAGCTGCAACGGCAACAACACCTGCAACGCCACGGGCGTGTGCAAGAAGAAGAGCGGCCAGGGCTGCACCCTGGCCACCGAGTGCGCCAGCAACTACTGCGTCGATAGCACCTGTTGTGCCAACGATTGCACCACGGCCTGCCGCTCGTGCGCGAACGCGGCTGGCACCTGCACCACGGTGGTGTCGAATCAAGAAGACGGCACTTGCACCGGCACGAGCACTTGCGACGCCGCCGGCAACTGCAAGAAGAAGCAGGGCCAGGGCTGCAGCGCCGGGTCGGAGTGCGCCAACGGCAACTGCGCGGACAGCTACTGCTGCGACACCGCCTGCGCCGGCGGCTGCGACGTGTGCTCTGCGGCGGCTGGGGCCTCTCAGAACGGTACCTGTACCGTCCTCGGCTCGGGCTCGGCCGGTCAGTGCGGCGCCTACAAGTGCGGCGGTTCAGCCGCGTGCCCAACCACCTGCAGCAGTGACGCGAGTTGCACTGCGGGCAACTACTGCGCGGGCAACGCCTGCACGCCCAAGAAGGGGCTCGGCGAACAGTGCACCGCTGGCAGCCAGTGCGCGCTCGGTAACTGCGTGGATGGCGTGTGCTGCGACGGCACCTGCACCGGCAAATGCATGGCCTGCGCTGCTGGCAACAAAGAAGATGCCAGCATGGCCAACAACGGCAAGTGCGGGGCGGCGAAGAAGGGCAGCAACCCGGGAAACCAGTGCGTCGCTTCCAGCGACCCCTGCGGCGACCAGGCTTCGTGCTCGGGCACACCGGGCGAGTGCGCCAAGGGGGCAGCGGGCACCAGCTGTGGCCCCACCACCTGCAGCAACGGCGCGGTGTCGGGGAAGATCTGCAACGGCGCCGGCGCGTGCGTCGACCAGACCAACGCGCAGTGCGCGCCCTACGTGTGCAAGGGCGCCGCGTGCTCCAGCCCGTGCACGGCCGACACCGACTGCGTGACCACTCCCCAACCTCACTATTGCTCGAACGGGGTGTGCATCCCGAAGATCGACAACGGCAAGACGTGCACCGCCGCTGGCTCGTGCAAGAGCGGTTTCTGCGTCGATCAGGTGTGCTGCGACGCCCCCTGCAACGGCCAGTGCGAGGCCTGCGCCGAGACAGGAACCCTGGGCCAGTGCACGCCGGTTACGGGCAAACCGCGCGGCACGCGCACCGACTGCGCTGGCACCACGGGCGACAAGTGCAAGGGCACCTGCGACGGCGCAAACAAGAGCGCTTGCGCGTACCCGGCGGCGGGCACCGCCTGCAAAGATGCCGCCTGCACCGGCGACGTTTCGCAGCCCGCCGGCACCTGCGACGGCGCGGGCCTCTGCTCGCTGCCGAGCACCAAGAACTGCCTCCCGTATGGCTGCAACGCCGCGAGCGGCGTCTGCAACACGACCTGCGCGTCGGACACCGAGTGCGCGCAGGGTGCCAAGTGCGACACCAACACCGGCAAGTGCGCCGTGACCAGCGCCACCTGCAAAGACGCGACGACCGTCCTCTTGCCCAACGGGCAGAGCGAGAGCTGCGTGCCCTACAAGTGTGTCGGCGGCGCTTGCCAGCAGCAGTGCAGCACCGGCGCGGACTGCGCGGACGGGTACAGCTGCCAGGGGTCGAGCTGCGTTGCCGCCGAGGGCGGCACCGATTCCGGTGTGGGCGGTGGCAGCGGGGCGGGTGGCAGCTCGAGCGGTGGCAGCAGCACGGGTGGGAGCAGCACCGGCGGCGCCGGGGGCACCGCCGGCAAGAAGAGCGACTCGGGCGGTGACGAGGGCGGCTGCGGCTGTCGCGTACCGTCCAAGGGGGCGGGCTCGAGCGCCTACTGGCTCGCGGCTCTGGGCCTGGCCGTGCTGCGACGGCGGCGGCGAAACGGTCAGACCGTCAGCGAGCGCGCCGGCGCCGAGCGCTGAGCCCCAGCGCCAGCAGCGCGAGCGCGGCAAGTCCGTTCTCGCGCTGCGGCGCCGTGCGACATCCACAGCCGCCGTCGTCGCTCTCGCTGTCCCCGCCTCCCGACTTGCCCCCCGTGGCCGGCGCACCGCCGCTCGCGCTTCCACCCCCCGAGCCGCCGGCTGAGCCGTCCGCTTCTGGGACGCAGGTCGTGCCCGAGCACGCGTGGCCGAACGCGCAGTCCGCGCCGGTGCTGCACTGCTGCTGGCATTTACCGGCCTTGCACACGTAGGGCGTGCAGCTCTCGGTCTGCCCGTTCGGCAGTTGCACCGTGGTCGGGTCCAGGCACTTGGCCGTCGAGACGGCACACTTGCCGGTGTTGGTGTCGCACGTGGCGCCCTGAGCGCAGTCGGCATTGCTGGCGCAGGTCTTCTTGCACAGCCCGTCCGCCGCGCCGCAGCCGTAGGGCGAGCACGGCGCGCTCTTGCCCGCCGCGCACGCGCCCGTGCCGTCACAGGTCGCCGCGGAGGTCGACACGTCGCCGGTGCAGCTCGCGGCGCCGCAGGCCGTGGCGTTGCCTGGGTAGCTGCACTTGTCACCGTTGCCCGCACACGTGCCCTTGCACGCGCCGCTGCCGCTGCAGTCTTGGCGTGGCGGGATCGGCGTGCCCGTCACGTACGCGCAGGTTCCGACCTTGCCCGCCAGGTTGCAGGCCTGACACTGCCCCGAGCAGTTGCTGTCGCAGCACACACCGTCGGTGCAGTTGCCCGAGTCGCACTCGAGCTTGTCGGTGCAGGCCGTGCCGTTGGCGCGCTTGGGCTTGCACACGCCGAATTCGCAGCGGTTCGGCGGCTGGCAGTCGGTGTCGTTCGCGCAGGGGAAGGCGCACGAGCCGTTCTTGCAGGCATACGGCGCGCACGGCTTTCCCGCCGGCGCGTTCTCGAAGTAGCAGACGCCGGCGCCCGAGCAGATCGCGCCCTTCGCGCTCATCATGTTGCAGCTGTTCCCGCTGCCCGCGTCACTGGCGCACGCCGCGCCCTGCGGCGTGAGCGCGCACGCGCCCTTGCCGTCGCACGCGCCCGTCTTGCCGCAAGTGCCGGCTGGATCGGCGGCGCAGTCGTCGTGCGGGTCGAGCCCTTCGAGCGCTGGGCCGCAAGTGCCGCTGCCGCTGAGCGACTGCTTCTTGGCGGCGGCGCAGGCCTGGCACGTGCCCTTGCACTCGGTGGTGCAGCACACGCCGTCCACGCAGAAGGTCGAGTCGCACTCGCTACCCGCGGTGCAGGTCTGCCCCGCTGCCTTTGCGGCGCCCCGAACCGTGCGCGTGGGCTCGGCGCCGTCGTCCGGGCCGGAGCAAGCGAGGAGAGCGAGCGCGAACGGAACCAAGAGCCAGCGGGTCATGGGGTGTCCAAGAGGTTGCCATGACGGGGCGGGCGGGCGCCATGCCGGGGGCGCTCGCCGGGTTCCCCTGGCGTCACCAAGTCGCTAGGCTTCCGGGTCGAGGTGTCCTGATGAGCTCGGTTCGCATTGGATGTGCGCTTTCTTTCGTCCTCGCGGTTGGTTGCGGGGAGTCGAAGTCACCGGGGTCTGAAGCTGCCCCGCCCAGCCCCAGCGAGCACCTGGCGCTCGTCGACCCGGGTGACACCGCCGAAGTGCGAGCCGCGTACGTCGCGAGCCGCCAGCGCGAAGGCGCTGACGATGCGGACTTCCACCTTCGGAATCGCCCGGACGGTCGGTATGAAGCACCGAATCCGCGACACCGCTTCGTCGCCGAGCTTGGCGCCGGCGGTGTTCGGCTGAGCTCGACCGAAGGTGGCTTCGAGCTGGGCCTGACCACTGACGGCGTCGTTTGCGGGGATGCCGTGCTCGACCTGACTTTGGGCGATGCCTCGGTGAGCCTGAACCGAATCGCTCTCAGCGGCAGCGCCGGTGGAGCCAAGCTTGGGGAGTGGTATGTCAACGGTCCACTCGGGCTGCAGCAAGGCTGGGACGTGCAGCGCCCGCCGTGTGAGGCCGCCAAGAGCGAGCTCGTGCTCCAGATCGCGGTGACCGGGCGCAGCCCCGTCGCGAGCAGTGATGGCCGGAGCATCGCGTTTGCGAAACCCGGGCTCGCAATCCCGGAGCTCCACTACACCGATTTGTTCGCGCGCGACGCTTCGGGGCGCCCGCTGAGCACCCGGATGGAGGTGGTCGACTCTCGAATTGCAGTCCGCGTGGACACCGCGGGGGCCAAGTGGCCCGTTTTCATCGACCCGCTCGTCGCGACCCAAGAAGCGAAGTTCTCAGCCTCGGGTCCTAGCGACGGCGCATCGAGTGACTACTTCGGGAGTGGAGTCGCCGTCGATCCCGCGATGTCCTTTCCCGACATCGCCGCCATCGGGGCGCCCGGGCGCGACGTCGGCGGCAACACCGACCAGGGAGCCATCTACCTCTTCGAGAAGGTCGCGAATTGGGGTCTGAGTGCCGTGCTCGTGGCATCGGACGGTGCGACGGGGGACGAGCTCGGAGGATCCGTGGGCCTCAGTGGCACGACCGTAGTCGCGGGTGCACGCAAGGCGAACGGACAAGCGGGCGCGGCCTACGTATTCGTTCGCAACGGCACCGTGTGGTCGCAGCAACAGAAGCTCACCGCAAGCGACGCGGCCGCGCTGGACCTGTTCGGGACCGCGGTCGCGATCGACGGGAACACCATCGCAGTCGGTGCGCCGCTCGACGACGTAGGCGCCAACGCCAACCAGGGATCGGGCTACGTGTTCGTTCGCAGCGGTACGACGTGGACACAACAGCAGAAGGTGGTGGCCGGAAGCAGCCCCGATGCCCAAGACCAATTCGGTTCTGCGGTTGCGGTTCTAGGGAACGACGCGGCGTTCGGTGCGCCTGGCAACTACTACACCGTCTCGGGCGCCGGCGGCGCGTACGTCTTCACCCGCTCGGGCACGACCTGGACGCAACAACAAGCGATCTTCCCGTCGACCTACCCGAGCGGCAGTTCTGGCCGCAGCGTCTCCTTGCTCGCGAACATCCTGGCGATCGGCGCGCCCGGGGAGGGCGCTGCCTACGTCTACACGCGCAGCGGTACGACCTGGTCGCTCCAGCAGAAGCAGACCAAGCCCGTCGATGCGTACAACTTCGGTTGGTCGACCGCGCTCTTCAACGCGTCGAACCCCACGCTGGCAGTTGGCGCGGACACCACGAACGTCGCGCTGGCGACGCAACAGGGTGCCACCTACGTCTACCGTCGATCGGTGACGACCTGGCCCCTGGAAGGCACGCTGATCGCGAGTGACGGCCTGGCGGGAGACCGCCTCGGCTACTCGGTATCGGGAGCAGGAAACACGGTCCTCACCGGAGCATTCCACGACGACGTGGGCGGCTCGACGGACCGCGGCTCAGCGTACTTGTGGACGCGGGTCGTCTCGACATGGTCGCAGGGTCAGAAGCTGGTCGCGGCCGAGGGGGTGCAAGACGAGTTGATGGGTCAGGCAGTGGCCATCGACGGGAACACCGCGCTCGTCGGCGTCCCACACGACACGGTGAACGGTGTCGGCTGGCAGGGTTCGGTCTTCGTGTTCGTCAAGAGCGGCGCGACCTGGAGCCAGCAGGCGCGCATCGTAGCGAGCGACGGAGGTGCCAGCGACGAGTTCGGCTCGGCCGTAGCGTTGAGCGGGAACACCGCGCTCGTCGGTGCACCCGGAGACCTCATCGCAGCTGGTTCCGCGTACGTGTTCGTGCGCAGCGGAACGGCCTGGCCGCAGCAGCAGAAGCTCACCGTAGCGGGTGCTCAGGAGTCCGACCGTCTGGGCGAGTCCGTGGCGATCAGCGCTGACACCGCGCTTGTCGGGATGCCCGGCGACGGTGCATCGTCCCAGGGTGCCGCTTTTGTCTTCGTTCGCAGCGGCACCGTGTGGTCCCAGCAGCAGAAACTGGCCGCGAGCGACGCGGCGGCAACCGACAATTTCGGCGCTGCCGTGGGTCTCACCGGCAACGATGCCGTCGTCGGCGCGCCGCTCGCTGACATCTCCGGCAAGATCGACGAGGGCGCTGCCTATGTCTTCGTTCGCAGTGGCACGACGTGGAGTCAGCAACAGAAGCTGACGGCGCCGAGCGGTGCTGCGGGGGACGAGTTGGGCCGTGCGGTGGCCATCTTCGGCAGCGACGCTCTGATTGGCGCGCCGAAAGACGATGTTGGCACCACGGATCGCGGCTCCGCCCTGGTGTTCGGGCGGGCAGGCACCACCTGGACGTACAAGACCCAGCTCCTCTCAGGCACCGGGAGCACGGGTGACGCTTTCGGCACCTCGGTGGCGCTCGGAGCCGATGTCGCCGCCGTGGGCGCCGCTCTGGACGATGTCAGCGCGTTGGCCGATGCCGGAAGCGTGCAGGTGTTCGTACGGGATGCAACGGGTGCCTGGGCCGAGCAAACGCCAGCCATCGGCCCGTCGGACTCGGCTGCCTCCGATCGCTTCGGTACGGCCGTGTCGCTCTCGAGCGACGGCTTGTTGGTGGGTGCGCCCGGGAAGAGCTTCGAGCTCGGGACCGACATTGGCGCCGCCTACGTCGTGCGTCTGAAGGGTCTGGTCGGCCAGTCGTGCGTGGGCACCAGCGACTGCGCGGGAGGCCTATCGTGCATGGACAACGTCTGCTGCAAGAGTGCCTGCGGCGGCGTCTGCGAGGTGTGCAGCGCCGTCAAAGGAGCGACTCAGAACGGCACTTGCACGCCGCTGCCGGCGAACGGCAGCCCGCAGCCGTCCAAGGGCAGCTGCGGCGTGCTCTGCAACGGGACCAGCGGCGCGTGCCCGTCCGGTTGTCAAAACGACTCGAACTGCGAGGCAACCAAGTACTGCGATCAGAGCGGCGCTTGCGTGCCGCGCAAGGCGAACGGCGTCGCATGCAACCTGGCGGCCGGTGCCGACTGCTTACTTGCCGGGTGTAGGGCGTGCACGTCCAATCAATGCGTGGATGGCGTGTGCTGCGACAGTGCGTGCAACGGCGGTCCGTGTGACACGTGTGCGCAGACTTCGGGCGCGTCGGCCAACGGCGCGTGCACCACGCTGGCCAAGGGGGCTCCCCCTGCGCCGCCGGGGTGCCCCGGCTTCTTGTGCGCCGGCGGCTCCGCCGCGTGTCCTAGCACCTGCGCCGTGAGCGCCGACTGCGCGACCGGTTACTTCTGCTCCGCCGGCAGTTGCGTTCCCAAGAAGTCCCAAGGCTCGGACTGCTCGGCACAAGAGCAATGCGGCAGTGGGCTCTTCTGCTCCGACGGGGTGTGCTGCAACGCGCAGTGCACCTCGAAATGCGAAGCGTGCAAGGCTGCAAACAAGGAGTCAGGGGCGGACTCAGGCATCTGCGGCGCCGCCAAGAAGGGCACCAACCCGGGGAACCATTGCGTCAAGGCGACCGACCCGTGCGGTGAGCAGGCCACCTGCAGTGGCGTCGTCGGCCAGTGCGCGCTGGCCGCCGCCACCACGAGCTGTGGCCCCACGACCTGCAATGGCACCGCCGTCAGCGGCAAGATCTGCGACGGCAACGGCAGCTGCGTCGACCAGACGAACGCGCAGTGCTCGCCCTATGTGTGCCAAGCAGGCGCGTGTACCAGCCCGTGCACCGTCGACGCGAACTGCATCAGCAACCCGGCTCACTACTGCCAGGGCGGGTTTTGCGTGCCCAAGATCGACAACGGCAAGGCTTGCCAGGCCGCCAACCAGTGCACGTCGAGCTTCTGCGTCGACGGAGTCTGCTGCGACTCGCCGTGCACAGGCCAGTGCGAGAGCTGTGCTGAGACCGGCAGCGTGGGCCAGTGCAAGCCGCGCGCGGGTGCGCCGAAGTCGCCGAAGCCCGCGTGCGCCGGCACCGGCGCCTGCGTGGGCCAGTGCGACGGCGCGAATCCCAACGCTTGCGTTCTGCCTGGGACGTCGACCCAGTGCAGCGCGTCGTCTTGCACCGGTGATTCGCTGACACCTCCCGGCACCTGCGATAGCGCCGGCGGCTGCTCGGTGCCCGTGCCCAAGAGCTGCGCTCCGTACGCGTGCAGCGCCGGGGCGTGCAAGTTGACCTGCGCCAACGACGGAGACTGCGCGGCTGGTGCGACCTGTGACACGAACAAGGGGCTGTGCGCCGTGAGCGGGGCAACTTGCACCGATGCGTTCACGGTCAAACAACCCAACGGCCAGACCCAATCCTGCTCGCCCTACAAGTGCGTCGGTGGCGCGTGCCAGCAGCAATGCGTGAACGGCAACGATTGCGCAACTGGTTACGATTGCGTCGCGTCCAGCTGCGTTCCGAAGGATGGCGGCGCGGGTGGCTCGGGTGGTGGCAGTGCTGGAAGCGGAGGAAACGCCGGAAGCGGCGGTTCGAAATCGGACGCCGGTCCTGACGCCGGCGGCGCGACGTCGGGAGGAGAAGGCAGTGACGAGGGCGGCTGCGGGTGCAAGCTCGCCGGTGCCACACCCGCGCGGCTGGGTCCAGCCTGGCTGAGCGGGCTGGTGATCGCGGCGCTCGGGTGGCGGCGCCGCCGACGCCGCGCCCGCGTCTAGCGCGCGCTTCGCGGCCGTTTGCCGCCACGCGAGCGCCACCAGGGCAGGAAGCGTCAGCGGACCGCCGCGCGTACATCCCACTATTTCCGCGGGGAACCGGAAGCCCGCGCCGGGCGCGTGGACTGGCCCGGCCCGCCGGCGTAGATCTTGGGGCTCGATGAGCCGCGAGCTCCTGGGTGCGGGACAGATCTTCGCCGGTCGCTACCGGATCGAGCGCTTCTTGGCCGAGGGCGGCTTCGGCGCGGTGTACGTGGCCGAGCAGCTCGCCACCGAGGCGCGCGTCGCGGTCAAGGTGCTCTGGCCCCACGTGCTGCAAGCCAAGGACGCCTCCGAGAAGTTCGAGCAAGAGGCGCGCATCGCCGGTCGCGTGAACAGCGACCACATCGTGCGCGTGGTCGACGCGGGCTTCGACCAGACCACCGAGATGCCCTTCTTGGTGATGGAGCTGCTGGTTGGCGAGGATCTCGCCAACATGGTCGAGCGTCAGGGCCCGCTCGCTCCGGACTTGGCCGTCGAGTACCTGCGACAGACGGCGTCGGCGCTGGACCGGGCGCACGGCTACAAGGACAAGGACGGCGTGGTCCGGCCCATCGTGCACCGCGATCTGAAGCCCGAGAATCTGTTCGTAGCGCGGCGCGACAACGGCGAGACCACCATCAAGGTGCTCGACTTCGGCATTGCCAAGGTGCTCGGCGCGACGTCGAACGTGTCGCAAGAGGTGAAGGGCACCCCGCTCTACATGGCCTTCGAGCAAGCCGGGGTGGGCAGCATCTCGCCGCAGACCGACGTGTGGGCTCTCGGGCTCATCGCCTTCTATGTCCTGACCGGCAAGAGCTACTGGCGTACCGCGCACACACCCGATGGCTCTCTGACTCAGCTGTTCGGCGAGGTGCTCTCGTTGCCCATAGTGCCGCCCAGTCAGCGCATGGTCGAGCTCGGTTTCCCCAGTCCATTCCCCGCGGCATTCGACGCCTGGTTCGGGGGCTGCGTGAACCGCGATCCGAACCTGCGCTACCGCACGGCCGGCGAGGCCATTGCAGCCCTGGGCGAGGTGTACGGCATCACCGCAGTCGGCTCGCGTTCCGCGCCCAGCCTGCCGAACCTGTCGGCGTCGGGCTACGGACCGTCGCCCAACGTCACGCCGGTCGCGGCCGCCATCACCGGCAGCCCCGTGCACGACGCGACGCTGCTCTCGGCGCGGCCCATCGCGGCCGGCACGCAGAACGCCTTGGCCGTGTCTTCGGGGAACATGGGCGCGCCGAAGCGTAGCGCGCTCGTCCCGGTCGTCGTCGTGGCGGCGCTGCTCTTGGTGGTCGGCGGCGTCGCGGGCGGCATCGCGTTGTCGCGCGGTGGCAGCAGCGCCGCAGCGTCTGCAGCGGCAGCTGCCACCGGCGAGGTGGTGCCCAGCCCCACTGCCAGCGCGCCCACACCCAGCCCGAGCGTGGTGGTCGACGTCGCACCCACCGCACCAGCGGCCACGAGCGTTCCGGCAGCCACCAGCGTTCCGGCAGCCGCCAGCGTCGCTCCGAAGTCCACCGCGGGGGCGCCGGTCGCTGCGAAGGGCAGCGCATCGAGCAAGCCCAGCGAGCCTCCCACCCCCAAGCCCACCGGCACCAAGCCTTCGAAGGACCCTGGCACTTACGATGACCGCTAGCTTCGCGCGCACCCTCTCCACCCTCGCCCTCGTCTGTCTCCCCGCCGTCGCCGCTGCGCAAGGCAACGCCTCAGTGGCCGAAGGTCTGTTCCGCGAAGGGAAGGACCTGATGCAGAAGGGCGACTATGCCGCGGCCTGTCCCAAGCTGGCCGAGAGCCAGCGCCTCGACCCCTCTCCGGGCACGCTGCTCAACCTGGCCTCGTGCCAGGAGAAGCAGGGCAAGATCGCCAGCGCCTGGGCCACCTACCTTGCTGCGGGGCGCCTGGCGCGCACGCAGAACCGCACCAACATCGTGGAAGAGGCGAAGCAGCGCGCCGCCGAGCTCGAGCCCAATGTCTCGTACCTGAAGATCGTGCTGGCCGAGCGCGTGGCGGGCATCCAGGTCAAGATCGACGACGTCACGCTCGAGTCTGCCGTGCTCGACTCGAAGGTCCCGGTCGATCCTGGCGCTCGCACCGTCAGCATCGGCGCACCGGGTCACAAGACGGTCGAGATGAAGGTGACCATCGGGGCCGAGCACGACTCGCAGACGCTGAACGTGCCCCGGCTCGAGAAAGGCGAGCCGTCGGAAGTGAAACCCGGTCCGAAGCCGACGCCGGACCACCCCGAGCCTGGCCCCAAGACGCCCGAGGCGGCCGCGAGTGGTCCGCCGGTGCTGGCCTACGTGGTCGGGGGTGTCGGCGTGGTGGCGCTCGGTGTCGGCACCGCGTTCGCGTTCATGGCCAAGGGCGCCTACGGCGACGCCGAAGACAAGTGCCCGAGCAAGAGCAACTGCTCGAGTGACGCCATCTCGCTGCGCGACAAGGCCGAGACCCGCGCCAACATCGCCAACGTCGGCATCGGACTGGGCCTGGTGGGCGTGGGGGTGGGCGCCGTGCTCTTGCTCACGCACTCACCGCCGGCGAAGGAGAAACCGCCCGCCACCGGGTTCAAGTCGATTCGCGTGAGCCCCTTTGCTGGGCGCGACGCGGCCGGGCTCTCGCTCAGCGGGGTGACGTTCTGATGGCGCGCGCGGCGTGGGTGCTGGGTGTCGCGTTCGTCGCGACCGTCGGTTGCCAGAAGGTCTGGGGCTTCGAAGATTTCGAGGAAGGCACGGGCGCTGCCGGTGCGGGCGGCGGCAGCGGCGCCACGGGCGGCGGAGGCGGCGGCGCCGGAGGCGGGGCCAGCGGTAGCGGCGGCAGCGCGGGGGCGGGCCCGTGCACGCACGCGAGCGCGCCTGCCGGCATGATCGGGCTTCGGATCAAGGACGGCAGCTGCGTGTGGATCGACGCCCAAGAGGTGACTCACGGACCGTACGACCAGTTCCGCGTCAAGACCGTCACCAAGCCGAGCGGTTGCGAGTGGAACGCGGATCTCGGGGCGCCGCAGAAGAAGAACAGCACCGTCCCGTGCCTCGGGCCGGGGGAGTGGTCCGACGCCGACGCGGCCGCGCCGGCGAGCAACCTTCCGGTCACCTGTGTCGACTGGTGCGACGCCTACATGTTCTGCAAAGACGCGGGCAAGACGCTCTGCCCGGCCGGCAGCACGAAGTCGGCGCAAGAGGGCGCGTGGTACGACGCCTGCTCCACCAACGGCGCCAACGACTACCCGTATGGGGACGGGCACCAGACCGGCTACTGCAACGACAGCACCAGCTCTGCGAAAGCGCTGGTCTCGGCGGGCGACAAGAAGGACTGCAAGACTCCGAGCGGGGTGTTCGACATGGTAGGCAACGCTCGCGAGTGGGTCGATGCCTGCAACGGCACGGCCCAGACCGAAGAGTGCGCGACCCGCGGTGGCAGCTACGCGGACGACTCGGGCGGCGCCCAGTGCAAGAGCAACAGTCAGCTCGCCCGCGAGATGGGCCTGCCCACCGTGGGCTTCAGGTGCTGCTGGCTTCCGCCCGGCGACGGAGGGTAGGGCGCCGCCGCCGCTGTGCAGGCGAGCGGCTGCATGGGTTTCACTTGCAGAAGTTAGCGTCAAGAGCTAATTTATGTGAGTGAGATGCGGGCGCGCTTCCCGCAGGAACCTCGGATGTCCTCGAGATCCGCCACGGCGCTCTTCGTCGAGCGGCTCCAATCCGCGGGCCGCTACACATTCACGCGCGTCGAGGCAGAGTCGCAGATGCAGCGCTCTTTCATCGCGACGCAGACTGCCCTGCGACGCCTGAAGCAGCAGTGTCGGGTCGTCTCGCCCCGCCGCGGCTTCTACGTGACGGTCCCGCCCGAGTACCGCGCCGCGGGTTCGCCGCCGGCGAGCTGGTTCATCGACGATCTGATGCGGTATCTCGGCCAGCCCTACTACGTCGGGCTCCTGAGCGCCGCCGCCATCCACGGCGCCGCGCACCAACAGCCGATGGTGTTTCAGGTGGTGACCAGCAGGCCAACCCGCGAGATGCGCGCGGGCAAACTGGCCATCCGCTTTTCGATGAGCGGGCTGGTCGAGACCCTGCCCGTGATCGAGCAGCAGACCGAGACCGGTACCATGCGCGTCGCCGCTCCCGAGACCTGCGCATTCGACTTGGTTCGCTATCCCGAGGCATCCGGTCACCTGAGCAACGCGTCCACCGTGCTTGCCGAGCTGGCCGAGCGTCTCGACGCGCGCAAGCTCGTGGACGTCGCGCGCCTCGTCCGGCTTCCAGATGTGCAGCGCTTGGGGTATCTGCTCGACGTCGTCGGGCAGCGCGCCGTCGCCGCTCCGCTGGCCGAGTGGCTCGCCACGAAGCAACCACGCGCCGTGCTCCTGCAACCAGGGGAGGGCGCAGGCGCCGAGGTCGATGCGCGCTGGCACGTCGTGCCGAACGTCGAGCTGGAGGTGGAGGTTTGATCCCGCGCGCCAACATCACCGCCTGGCGCGCCGTCGCGCCCTGGCCCTCGAACGAGCAAGTCGAGCAGGATCTGGTGCTCTGCCGCGCGCTGGTCGCCATGTTCAGCCAGAAGGTCGTGGCCGACCGGGTCGTCTTCCGCGGTGGCACCGCCCTGCACAAGCTCTTCTTCGGTGCTGCTGGTCGCTACTCCGAGGACATCGACCTCGTGCAGCGCGACGCCGGTCCGATAGGCGAGCTCATCGACGCCATCCGCAAGGCCCTCGACTCGTGGCTCGGCAGCCCGCGGTTTAAGCAGGGGCAGGGACGCTTCACGCTCTTCTACCGCTTCGAGACCTCGTTTTCGCCCGTGTCGACCAGGAGGCTGAAGATCGAGATCAACACCCGGGAACACTTCGCGGTCCTTGCGACCGAAACGCGGCCGTTCACCGTCGACAATCCGTGGTTCTCCGGCACGGCCGCGCTCCCGGTATATCACCTCGACGAGCTGCTCGGCACCAAGTTGCGCGCTCTTTACCAACGCAAGAAAGGACGCGACCTCTACGACCTCTGGGTCGCGCTCGGCACGCGCAAGCCGCGCCCGGCCTTCGTCGTCGAGTGCTTCCGGCGCTACATGGATCACGCGGGCGCGGTCGTGTCGCGCGCCGAGTTCGAGGCCAACCTCGCGGCCAAGTTGGCGAGCGCGGTGTTCCTCGAGGATCTCCGGGTGCTGGTTTCGCCCGAGGTCGGGTACGACCCCACGCGAGCAGCCAAGGTGGTGAAGGACGAGCTGCTCGCGAGGCTGCCGGGGGAGCCGTGGAAGGGGGCCGAACCCTGAGGCGCGCGCCGTCACGCGCCGGCGGCGCCCGGGGCCGGCAGCGTGGACCGCCGCCGCCGGGCGGCCGCCGCCGCGATTGCGAGCGCCGCGAGCCACGGCGAGCCCGAGCCGCCGCCACTCGCTGGCACGCGACAGCCGCAACCGCCGTCGTCGCTGCTCTCGCCGCCGCTCTTCTTCCCCCCGGTAGAGCTTCCGCCGGTGCTGCCCGCGTCGCTCCCGCCCGAGCCGCCGGTCCCGGCGTCCGTCCCGCCTTCGGCGGTGACGCAGGCGCTCTGCACGCAGGCATAGCCCGC
>JAKLKA010000096.1 GCA_023150915.1 Polyangiaceae bacterium
CAGATCTCGTGCGCGACTACGTGCTGACGCCCACGGTGCGAAAGGAGCTGCCAGTCGTCATGGACCGGCTGCGACACGCGCACGAACGCGGGGAGGAGGAGGGGCGCTTCGTTCATGGCAGCTTCGGCTCGGGCAAGAGCCACTTCATGGCCTACCTAGGGCTGCTCCTGGAGAACCAGGACCTCGCCTGGGCCAAGGCAGACCCGCTGATCGATGAGCTCGGCAAGAAGCATCGAGATTGGATTCGCGGCGCCAACGTCCTGGTCGTGCGCTTGCACATGCTCACCATGGCGCACGGTGGTGCCGGGTTCGACCGTGCGGTGTACGCGGCTTTCAACCAGGCCCTGGCCCGTCACGGCAAGCCCGCGTTCGAGTTCCTGGACGTCGAGCGCGTGATCGCGGAAGCCCGTCGCGAGGCGCAGAGCTACGGCGAGACGTTCTGGAAGCGACTGCGCGAGGCCGAAGTCGTGGACGGACCGTCCGCGTTCGAGGAGCTGGCAACGGGAGGGCCCGAGGAGCGCGAGGATCTCGCGCGCGCGTACCTCGAATGGAAAGGGCGGGACGTCGAGAGCGCCGGCATCGATCCGAACTGGGCCGATGGGCTCCAGCGCCTAGCACAGCACGCTCGAGCGCAGGGATTCGGCGGCGTCGTGTTCCTGATAGACGAGCTCTTGCTGTGGCTGAGCGAGAAGAATGCGCCGGAGTTCAAGCAAGCCATCAATCAGCTCAACGTGATGGTCGATCACACGGACCGCCGGCGTGACGTGCCGTTGTTCGTCTTCGTGGCACGCCAGCGCCACATCAAAGAGTTCTTCCCCGACCTCGTCGATGAAGACCAGCTCTACTCGCACTTGGACCACCACTCGAAGCGCTTCGAGGTGACCGAGCTCGAGGACGTGGAGCTTCGCCACATCTGCAAGGAACGCGTCCTCAAGAAGAAAGACCCTGTGGCGCTCGGTGCCGTTTTGGACGGGCTGGCGCAGCGACACGAGAAGATCCTGCCGGACGTGCTGCAGAAGGCGGACGTCAGCTACCTGCGCGACGTCTACCCGTTTCATCCAGCGTTGATCGAGATGCTCATCGACGTCTCGGCGCTCATGCAGCGCGAGCGGACCGCTCTGCGACTGCTCTACGAGCTACTCGTCATCCACTATCCGGACTTGCCGCTCGGAGATCTCTTGCCGGTCGGTAGCGCGTTCGAGGCGGTTTTTCCGGAAAGCGGCGTCGTGGCGGCGCGCCGCCAGGAGGACCTGAGTGCCATTCACCGGCTCTACTACCAGCGCTTCCAGCCAGCCATGCAGACGATGCTCAAAGAAGGGGGCGATTTCGACGAAGCGCGGCGACGCGTGCTCGACCAACTCGTGAAGACCGCGCTCCTAGCCGAAGTCTCTCCTCGTCTGAGGGGGTCTGCCGGTCTGACCGTCGAACGTTTGGTGCGGCTGAATGACGCGGATGTCGAAGGTCACACGGAGCGCGGCAAGGTCTCGAAGGCAGTTCAAGATCTCATCGCGCTGAGCCAGAAGGTTCCGTCGCTTCAGGTCGTCGGAAGCGGCGGAACGGCCGTGGTGAGCGTCGCCGTGCAGCGCGCGGACATTTCGGAGTACCTTGGCCGCGCTCGCTCGAAGGTCGGCGTTCACCACGTCCGGCTCAAGACGTTCTTCAAGCTGTTGGCCACTGAGCTGAAGCTGAGCGACCGCCGCTGGTTCCAGAACGGCGAACGTCAGGGCGACTACGAGGTGGTCTGGCGGGGCACGACCCGCCGGGGGTCAGTCGGATTGGTCAACATCCGCGAGGTCCCCAATACTGGGTTCAAGCCCGAGGCTGGAGACAGCTTTCGCCTTTTGATCGATTACCCGTGGGATGAGCCGGGCTTCTCGGTCGAGCATGACCGCGAGCGAACACGAACCGTCCGCAAGCGGGATGGCTCCATGGCAACGCTCTGCTGGCTGCCGCGGCATCTGACTCCTCACGAGATGGGCCTGCTCACGGACCTGTGCGCTGCGGAGTACTTGGCCAGCCAAGAGGGACAAGCTGAGCTGCTCAAGAACGCCGCCTCGGGTGAGCGGGAGCAGCTCGTGGACCAAGCGCTCAAGCGCGTCGACATGCTCCAGGGCCGACTTCGAGACCTTCTGCGTGAGGTCTACAAAGACGACGGGGAGGCGCTCTCCATGCTGGGCGAGCAGACGCCCACGATTCCTGAGCCCGAGCTGCACAAGAACCTGGCGCGCTTTGCCGAGGCCCTGTTGGACCGACTGCATCCGACCCACCCGCGGTTTCCGTCCGAGCCGCGCCCCGGAGAGCTGCAGGTCCTCGCGGACTGGCTGGTCACGGCCGCGGAGAGTCCGGACGCAACCGCGTCTTTCGATGACTCGAACGAGAAGATCTTGCGCAACTTTGGGGGGGCGCTCGAGTTGGTGGACTTGGGTCAGACCCGCGCGTCGCTCCGCCGAGACACTCGCTACGTGCGAGACGTCTTGGAGCGAGCCAAGACTGAAAGTGTGATCTGGGACGACATCGACCGGCACCTGGCCGAGCAGCACGGGTTGACGGTGCCGGTGCGCAACCTGTTCTTGGTGTTCCTCGCGCGCGCCTACAGCTATCGGGTGCTGCGCAGCGGCACCCGGGAGGTCGTCGAAGTTGCATTGGACGGCCGCGCAAAGACCGGCTTGACGCTGGAGCGCGCTCCGGTGCTCGAACCGGCGAAATGGAGCCGGTTGCGCGAGCTCGTCCCCAGCCTGAAGTTGGGCGACGCTGCACCGCTTCACCGTACCCTCGGCGAGCAGGACCGCTACAGCGAGGCGCTCAAGTTGGCGGGCGCAACTCGACGTGGGCTCTTGAGCGGGCTCCACAAGCGGATCTTCGGCTTGGCACCGGAGGCGACACGGCGCCTCGGCGAGCTCAAAGAAGCGCTGCGGCGACTGGGACCCTTGGAGCAGGCAGGGGCCGACTCCTGCCGTCGGCTCAACGACCTGCTGGACCTCTGGCCCGACGAGGGAAGCGACCCAGTCCGTCGTGTCGTCGCCGACGCACAACAGATGGACGACGCACTGAGTGGCCTCGACGAAACATCGAGGGGGCACTTGGAGCGAGCCAAGCAGCATCCCGTGCTAGCCGATGCCGTTCAGGCGCACCTGAGCGCGCTCACGACGCTTCTCGAGGAGCCGGAGCAGGAGCGAAAGCTGACGCGGGAGGCGATCCAAGCGTGGAACGCTCACGCGAAGGAGCTGGTCGGTCGCCTCGTCGAGCAGGCCGCGGTTCCGCCACCGCCGCCGCCAGCCCCACGGGTGATCGAGCCCTCTCCGCCGCCGGCCGAGGCCCATGTGTGGAGGCGTGAGAATGTCGCGCTCGGCGATGGCGCGGCATTGGACGGCGTGGTTCGTGACCTGCGAACAGAGCTGGAGCGCCTGGGCACCGGTGTCGCTGACATCGAGGTCCACGTGAGAAAGCGAGACTAGCGCGCGTGCAGGCCGATCTTCTCCTCAGAAAGCTGCTCGAGGGCGCTGGAGGCGTGGCTCCAGGTCAGTACGTGCTCGCGCTCGAACCGGAAGGTCTGGACGGAGAGCTTCCTTCCGCCATCGGCGTGGGCACCGTCAGCGTGAACGTCCACCGCACGCGCAGCGAGCTCGGGCTGCGCCGGGTTCTCTGGAAGAGTCGCGGGGCACCCTTCGTCGCGCTGTTGCCGGAGGAGATTGCGCGCGCGCTACCCCCTGATCTGATCCGGCGCGCGAAGGCGGCGAGGGTTCATGCCCTGGATCCGAACGATGTGCTGGCGGCAGTCCTCCAGACGCCCGTGACTGGTACGGACGACCCCGAGCTGCTGGACCTCGCGCTCAGTCACCTCTCCGAGCTCCGCACTGCGGTATCGCAGCGAACGGTGCCAACCGTCATCGACCGACGGATGCTGGACGAGCTGCTGTTGGACGTTTGTGTCGGACAGCGCGTGCGCAAAACCAGTCCCGGCGACTTGCTCGCCGGCTGGTTGTCGCGCCCGCCCGACCCAAGCCCGGCCGTGCGCCACTTGCTGGAACGCAATCTCCCCGTCCTGCATGCGGTTGCAGGGCGCGTTCTGGCGTGGGCGCTTCGTTCCCCGTCTCGCCTCACGGCGTTGGTCGAACGCGGCATTCTGCTCGAAATCGAGGCGGAGCTGCCGCCCGCGGTGTGGGGGGAGCTGGACCAAGCACGTGGCGATCCAGATCTGAGACTGGCGGAGCCGGTTCTGCGCACCACCATCGTGCAGCTGGCACGCGAGGCCATCGAGGCGATGGGCGACCGCGCGGCCCCCTACTTCGATGCTGCCGCGAGTTTGGGCGCAAAGCTACTTGCGCCGAGCGTGCTCGCGCAGAGCACACTCTTGCCGTTGGGTCTCGACACACGCTGCTACGAAGTCGCTGAGCGCGCAGCGCGAGGCGAGCCGATCCCCGAAACCGAGCTCGTCTGGATCTCGTCTCACCGCGCGGCCAGGCTCAAGGATCGTGAGATACGCGTACTTCGAGAGCTGGCCCGCCTCTCTCGTTGGCTGGCGACCCCAGAAGGGACACCCACCGACGTGGCTGCGCACGTGGAGCGTTATCAGTTGGACGCCGCTTTTGCCGATCTGTCAGCCGCGCGCCTGCGCCGGGCGGCAGCCGCGACTGCGGAGTACCGAGCTCAAGCAGACAAGATCCTCGCTGCATGGCGGTCACGTCGGGATCGCGAGAATCGAGGTTGGGCCGAGCTGCTGGCGCAGGGATACGTCCGTGCTCTTCACGCTCCGGGCGTGGTGCCGCTCCATCGAATGTGGCGGGAAGGCGAGCTGGCCGACTCGCTTCGCGACAAGATGCCGCTGTATGTCATCGTTCTGGACGGCTGCAGCTACCCGGTGTTTCTCGCGCTCTTGCGTGAGCTCGCGCAGATTGGCGGCGGTATTGGCTTGGCGCTGGGCGCAGACGAGCGCGCTCGAGGAATTCCCGCGCTCTCACCGCTGCCGACGATCACCAGCCATGCGCGCGGTGCGCTCTTCTTGGGCGAGCTTCCCAACGACCCGTGGATCGGCGAGGTCGAGTGGCGGGAGCAGGGCGAGCGCAAGACGGACCCCGGTCGTTTCCGCCAAAACAAGGCCCTGGCTGGCCACTCGGCGCAGCTTTTCTTGAAGGGCGATCTCTCGGATGGTGGAAGCTCCCTGCTTGCTGCGCTGGCAGATCGCAGCAAGGCGGTCGTGGCCGCCGTGTTCAACGCCGTGGATGATCAGATCGGCTCTTCCAACACCGGCGCCGAGCTTCGTGTGAGCCCAACGGAGGTTCATGGGCTGGTGCCGAGCTTGGAAATGGCGTTCAGGCAAGGCCGTCGGGTGTTGGTCACGGCGGATCACGGCCATTCCCCGTTCTGCGGAAGAGAGCTCCGGGTCGGCGACGGCAAGACCCCTCGCTGGATGAAGGTGGAGGGCGGGCAGGCGTTGCCGGATGGCTTTATTGCCATCGACGACGACGGCCTGGGCGGACAAGCCGGCCCCAAGGCCTTTGCCTGGAAGGTGGGTGCGTATCGCGGGACCCCTCAGGTGGGTTTCCACGGTGGCTGCTCCCTGGAAGAGATGGTCGTGCCGTTGGCTTGGTTGGTTCCCGGTGGCGTCCCGGCGACCGAACCGATCTGGTGGTACGGCGGAACTGAGCCGGGGCGGTCCAAGTTGCCGCCACCTCCCGACGACACGCCAACCCCGCCCGCGTCTCAGGCGGGCCGCCCGGCGAAGAAGCCGCGAACCAGGCCCGGCCAATACGATCTCTTCGACGCGCGTCGTACCGAAGCGGCCGTGAGCGCCCTGGATGTGCCGCTCGGCCTGCCCGAGCCGGTCATGGCTCAGCTCGATGTCTCGGAGCGGGCGGCACTCGTCACGCTGAAGAAGAATGGGCGCGCTCGCGTCACCGAGCTCGAAAAGGCGCTGCAACGCCCGCGCGCGCGAATCCCGGGCTTCATGCGTCAGCTTCAGCGGAAGCTTCACAAGCTCAAGGCGCGGTGCTTCGACGAGCAAGTGCTCCCGAGCGGCGAGCAGCAATATGTTTGGTGCGGATCGGAGGACTCGTGAGCAACGCCGAAGCTCAGGAAATCGTTGCCGCGTTGCGGTCGGGGTTGGTTCCACGCTCCGGCTTGCACCACTTCGCCACCGGGCTCGACGCCTTGATGAGCGTGGTCGCCGAAGAGCTGGATTTCGTCTCGAAGGCCGGCGGCCGTGGGGGATCGAAGTTCATTCGGGGCGACTACGGCAGTGGCAAGACGTTTGCTACCAGGCTGCTGTGTACGCATGCCCGACAGCGCGGCTTCGCAACCAGCGAAGTGCAGATCAGCATCAACGACACTCCGCTTCACCACCTCGAGACAGTGTATCGGCGCTTGGTCGAGCGATTGACGACGGACGCGGATGGCGAGGGCGCGTTTGCTGCGGTAGTCGACGCTTGGCTGTACGAGATCGGTGAAGAGGTGACCCGCTTGCAGGGGCTGGGCGAAACCGATCCTGGCTTTGCGGAGGCGGTCGAGAAGCGCCTCGAGGACAAGCTGGCCGAGCTCAGCGCCAAGAACCCTGCGTTCTCGCAGGTGCTGCGCGCCTATCACCGAGCACTGGGGAGCGGGGACTTCGGGCTGGCGCAGGGCCTCTTGGGTTGGCTGAGTGGCCAACCGCACGTCGATCGCTCGGTAACGTCGAAGGCGGGGATCAAGGGCGCAGTTGACGGACAGGCGGCACTGACCTTCCTGCGCGGAGTATTGCTGCTCTTGCGCCAGTCCGGACACGCAGGTCTGGTGGTCGTGCTCGACGAGGTCGAGACGATTCAGCGCATGCCGGCCCAGACTCGCGAGAAATCACTGAATGCGCTGCGACAGCTCATGGACATGCTCGGCAACAATGAGCTGCCCGGCTTCTACCTCGTGGTCACGGGAACTCCCGAGTTCTTCGATGGCTACAAGGGAGTGAAGAGCCAGGCCGCTCTGTACCAGCGTGTGGCCGTGCGGTTCGGCGACGAGCCGCGCCACGACAATCTGCGCGCGCCCCAGGTGCGACTCGCGCCCTTCGACACGGCGAGACTGCTCGAGGTCGGCCGCCGCGTGCGGTCGCTATTCCCTGCGCACGAACCGGAGCGAGTCTCGAGCACGATTGACGATACGTTTCTGTCGGCCTTGGTCGATCAGGTGACAGCCGGGTTCGGCGGCAAGGTGACCGTCACCCCGCGCTTGTTTCTTCGAGAGCTGGTGGACGTCCTCGATCGCGTCGATCTCCACGCCGACTACGATCCGCGCAAGGACTACCGGCTCGAGATCGACGAAGCGGCTCTTCGACCCGAGGAACTAGCGGCCCGACGCGGAGAGCCCGTGCCGGACGAGGAGGAGTTGCCGAACGGGGAACCGGCTGGCGACGAAGCTCCGGCCGGCAAGCGCAAGCGGCTAGACGGCTGACCATGAGCAGCTTCCATCGGCTTCACCCCCAGCTGCGACACGCCATCGTGCACGAGCTCGGCTGGCGCGAGCTCCGACCTGTCCAGGAGCTCGCGACGGAGGCAATTCTCGACGGCGCGAACGTGGTGGTCCTGGCGCCCACGGCCGGAGGCAAGACCGAGGCCAGTGTCTTCCCGCTGCTCTCGCAGATCCTGACCGACGAAACCCGCCCCGTTGCGGCCCTGTATGTGTGTCCGATCCGCGCGCTCTTGAACAATCAGGAGCTGCGCATCCAGGCCTACGCGCGGATGGTGGGTCTGGATGCGTTCAAGTGGCACGGCGATGTGCCCGCCGCCGCCAAGCGCCGCTTCAAGCAGTCACCGGCGCACCTTGTGATGATCACCCCGGAGTCTCTCGAGGTGCTGCTCATGGGCTCGGCCGACGACGCGCGGCGGCTATTCACGGAGCTGTCCGCGGTCGTCATCGACGAGATCCACGCCTTCGCGGACGACGATCGCGGAGCTCACCTGGTCAGCATCCTGGAACGTCTGACGAAGTTCTGTGGTCGTGACCTGCAGCGCATCGGCCTTTCGGCCACCGTTGGAAACCCCGACGAAATTGGCAGTTGGCTGCGCGGCTCGAGCGAACGCCCGTACCGCCGCGTCGATCCGCCACGCGGCCCGGCCGAGCGAGATCTCGCGGTGGAGCTCTACGAAAACGCCGACGCGGTGGCTCGCGAGGCCGCGCGCCTCGCCCTGGGGAAGAAGAGCCTCGTCTTCGTCGAGTCCCGGGGTCAGGCCGAGCGCGTCGCGGATGCGATGGGGGGCCAAGGCGTTGATGTATTCGTCCACCACAGCGCCGTGAGCCGGGCTGACCGGGAGCTCGCCGAGCGCCAATTCACCGAAGGCCAAAACACGGCCATCGTATGCACGAGCACGATGGAGCTCGGCATCGACGTCGGCGACCTCGACTTGGTGCTGCAAGTCGACGCACCGTCGAGCGTGGCGAGCCTGCTCCAGCGTATGGGCCGTACCGGCCGTCGCGCTGGGACTCGGTCGAACTGCACATTCCTCTGTCAGACTCCAGAGACCCTGCTCGAAGCGCTGGCCTTGCTCGAGCTCGCGGAGCGCGGCTGGGTCGAAGACGTGAAGCCGGTGAGCCGAGCGGCTCATGTGCTGGCACACCAGACCTTGGCGCTCAGCCTCCAGCAAGATGGGATTTCCGCGCATCGCATCCGGGAGTGGGTGGGCGCCGCGTTTCCTTTCAAGGCGCTGTCCGAGTCCGATCTCGACCAGCTCATCGCAACGATGAAGGAGCGTCAGATCCTGCACGAAGCGGAGGGCCTGCTCTCGCTGGGTCTCGAGGGCGAACGGCTCTACGGGCGCCAACACTTCTTCGAGCTCTACGCCGTGTTCTCCACACCGCGTCTGCTCCGCGTCGTTCACGGCATCCAGGACATCGGCACCGTTCAAGCGGCGTTCCTTCGGCTCGCGTTCGAACGCGGGCAGGACATGTGCTTCCGCCTCGCCGGCCGTGCTTGGCAAGTGGGCGACATCGACTGGGCACGCGGCATTTGCCGAGTCGTGCCGGCGCCCCGAGGTCGCGTCCCGACCTGGCTGGGATCTCCCTCGGCTGGCTCCGGCGAGCTCAGTGCGGAGATGAAGCGCCTGCTTCGCGCAGAGCATCAGCCCCGCTGGGTTGGACCGGTCGGCAGCCGCGAGCTTGCGCTGCTTCGCGAGAGCTACGCCGGTCTCGTGGAGGAAGGCGAGGCGCCCGTCGAGATGGTCGAAGATGGAGCCACGTGGCACACCTTTGCGGGCGGCGCGATCAACGCGCTTCTGGCCAAGGGAATGGAAGAGAACGGCGCGGGGAAATGGGTCGCTGGCAATCTCTCGCTCCGCCGCCGCGAGCCGATCGCCGCGGCCGAAGTCGGTGCGGTCGTGCAACGACTGCGTGAAGTGGACTGGCAGGATCTCGCGCTGCGCACGGCGCGTGATGTGCCGAACGTCTCGGTGAGCAAGTTCCAGCCGTGCTTGCCGGACAGGCTGGAAGCGGAGCTACTCGCGAGTCGGATCTTTGATGTGGATGGGCTGAAACGGTGGTTTGAACGGCACAGGGTGCCGGTATCGGGGTGACCCCGGGGGACGACATGGAAGAAGTGCTGGAGAAGGCGGAGGATCGAGACCTGCTGGCGTTCGCCAAGGGTTTTCTAGGCTCATACGGGACCCACGGGTTTCAGTCCCTGAACAAGCGCGATGCCGACTTGTTGCTGTTCTACGCGCTGGAAAGCAGTGGCGTGCTCGACTCGCGGCAGAGCAACCACGAGGCGGCCCGACTGCTGAGACTGACGCCTCGACGCTTGGCGGCGCTGCGACGGGACGCTTGGGCGCGTTGGGCAGCTCGGGGAGACGTGCAGAAACACCTCGCCGAGACGTTGCGCGCCGCCTTTCAAGTCAAGGCCTTGAAGCAGGTGTTGCAGGAGAATCTGAAAAGCTGGAAAGACGATCGCTTGCTGCCCGTCTTGCTCGAACATCCCAGTGACCACGCGGAGGTCGAGCAGTTTCTGAAGTCGGTCCACAGCATCCCACACTACGCGCTGAACCGGGAGGTGCTGCTTTTGCCGCGCGACCAAGTCGTGCCACTTCTCGAAAGTGCCAGCGAGGCACTGGACTCCAAACGAGTGCGCGAGATCAAGAAGAGCTTCGCTGCGAGCACCACGTTGAAGGAGTATCTAACCGAGGATATTTCGAAGCTGACTTGGGAGCAGACTCGGAGCGTGCTGAACAACACGATCGGCGCGATGCTCGAAAAGGCCGCGGTGGACGGAGCCGCGAAGGGGATCAGCGCGTTGGTCCTGGCCGTGCTGGGCCCGGGCTGAACGGTTCGCAGGGGAGCGGATTGTGTCAGAAGAGGACGAAGCATCCACGTCGATTGAAGCGCCATCGCCATCTGTCACTGCCGAAGATCTGCATGTGGTGTCACGCGAGGAAGCGCTTGCGTTCGTCGATGCGCTGTTTGGATCGCCGGAAGAATGGCGCTCGCCGCTCATTCGCTACCGGTTGTCGAGTGACTTCCAGTCCGATTGGAAGGAGGAAGTCGGAAATTGGCTAAAGACGGCTGAGCGACTCAGCTTCCTCGATCCGCTGCTGGATCGACTCATCAAAAGGACGAAGCGAGGGACCCGCTCCGTCGGCGTGGACCCGAACGACCGCCGTCACAGCGAGCTAATCTCCGAGCTCGCTCCCGCAATGATCGCCTACTACTTGTCCGGCACGGGGTGGCAATTCAAGGCATGGGAGCCAATCACCGGCGGCGACGTCGACGTGGACCTGGAACTCGAAGCTCCCGACGGGCGGCAAGTGCACGTTCAAGTGAAAGCACCCGATCAGCCGGGGTTGGTCGTCAACCACCGCAGCGTGGACGGCGAAAATGACGAGCGGGTCTTGGCCGCGGTCTTGAAGGCCGCTGAACAGCTCCCGCGACCTGGGACGGCCGTGAACTTGATCGCCGTGTGTGCAAATCGAACATGGCCACTTTCCGGCGAGCCGGGGTTTCTCGTGACGGAGCTCGTAGGCTCGACGGTGCAACGGGGCTCGGTCGTGTCGCTTCCGAGATCGCGCGTGGGGCGGTTCTATTCGACGGACTGGGCTCACATCGCCGGAGTCGTAGTGCTCGACTACCTCCGGGGCGTCGATGTCTTCAAGTACCCGTGCACCGTGCTTCTCAACCCCCAAGCCGCGCGCCCGGCAAGCCCGGATTGGTTCCCACGCGGTCGAGTGTGCCAGTTCGACGGCGAAGCGTTTCGCTGGATTCGTGGCGAGCCGGGAGACGAGCACACCTTGCCCGATGGGACCAAGCTGGACGAGCGCGCCTGACGCTCCACAACCGCGAGGCGCGCAACGCTTGATTGGCGCTCTTGTCCAGAGGCATGCCCGGCGCATGGTCGCTCCCGAATCAGTCACCGCGAGGGCTCCGATAAGCGCAGGGCCGAGCGAAATATTGAAGCAGTACGGCCGCGCGCGTGAGCGCGACCGCTTCAAGGCCCACCCTCTCAGAACCGTGATGACGGAGCTTGCTACGTGACCCATCAGCGACACCGGGATGCTCGCGGCGAGGCAACGTGCGTGGGGCTCAGGCGAGCGTCTTCTTGAAGGCGGCCGGGGTCATGTCTTCGAGGGGCAAGCCGAAGACATCGCGGTGGGTGCCGAGGCGCTCGAAGGCCCAGGCGAGGTAGGCCTGCGCGGGGACACGCTGGGCGCGGCACGTAGCAACGATACCGAGGAGAACGCATGCGCGGTGTGCGCCCTCCGTGCTGCCGGCGAAGAGCATGTTCAGTCGGAGCTTGGCGACGTTCTGGAACTCGCGTTCAGTGGGCGAGTTGTCGATCGGGACGAGGGGGTTGTCAACGAAGCGGAAGAGCGCGTCGCCGTGGTTCTTGTAGTAGCCGATCGCCGCCGCCAGCGGCTCGGACGGTAGGAGCGTCGGTTCGACAGCCTCGAGCCAGCGCTCGAAGTCCTGAACGATGGGGCGAATGCGCTGCTGGCGGTGTTCCAGCAGGGCATCGCCGACCAAGCCGAGCTTCTGCGCGGCTTCCTCTTCGCCGTAGATCGCGCCCAGGAACGCGCCGCCCTCGACCGCGAGGACGGGCTGGGTCGCTTCGGCGTCGCGGAACTTCCTGCGGCCGTGGGCGTTACACCCGGCCTCCAGCACGCGACCAGAGGCGAAGACCGCGTTGAAGCGATGCTCGGCGTCTGCGGTGAGCGTCCCGCGGAACGGCCGGAGCTTGGCGGCGACGACATCGCCGCTCTTGTCGGGCTCGTACTGGAAGACGGCGACGTCGCGGTTCCTGTAGAGCTCCACGTATCCGTTGTGGGCAGCCTCGAGCTTGGGCACGATGACCTTCAGGCCGGTCCCATCGGTGGCCATCCAGGAGCTCGCGAGCAGCTGCTTCCAGTGCAGGCCGTCGATGCCCGAGAGCAGATCGGCGGCGCGTTCGATGAAGGTCACGAGTGTGCTCATCGCGATGGGGATGCCGCGCTCGGCAAGGTCACGCCGGATGCGGTCGAGCGGCGTGAGAAGCCAGAACTTCTGGTAGACGAGCCAAGCGAGCCACTCGCAGGTGACCTTGGAGCGCTCGTAGGGCGCAGGCAAGGAGCGAAGCGTCGTGCGCTCGCCGCACTTGCGGCAGCGACACGTGTAGCGGCGAACGACGCGCCGGCGCTGGTGCTCCTTGACGACGTGGAGCTTCTCTTCGACCAGCTCGTCGACGGCATCCAAGGCGGCGCCGCCGCACTCGGCGCACGTGTCGGGGCGGAGCTCGTGGTCCTCGGCTTCGAGGTGGCCGGGGATGCGCTTGCGCCCGGTGGGGCGCGACTTCTTCTTCGGCGGGGTCTCCGCGGCGGGCTTCTCCGGGGCTTTCGGCCGTTCCTCGAAGGTCCGCCTCGCCTCCTCCCCGATGGGGGGTGGTGGGGCGGGTGGCTTGTCGGTGGGCGGAGAAACCTTCCGCTGCTTGCGCTGAGCGATGGCGAGCAACTCGGTCACGCGCTCGTTGAGTCGCGCGATCTGGTCGATGAGTCGAGTGATCTGGCTGCGCTGCTCCGCATTCTCCTTCCGCAGCGCTTCCAGCTCGTCCACAGACGAGTAGAGATCATACTTGGAGATCCGTGTCGATCCTCTTTCTCGACTTCTCTGCCGCAGGTCGCCGGTACCACCCACGGCGCGCCACCGTGAAGTCGATCCCGGCCAGCAGCGAGGCGAACATCGAGCCGTCGATCATCACCTGCGGCTCGTCGCCATCCAGCGGCGGGATCTGGAAGCTCCCAGCCTCGAGACGCTTCGCGAGCACGCACCGGCCCGAGCCGTCGAACCACAGAGCTTTGGCGATCCGCCGGCGCTTGTTCAGGAAGAGGTAGAGGTGCCCGTCGACCGGATCGAGCCCGAGGCGGCGCACAGCGCCGGCCAGGGCGTCGAACGAGCCGCGCATGTCGAGTGGGGCGAGCGCCACGAACACGCGCACCGTCGGAGGAAGGCTCAGCACGAGCGCAGAGCCTCGAGTACCCGGTGCAGCGTCTCGACCGAAACGTCGTCGCCGAACTCCACCCGAGCCCTGGCAATCTCGAGAACGTATCGGCCCCTGCCAGCCACAGCGATGCTGGGCGAAGCGGGAACGAGCTCGACCAGAGCGCGCGCTGTCGCTGCCGCCTTCGGCTTTCGCCTCCGCGGGTGAGCGCTCGCTCCCCGCCGCCCGAGATTCGTCCGCCACGCGTTCAGAGACCGCCCGTCGATGCCGTGCGCCCGGGCCCACTCCCCGGCGCTCAGGCCCGTCCGCTTCGCTGCGGCCAGGCACCGGCGCGCCTCCGCCTCGTCCTCGATCTTCCGTCCACTTGCCACTGACAACCTCCGCTTCGCAGCCGAGCCTGGCGGCCGCGTCCGCGGAAATCATCCCGGTGTCGCTGATGGGTCACCTTGCTACGGCGATCGGGCGCCTGGAGTGCACGAGTCGGTTGCAGGTTCGCTGGTCGGTCGGCCAAGGCAACTGGGCGACGATTCCTTGGGTCGTGCTCTTGGATCCGGAGGTCACGGATCGCGTGAGCCGCGGCGTGTACGTCATCTTCTTGTTTCGGGCGGATCTGTCCGGCGTCTACCTGACGCTCAATCAGGGCACGACGGAAATGGGGTCAGGCGCTGGGGTGGCCGACGAGCTCAGGGCACGCGCTCACGCACTTCGGGCGGCATGTGGCGCACTCCCGAAACACGGGTTCTTGCTCGACCACAGCATTGACCTTCGATCGACCACCGCGATCGCCCGCGGGTATGAGCACGCGACGGTGGCGCACAAGCGCACAAGCTGTACGAATCGGGGAACCTGCCGGGAGACGAGGTGATCCATCGGGATCTGGGGGCGGCGTGCGCGGCATATTCGGCGACGCGAGCTATCAAGGTGGAGCGCTAGCGTGCCGGGCACTTGCGGGCAGGCAGCCCGCGTTCATGCTCTCGGGCTTGACCAGCGGCTTGCGCTCAGCGGAGTTCTGAGAGGAACGCGCGCAGCGCGTCGAGATGAATGAAGGCGTGCTTTTCCGTTGAGGGCACGTTGCGGGGGTCGTCGGCGCCTGTTACCACGACGCCGACGACGCGACCGTCGGTGTTGACGACCGGTCCGCCGCTCATTCCGCTCACGATCGGGCCCGTGGTTTGAACGTGTGGAACTGTCGAGCGAATGCGCCGTCCAGTGACAACCTGCCGAACGAACTGGCCCGTGTCGCCATGGCAGAAATTCCCGAATCCTGCGACGCAAACGTCGTCGCCGACGTCGCCGCGAAACGACGGGGCAAGCGATAGAGCCGCGTGTCGGGGTGTCGGAGACATCGTCGCCACCGCAAGATCCCGTGCCGCACAGGAATGCCGCACGGAGAGAGCGTAGTGTGTTGCCGGAGAGTCTGGCTTGAACGCGAATGCGCTTTGTCGAAGGATGTGCTCGCACGTCACCATCCCAACTCCCTCGAGAAGAAATCCCGTTCCCTGAACGTCAGACTCGATGACGAACATCGCGGAAGCAGCCAGCTGCCGCCACGAGGGAACCACGTGGCTCGTCACGGACGGGTCGAGGTTGCTCATTCGCGCCCATAGACGCTGTACGAGCTCATCGCCGCGGCCGCGGATGTCCTCCAGGTGCTGGAGCTTGCCGCGCACGACACGTCGGAAGTCGGGTGCCTGCCCGGCCCTGTGTTTGCGATCCCACTTGCTGCCGAATTCTGCTTGTGCCTTCGCCAGACCGTGCGCCTCCCATGCGTGCAGCATTGCGCGAACTTGGCGAACGTATCTACGCTTCACGTTCGGAAATTCGTTCACGATCAGCCCAGTGACTTCTTGCCGGCTACCGCGAGGCTGGAGGCGCACCTTCTGCGGATTGGGCGTAAAGCCGTTGCTCTGAAGTATGCCCGTGATCTCTGGTCCCAAGACGGTTGCACCGGTTTCGAGGCGAGCGATGGTCGATGGAAACCCGGGCATCCACGTCGAGAAGGTCAGGTCGTCTGCGTACCGTGTGTAACTGACCTTCCGTCGTCCAGCGAGCCTTATGAGCTCGCCATCCAACCTTGCGCAGATCATGTTCGATACAATCGGTGATGTCGGCGCGCCTTGTGGAAGCTGCCCGCCGTGGCAGCAGATCTGGGCCAATGCGGTCGCAGCGGGCAGCGGGACACCGTAGGGCTTCGAATGGAACATGCCCCGCACCCTGCCGAAGTTGATGGTTGGGAAGAAGTCCTCCAGATCGACGTTCAATACCCATCGCCGCCGCACATGGGCCTGCGCGTTCTTGTGGATCCCACCCTCAGCGCAGAATGCCATGACGCTACTTCGCGGACGAAACACAGCGGACAGCACCTGAAGCAGCTTGCGCTGTAGGATCTTCAGGGAGTTCGTTGGTGCGTGAATCACGCGGACACCCCCGCGGCGCTTGGGGATGCTGAACTGCCGGTACCGGGCATGCGTTGGGGCCCGCCGCACCAGCCAATCGAACTGCCAGTACGGGACGTCCAGCAGATGCGCCACGTCACGCCTCGTGGCCAACTGGAAGAACTTCGCCCGAAGTTCGTCGGGTGGGCCCCCAAGCACGATACTGGTGGCGTGGACCTTCAGTGGCGTGAAATGGCCGGAAGCAGTCATTCAATTCCGCTCATCGCATACGGAGCGAGCTGTCGTAGCTAGTGTGAGTGAACTCACCGGCGTACAGAGCGCTTAAAAGGCAACATTCGAAATAGCCTGCCGCAGGAACACGGCAGAAACGCAACTGCTTTGACCACCTCCGGCCAGCTCCGATGCTACGCCAGCGCGGCGCCCGAAGTCTACAGATCGGTCTTGGTGCAGATGTGCGTGCGCTCCCTCGTTCGGCTTGGACCTGGGGCGTCTAGGCGAGCGAGTTCGCCACCCACCTGCGATGCACTCGTATGCGCCATTGGTTTCCCAGCTTCTTCGCCCAAACGCCATCGAACACGACGTCGACACTGTCGCCCGCGCGCTCGAGTATCATCGCCCGCATGGCCCGCCCGCTCTTCCCAAAGAACACGCCGGCCTGATCCGTGGAAATCATCTGGCTCCACTCTTCGCCATCGGCGAGCACGAGCTTGAACCTCGGTGGCTGCCGCGGGGCGTGGCGGGTCGTTGGCGCGTTCACGAGGCACCCCCGTCCACCGACCGAACGCTCTTCTCGCTGGCCACGGTCGCGCCATCAGTCGCGATTACCCCCGCGAGCTGCACCGCCCGCACCACGGCGTGCTCCCCGCCGTCCCTGACCGCCAAAGCCAAGGTGACCAGCTCGTCCCCCAGCACCCCCGCCACGAGCTCGTCCACGTCGTCCCACGGCACCGGCTCGCCGTTGGCCACCGCCATCAACACGCGCCGCGCGATGGCCACGAACCGGCTTCCCACGACCGTCCCATTTCCGGCGCAACCCGGCGTAGACTCGTGGTAACCCTCAGGCCTGTCACGCCGGAGGCCGCGGGTTCGAGTCCCGTCCGCCCCGCCAGTAGAACCCGTCCGCCGCGGTGGCCGGACGGGGTCGAGAACGTCGTCACCGCCGGCCCTACCCGCGGACAAACCGCGTGGGTCAGTGCGTTGAGCCGCGGTGGATGACCGCGGCGGAGTGGGTTGCGGCGGCCCGGCGCCCGGCGCTCGGCCGCCGGCGTGCCGGCGTGCCGGCGTGCCGGCGGCCGGGTGAGCTACCATGCCGCCGTGCGCTGGTTTTCAGGCTCGGGCGAGTATGCGTTCCTCTCGGTGGGCGGGGCGGCACGCGGGGTGATCGCGATCGGCGGCATGGCGCACGGGGTGGTTGCCGTGGGCGGGGTCGCGTCGGTCGGGGTGGTGTCGATCGGGATGAACGCCATGGGCTCGGTGGTGGCCGTGGGCATGAACGCCGTGGCGCCGATCTCGCTGTCGCTGATCAACGCGCTGGGGATCTACGTGGTGGCGGGCATCAACGGCTGGGGGGCGTTGACGCGCGCGGGCACGAATGCCACCGGGATCGCGGCGCGGGGCGGCGTGAACTCCGACGTGAGCGTGCTGCCGTCGGCGCTGGTGGTGCTCTTGGCCCTGGTGCTCTCCAGCGTGTTTCGCGGTCGACGCAACCGGCGCGGCGGGCCGATGGCGCTCGGGCGGTTCCGTCGCACGGTCGAGTTGCCCGAGGCCCGCGTGAGCGCGCTGCTCGGGCGCGTGGAGGCGGGGCGGATCGAGCTCATCGGGGACGGCGATCCGCTCTGGTGTCGCGTCGATGCACGCGCCAGCGAGCTCGGGGCCGCGCTGGTGGCGGGGGCAGGCGGTGGGCCGCCGAGCGTCGTGGCAGAGCTGGTCCGGGGCGAAGAGCAGGTGCTCGAGCCGCGGCCCGACGGCGCGGGTTATCGCGAGCGCATGGTCGAAGCTCGGCACGAGGTGGTGACGTGCGTCGGCCTGGAGCCCGCGCCCGAACCGGATCCGTTCTGGCCCAAGGACGCCGACGAGATGCAGTGGGTGGTGGCGTGGACCGCGCGCCTGGCGGCGGTCGTGAGCGTGGTGGCGATCGGGTACCTGGCGCGCTGAATCGCGGTCGCCTGCGCGGCCCGCTCAGTCGATCGGCGCGCAGGTGGACACGCCGGCCCCGACGATCACTTCCTTGGTCGAGAGCACGGGCGTCTCTTTCTTCAGCGCCGGATCGTACTCCGTGACCGTGGAGCCCACCCCTTGGTTGCCGGTGAAGATCCAGAACTTCCCGCCCCAGAACGCGAAGGCGAACGCGCTGGTGGAATTTCCCACCTTCAGGTTGTCGACGCCGATCACCTTGGCGGTCTCTGGGTCCACCTGCGCCAGCGTGGCGCCGTTGTTCTTCATGCACAGCGCGAAGAGCTGGCCGTCCCCGCGGCTGGTGAGCTCGCACAGCGACAGCGGGGGTGAGAAGTCGCCCTTGAAGTCCAGCTCGAAGCTGGGCAGGGCCACCCGCGCCAGGGCGCCGGCGCCGTCCGACTTGGTGATGTACAGCTCTTCGCCGCCGTCTTGATCGCCGAGGAAGCCCATCCCGAAGCGCTGGAAGCCCAGCTTCGGCACGTACGGCGTGGGCGTGCACTTCGCCGTGGCGGTGCTGAGCTTCCAGATCTCGCCGGCCTCGCCGGTGGTGAAGTTGGCATAGGCCACGCCCAGGTGATCGACCGCCATGGAATTGGGCGACAGCTGGGTCGGGCAGGCGACGGTACCGATGGTGGCGATGGCCAGCGTCGCGGGGTCGAAGCTCAGCAGCTTGCCGTCGGACGAGAACAGATACACCAGCGTGATCGCCGCGTCGGCGCAGTTGTTGGGCTTCACCACGTCGAGCACGTTGGCGTCGATCGGCGGCAGGGCGTCTTCGGCCGGGGCGTCGGCGGCGTCGGCGCTGGCATCGTGCGCGCTGACGTCGGCCCCCGCGTCGCTGGGGGCGTCGGGCGCGGCGTCGGGCGGCGCGCCGGCGTCGAAGCCGAGCGACAGCCCGCTCTTGCTGCCGCAGGCGGCAAAACCGAGACCGAGCGCGACGGCGGCGAGGGAACGGAGCGAGGGTGACACCGGGCGGCAGCATATTATGCTCGGTGGTTGCATGGCGAGCTTCGAAGACGTGATGCCCAGCGCGGCCGACGTGAAGGCCGCGTTCGGCGACCGCGGGGTGGGGGACACCGATCGGGTGGTGGCGGTGCTGGTGAGCGGGCGCGCGGTCGAGCGTTCGACGTGGAGCGACGAGGTGGAGGTGAGCGAGACGGACTTCGATCGCCTGCTGGACGAAGACGCGCCGACGCCCGACGTGAACGACTTCAACGGGGCGAAGTTCCGCGCCCTGGATCCGCGGTCGCGGGGCGCGAAGGTGCGGCGCTGCACCGAGTGCCTGTACCGCCCGGAGAACGGCCGCTGCTTGCGCTGCAACGGCACCGGGAAGCTTCAGGTTGGCAGCGACGACTGGGTGAACTGCTCGGGGTGCATCGAGGGCATCGCCCTGCCGTGCTCGGTGTGCAACGGGACGCGGCGGGCGGTGCTGGTGAAGATCGCCTTCGGTGAGGACGTGGTGCGACGCTTCGCCCACATCTTCTTGCCCGAGCTGCCCTTTCCGCTGCGCGAGCCGCTGACGCTGTTCTTCAAGAACCGCACCAGCGTGCCCGACGTGCTCAGCATCGATCTGCGCGACGACTTCGCGGCGGCGGACGCCTACCGTGGCCGGCGCTCGCGCGCCGAGGTGAAGGGGCACCGGGCCGACGCGGCCCTGGCCCTGGCGCGGAACTACGTGGACCGGATCCATCGCCTGCCGAGGATGGCCGCGGTGGAGGCGGGGGCCTTCGCCTGGCCGATGGTGGTCGGTGCCTTCGCGGGCGACGCGGATCCCTCGGTGGTGGTGGTGAGAGACGAGCTGGGCAGCGTCTGCCGATTCGGGTGAGCGGGCTCGCGACGCCATGAGCACGTCGAGCGCCCTCCGCGACGACCGCGACAGCTACCTCTTCGAGGTCGCGAGCGGGGCCGCCCGCGCGCTGCTCGTGGTCGAGCCCGACCCACAGGGGCAGAGGCCAGCTCTCGCCCGCTCTGGAGCGCTCTCGCTCTCGCACCTGGACGTGGAGCTGGCCCCGGCGCTCCGCTCTTTCGTGATGGAGCTCGCTCGCCGGTTCGAGCGGTCGGCGGCGCCACTCGAGGTGCTCGAGGGCTCGGGCTGCCGCTTCTGGCGGCGAGTCGCCGCGGGGCAGCGTGCGCCGAGTTGGCCGCTGTCGCTGCGCTCGGGCCGAGCGAGCGGGGCAGCTCCGTGGCCGTTCGACGCGGAACGCGCGGCGCTGGGCTTGGGCCTCCGCCAGGCGATGTTGCGCGAGGCATGGTCCGACCTCGAGGCCGACGAGGACGCGCGGTGGCTCGAATCGGAGGGGCTGGTCGTCGTGAGGTTCGGCACCAGCCTGGTCGCCGCACCCGACGCCGAGGTCGCGAGCACGATCGCGGAGCATGCCCGCCGCGAAGCGACCAACGTCGAGGAGTTCCAGGAACGCGCGCGCGCGCTTGGGGCTGCCTTCGGCACCCCCGCGTGCTGCATCGAGCACTTCGTGCGCATTCGCCGGCGGGACGACCTGACGCTGTTCGCCGATGCGCTGCCCCCGGCGGGCGAGCGCGCGCCGGCCCTGTCGCTGTTCTTGCACGGCGCCCTCGCGTTGATCTCGCACGTGCCGTGCCGGCCTTCCTGCCCGGCCACCCTCGAGCTGGCAACGAAGGTGCTTGCGGCGCTCGACCGGGAACGGCCAGGCTTCGCGGACCAGTGGCGAGGGTTCGCCGCTCGCCTCCACGCGCTCGGCACGGACGGAAGCCTGGTCTCGTTTCGCGTCACCGACGACGAGGACGGAGTGCGCCTCCGAGCGCGGGACGCCATCGAGATCGTGGCGCCGAGCCCGGGCACGCCCCAGCCGCTGGTGCGTCCGCGCCCGGAGCTTCAGACCCTGGTGCGCGACGTCTCTGCCGGCTTGCTCTGGGACCAAGCGCACCGATTTCGTTCGACGTTGTTCGCGCGGCACGACCTCTGACGGGCGACGCGGGGGACTGGGCCTCAGCGCGGGCGCACCGGCAGGCGATCGAAACGCGCGGCACCTGCCGAGAGCGGCGCCGCCACGAGCCCGAGGTCGAGCACGCGGCACGCGGCCTCGAGCTCTGCGACCGCCTCTGTGGCCGCTCCGAGCCGAGCCAGACCGAGAGCGTCGAGCGCGGGCTCGATGCGCAGGCGCGCGACGCCCCAGCTGACCGCGAGGGCGGCGAAGTCCTGAAGCCGCTCGACGCTGCGCGCGTCGAGCCGGACGCGCAGCTCGACGTTCATCCCGGCGAGGATCGCTTGCTCTACCCCCGAGCGCGTCTGGTCGAAGCCGCCCGTGTCGCGCGCGATGGCGTCCGCCGTGGCGGCGTCGGGGCCAAAGACCTTGACGCTGGTCAGCTGCACCCCGCAGCGCGAGAGCAGCGCTGCAAAGGGTGCGTGGCTCAGCCGGCGCGCATTGGTGACCAACCCCAGCGCGCGCTCGTCGTCGCCTCGAGCGCTGAGCGCGATGCGGTCGAGCGCGGGGAACAGCGTCGGCTCGCGCCCGGCGAGCACGATGGGCATGCCCGTGGCACGGGCGGTCGCCACGCGGTCGAACGCGCCGGCGTCGTCGCGGAAAGTCTGGCGGTTCGGGCAATGGCTGCAGCCGTTGTTACACGGCCCGCCGAACAGCACGGGCGCTGCGCGCGTCTCGTGGCAGCGGTCGCGGGTCGAGCGTGGGCGCTCTGGCCCCGCCAGGTGTCGCAGGCGAGCATCCAGCTCGTCGAGCGCACGGAGCACCGCCCCGACCAGAGACGGGTCGCAGGCGTTGTGCTGCGCGAGCTCGGCCGCGGCTGTGAGCTGAACGAGCTCGGTCTCGGGTCCGAGCCGTTGCCGGAGCGCGCGGGACAGGTCCCAGGCCACGCGCGTGCGAGCGTCCAAGAACCGCCACGGCTGTTCTTTGGCGTAGCCCTTGCCCGCTGCCGTTCCCCCGTCACCGCTCTCCCACTGGGCCACCAGGGCTCCGTCACGGCGCGCAGCGTGCATGATGGGCAGCTCGGGGTAGAGCCGCAGGCGGTTGTGACCGATGTCGTCGAAGATCTCGCACAGCCCGTGCGCCCGCACGGTGTTCAACGACTCGAGCAGGTTCTCGACGCTCGTCCACGGGTTCCAGAGCACCAGGCTGTGGCCCTTGCTCGTCGCATACGCGAATGCTCGCGGGTGCGCGACCGATAGCGAGCGCATGCACCGGACGGCCTCGAGCAGCTCGTGCTTCGTGACCCCCTTGTTGTAGCGGGTGAGCTCTTCGTCGCAGAAGGCTTCGAACCCAGTCAAATACAGCTCGAGAACCTGCCCTGCGTCTTCGGCCGCGCACAGCGCCGCCACCAGCGACGCTGCCTCCCTCGGTAGCGCGTCTGCGCGCGCGGGGAAGAGCCAGCGCACCCCGCCGAGGCCCGCTTGCGCCGCCGCGCGGACCAGAAGCTCCAGATAGCGCACGGGATGCTGGTCGGCGATCACGAGCTCGCGCACACCGGTGCGCTCCACGAAGTAGCGAGCTTGGCGGACGAGATCGGCCACGACGTCCTCGTCGGCCCGCGCGCGATAGTCGCCGCCGGCGTGACAGAAGGCGCAACCCAGTCGGGCGACCCCCGGCTCGGCCGCCAGGGCCAGGCCGCGGTAGTGGGGGTTTTCCGCGGTATCGAGCGCGAAGGGACAGCCCGGGTTGCCGAAGACCATGTGGCGAGTCACCGGCGGCGGCGTCCGCGTCGAGAGCGTCTCGGCGTCCAGTGCCGGCTCGAACGGGTCGGGGAGCGGCGCAGGCACGAGCGGCGGCCCGTGCTGGTCCCCCCGGGAAACGCCCGGGACCGCCAGCACGTCACCGTCCGTCGCCAGCGCGTGGAGCAGGGCTCGAAATGCAGCGCACAGGTCACCGACCGCGGGCGTGCTGCGGGTGCGCCCCGAGCGCGTCGTTCCGGCCACGAGCCCGAGCGCGAGATCGACACCGGGGATGGGCTCGGCGTCGCCGAACGAGATCAGCACCGCCCGGCGTCCGCTCCGGCTCTGCACGTAGTCGACGACCGGCGCCGGATCGAACAAGCGCTCGACCACCACCAGATCGGGGCGCTTCTGGGCGAGCCATGCCGAGAGCCTCTCGGGTGCGGCCTGCGGCTCGGCGCGATCATAGTAGACGCGAACGAGCGCGGCATCGTGGCCAGCGCGGCGCGCCTCGGTCGTGCACAGCTCCAGCAGCGTGTCGGGGAAGTAGCCCTCTTGGGCGTCGCCGTGGGGCGAGACCAGCGCGATCACGAGGCGCCGCATGGCAGAAGCGTCGCACGGTGGCGCTGCCGGTTCCACGAGTGATAGCTTTCGAGTCTCGTCGTGCGCCTTTCGCCGAACCGAGTGATCTGGGTACTGAACTCGGCCTGCCCGAGCCGCTGCAAGGTCTGCGACATCGCGAGCCAGCAGGGCCGGCCCGAGCTTTCGCGGGAGGTGGTGGTGCGCGTCGCTCGCGAGGTGCGCGATCTGGGCTTTCGCGAGGTGGTGTTCGTGGGCGGTGAGCCGCTGCTCTCGCCGACGCTGCCCGCTGCGCTCGAGGCGCTGGGGCACGGGGTCGACCGGGCCGTCTTCACCGGTGGCATCCCCGGCGACGCCCATCGTCTGATCGAGCCCCTGGCCCAGGCCGACCGCCTCGTGGCCTCCATCGACGACGCGGACGACGCGAGGAACGACGAGCTCAGGGGCCGCGCGGGCATCACGGCCGCGCTGTTCCAGCTGCTCGGAGCCGTCCGCGAGCGGCTGCCGGGCCTCTACCTGTCGACGAACAGCGTGGTTTCGCGCCACAACGTCGAGCACGTTCGGGAGCTGTGGCCGCGGGTGCGAGAGCTTCGTCCGACGTGCTTCGCGCTCTCCGTCGCGGGTGAGAACTTCGAGACGCTTCCGCTGGCGCACCTGGCCTCGCGGGCGTGGCTCGAGCAGCTCTACTTCGAGCTCGTCCCGGCGCTCGCGCCCCAGGTCCGCGCCGCCGGCACGGACTTCGTGGTCTTGCCGGTCCCGCTGCCGCTGCTCGCGCTCGGCGTACCGCCCGAGCGCTGGGGCGACGAATCGGTGCGGAGCTCGGCCACCGTTCGGGCGGAGGTGGAGCTCTTCTCGCGCGGCGAGCACAATCGCTCGTTCGTCACGCGCCATGGCTGTCCGCTCGTCGGGCGCGACATCAGCATCGGGGTGTCGGGCGACGTGCATCCCTGCAGCCAGGCGCCCATTCTGAAGAGCGCGCACGTGCTCGGAAACGTGACTCGAGAGAGCCTGGCCGAGATCCTGGCCGGTCCCCGCTTGCGCGAGTTCGCGGACCGCGTTCCGCACGCTCCGTGCAGTCGCTGCTGGGCGCCGTCCAACGCGCCGCGAGAGGTGCTCGCCGAGACCCTTGCCCGCGGCTCCGTCACAGGCACATCAGGCTGAGCCCACTGCGGTGCCGGCATCGATGCCGATCGCCCGCCGGACCTTGGCGCAGCGCGCCGAGACCGAGAACGGGATCAGATCGCGGATGCGATCGGCGGCGCTGAGCCCGCCCACCACCCGACCATCGACCGCCAGCATGCGGGCCGCGGCGGTGATATCGCCGCAGATCAAGAGGCCGGCCCGGCATGACGCCAGCTCGATGGCGCGGATCCAGGGCTTCAGATCGAGGCGGCCGTCCCGGGCCTCGAGGGCCTGAACGGCGCGCTCGAGCTCGGCGCGACGCGCGGGATCGATGCGCGCGTGGAGCGCGTCGCGCAGCGGCAGAACGTCTGCCGGCAGGCTCGAGGGCAAGACCTGAGCGACGCCGGCGATCAGCACCGACCGCAGCTCGGGCAGCGTGGGGTAGAACGTGACCAGCCGCCCGGTGAGGTGCTGGCACGCCAGCTCGCGTCCGATGGCGAAGACCAGCTCGGGGACCGAGCGCCCGGTGAGCATCGACTTGCCGAGCAAGAGCGCCGGCTCGGGCAGGGGCAGGTGCGCGATGCCGCCCGGCAGATCTTCGGCCTTTGCATACACCTCGGGCAGCGCAATGCCGAGCACCGCGCATGCCCAGGCCACGGTGCGCACCGCCGTGAGGGTGGTCTTCTCGGGATCGTGGCGCTCGCTCTCGGCGAGCTCGGGCAGGCGCTTCGCGGCACGGAGCTGCTCGATCCGCAGCGCCGTGGCGGCCGGCGCGATCGCCCGCACCACGCGCGAGACGACCTCGTCGTGCTCGGCGGCATACAGCTCGGCCCAGGCGGCGGCGTCGAGCGTGGCGCGCGGTCGAGGGGTGGTTTCCGGGGCGAAGCGCCGATATTCCGCCTGCTCGTCGACGTCGGCCTCGCCCAGCTGCACCAGCACGGCGCAGGCCGAATAGCCTCGATCTACGTCGCTCAGCCGATGGCACACCCGATGGAGATCGCGGAACGTGTCCGGGCGGGTGGGACCCCACTCGGCGGCGGTCTCGAGGCAGCGCGCCGCGAGCTCGATCTGATCGGTGCGCTCGAGCAGCGCCGCCAGCCGCAGGCGCGCGTCGACGTTCGACGGCGCAAGCACCACCAGCTGGTCGAGCGCGACGATGGCGCCGTGGATGTCGTACAGGCGATCGGCGCGCAGGGTGGCCAGGCGGTCGAGCATGCCGGTGGCCGCGGCCGTTTCGCCACGCTCGATCAGGCGCTCGAGCTGGCGAACGGTGGCGCGCTCGATGCCGCCGAAGTCCTCGTTCTTCAGCAGCACGGCCTCGATGGCCTCGAAGGCCCCGGGGGCCGACGGGTCGTCGGCGATGGCGGCTTCGTACAGCGCCACGGCCCGGGGCACGTCGCTGGTTCGACGGGCGCACATGCCGGCGGCGGCCGTCATGGCGCGGGCGCGATCGCGGGGGCTCTGGATGGTTTCGGACAGCGCGACCTTGGTGTCGACGGCCTCGCGCCAGCGCCCCGCGGCTTCGAGCGCGGCCTGCAGGCGCTCGAGCAAGCGCGGGTCCCGGGGCCGGAGGGTCAGGGCCTGCTGCAGCGCTTCGATGGTCGCTGTCAGCGAGTCGTCGGCGATGGCCGAGAGCAGATCGGCGCGTGCGGCGTCGCTGGGGGCGCGGGGGATCAAACGACGGCCGAGCGCCGCGGCGATGGCGGCCTCGTGCGCGGCGCGCGCCAGCTCGATGCGGCGCCACAGGCCCGCCTGGTGATCGGGGAAGATGGCCAGCGCGCGGTCGAGCAGCGCGGCGGCAGCCGCGGCGTTGCCCCGCGCCGACTCGATGTTGCCCAGGCACACCAGGACCTCGGCGCGGCGCGGGCCGTGCTCCCAGGCGAGCAGCGAGTCGGCCATGGAGTACGCGCGATACGCCCGCTCCCAGTCGCCGGCGTCGAAGTGCTGCGCGCCCTCGACGATCGCGCCCTCGACCGCCGGATCTTCCACCGGCTCGATGCGGCGCACGCGCTTGCCGAGCTCGAGCGCGTCCCAGTCGGCGGTGGAGCAGCGGCCGGTGCCCGCCCGGGCCAGCACCACGAAGCCGTCGTCGCCGGGCTCGTGGGCGCCCAGCGCTTCGGCCAGCGCGCGGGTCAGCGGGTCGACCCCGGGCAGCGTCACCAGTGAGGCCGAGCCCGCCTCGAGCGACTCGCGCAGCCACGCCGCGGGGCTGGTCTTGAACACCGGCGGGTCGAGCACGAGGACGATGCGCATCGCAGCTACTCGCGGAACAAGACGGCGTAGCCGTCGCGACGGAACTCACGGGTCAGGCTGACCACCGAACGGACGTAGTGCTCGGGGCGCTCGGTGAAGAAGCCGCCGTGATCGAGCTCGAGGATGAAGTTCACCGCGTCGCCACGCCGCGCGGCCGCCACGGCCTTGGGATAGCGGCGCAGCAGCATGTCCACATAGTCGAGCGCGCCGTGCTCGGGGGCTTCGTAGCTCCGAAAGCGCGCGCGGATCCGGAGCGCGCGATCCTTCTTGTCTTTGGGCTCTTCCCAGGTCCACCAGTTGGCGGTGCCGCCGTCGGGGGCACGCCCCTTCAGCCCGGCGTAATTGTAGTCGACCATCCAGCGCCCTCGTCCGGTCTCGAGCGCCCATTGGCCCCACAGCACGCTGATCACGTCTTCGGTCGCGCGCTCGTTGGTGAGGTGCTCCCAGGCCTGCGCCAGGTGGCGCGTGGCGTCGTTGGGCGACATCGGCGTGGGCCGCCGCGGCCGATCGATGCGAGCCGGCTTGGGCGCGGGGGGTGCGGCGGGCTTCTCGACCGCGGCCGCGGGCGGCGGTGGCTGCGGCGCGGGCGCGGGCTTCGCGGCAGGGGGCGGCGGCGGCGCGGG
>JAKLKA010000097.1 GCA_023150915.1 Polyangiaceae bacterium
ACGAAGCGCCGCTCGGCGCGGCGGACCCGAGTCCCGAGGACTGGGGTTCGTACTACGGCGTGGCCGAAGCTCTGGCGACGCTCGAGCTGGCCACCGGAAAGCGGTGCCAGCTGCAGAACGAGAACTTCGGCAGCCTGTTCTACAAGTCCGTGCACGGCCGCCACGTGTACGCAGGGTGGTTCGACAAGAAGACGGTGAAGACCTATCTGGTGGACATCGACCTCGACTACGCGGGGTTCAAGTGGCAGTGCCAGGACACGCCCGGCTGGGTGCAGTGAGAGAGCGATGCCCACCGGACCCCAGCGCCTGAGAACCTGGCTCGGTGGCGCGCTGGTGGTGGTGGCGCCGTTCCTGGTGCTCGGCGGCTGTCCCGGTGGCGAAGACGGCGGCGGTGCGGGCGGCACCGGCGGCGCGGCGGGTGACGCCGCCATCGACGTGGCGGACGGTGACGGGGCCGAGCCGTGGGATCCGGTCTGGCACGAGACGAAGCCGAAGGACTGGCCCACCGTGGGCCCCGAGAAGAACCCCGACTGCGGGCCAGGGTGTCGGGTGGCGCTCAACGTGCCGATCAGCAGCGCCGGCGACATCCCGGGCCACACCTCCTCGCGCGTGATGGGGCTCTCGTCCAACGGGCAGGGCGTGGCTCTTTCCCGCGTCGGAGAGAGCACCACCTCGCTTGTGCCTCGCAAGAACGGCACGGGGCACATCCAGCTCGGCATCTGGGGCGACTACATGTCGAGCGCGCGGTCCTTCGGCATAGGCGACGGCCAGATCGAGCTCACGAGCCTGCTCACCGGCGAAACCAAAGTCGTCTTCCGGTGGCAGCCCGTTGATGGCAGCGCAGACGGCAGCGAGCTGACGGCTCTGAATGACAAGTACGTGTTCTACACCTTCAAAGGGATCCACTCGCGCAACCGCCAGACCGGCGAGCAGAAGTGGCTGGCGTTCGGCTCGTGTTACTCGATGTGCGCCACCGAGAGCCTGCTCGTCTGCGAAAACGGCAAGATCTACGTCCTCGACCCCGAGCTGCCGGAGATGAAGGGGAAGAAGAAGCTCGATGACGGCAAGGAGCTGCAAGTGGACGGCAGCTGCTCAGCGGATCGCAAGCAGTACTCCTGGATCGACTACCGGGACCCGCCGGGGCCGGGGTCTCACGTGTTCTCGACCCGCAAGGGCGGCGAGGTGTATTTCCATGACTTCACGACGGGGAAGACCCGTCGCGCGACGTTCGACTCGCCCGACAAGCCGCGAGCGAAGGTTTATCCCGGCATTGGTGACGGGCTGGTGGTGTGGAACGAACCTCCGCTCGGTGCGGCGGATCCGAACCCCGAAAACTGGGGCTCGTACTACGGAGGAAGCACGGCGCTCGCGACGCTCGACCTGGCCACGGGAAAGCGGTGCCAGTTGCCAGACGTGAACTTCGGCAGCACGATTGCGTACAAGTCGGTGCACGGCCGCCACGTGTACGGAAGGTGGTTCGACAAGAAGACGGTGAAGACCTATCTGGTGGACATCGACCTCGACTACGCGGGGTTCAAGTGGCAATGCCAGGACACGCCCGGCTGGGTGCAGTGAGACCGCCGCCGCAGGCACCGCCGCCGTCGCGGTCTCTGCCACCGCCGCCCCCACCGCCACCTTCACCGACCGGCACCCCGACACGCCCACGCGAGTTACGGCTCCCGCCGGGTCACAACGCGTCTTCCACCAGCCCCGCCAGCTCTTCGTAGCTGTAGCCGCCCACGAACACGTCGGCCCCGATGATGAAGGCCGGCGTGCCGAAGCTCGGCAGCTTCAGCGCGTCGATCTCGCGCTTGTCGGCGAGGACGCCGTCGCGGTGAATGCCCAGCTCGAGCGCCCGCGACAGCCGCTTCTGATCCACCCCCAGAGCCTCGGCGTAGCGCACCAGATCCGCCGGTGCCAGCGCGCGCTGGTTCCGGAACAACACGTCGTGGTACTTCCAGAACGCGTCGTCTCCGAGCTGCGCGCGGACCTCGCGGGCGGCTTCGGCGGCGCCCAGCGCGTGCTCGTGGCGGTCCAGGGGGTAGTCGCGCCAGACCAGCGCCACCCGCTCGCCGTAGGTCGCCATCAGGCGTTTGACCGCGGGCTGCACCGCGGCGCAGAACGAGCACTGATAGTCCCCGATCTCTTGCAGCAAGAGCTCCGGCTTCTTCGCGCCCTGGCGGGGCACGTTCGGCGGCACTTCCACCGTGCGCACCGGCACGCAGGCGGCAAGGGTCAGGCCGAGCAGAAAGTCGCGCCGCCCGACCATCAGCCGATGCCGAGCTGCTTCAGCTTCTTGTGCAGCCCTTCCCGGGTGATGCCCAGGGTCTTGGCAGCGCTGGTCTTGTTGTTGCCGTGCTCGCGCAGGGTCTCGAGGATGAAATACTTCTCGACCTGCTCGACCATCTCTTTCAGCGTGCCCTTCACCGCGCCGGCATGGGCAATGGTCGCTTCCATCTGGCGCACGCGCGGGCTGAGCAGGTCGGGCGTGATGAAGGCGCCGGCATCGACCTGGATCACCAGGCGCTGGACCTCGTTCTCGAGCTCGCGCACGTTGCCGGGCCACTCGTAGCTCATCAAGAGCTCCATCGTGCCCTGGGCAAAGCCCGCCACCGGGCGGCCCACCTCGCGAGAATACTTCTGCAAGAAATGCCCGGCGAGGAGCGGCACGTCGTCGCGGCGCTCGCGCAGCGGGGGCACACGAATCGGGAAGACCTTCAGGCGATAGTAGAGGTCCTGTCGGAAGCGACCGCCCTCTACCTCTTTCTCGAGGTTCCGGTTGCATGCGGCCACGATCCGCACGTCCACGATCTTGGTGTGGGTGGCGCCCACCGGACGAATCTCACCCTCTTGCAGCACGCGCAGCAGCTTGGCCTGCAGGGCCAGCGGCATCTCGGTGACCTCGTCGAGAAACAGCGTGCCGCCGTCGGCCACGTCGAACAGGCCCCGCTTCTCTTCGGTGGCGCCGGTGAACGAGCCGCGCTTGTGACCGAAGAGCTCGCTCTCGAGCAGGTTTTCGGGCAGCGCAGCGCAGTTCTGCGCCACGAACAGCTTCCCGCGGCGGCGCGAGCGATAGTGCACGGCCGAGGCGATCAGCTCTTTGCCGGTGCCCGTCTCGCCCTCGATCAACACCGTGACACGGGTGTCGACCACCTTGTCGAGCTGGGTGAGCAGATCGCGCATGGCGCGGCTCTGCCCGATGATCTCGGTGGCGCCACTGGACTTGGCGCGCTCGCGCCCTTTGAGGAAGGTGTTCTCTTTCTGCAGCTGCTCTTCCGCCGCCCTGAGCCGGCGCACCAGGCGCGCGTTGGCGATGGCCAGAGACGAGCTGGCCGCCAGCACGCCCAGCGCCTCGAGATCGGCCGAGTCGAACATGCCGGGCGTGGCGCGGTTGTCCACCTGCACCACCCCCAAGATTTCGTCGCCCTTCCACAGCGGCACGCCAATGGTGCTGCGGATGCTGGCGCCCAGCAGCGACTCGGAAGAAAACGACTCGCTGGGCGCGTCGGCGGCGAGCACCGCGGCGCGCTCGCGAACCACCTTGCGGAACACGCTGCGCGTCACCGCCACCGGCCCCGGCGGCGCTTCGCCGCGGCCCGCGGCGCCCCGCACGCGCGTGAGCACCGGCACATAGCCGGCTTCGTCGCGATCGGTCTCGGCGTCGATGTCGTCGCGCAGCACCAAGGTGGCGTGGGTCGCGGTGGGCACCAGCTCGAGGGCCGCGTCGGCCACGGCGATCAGCACGCCGTCCAGATCCGGCGCGCCGCCGATGGCCTTCTCGACGCGGAACAGCGTGGCGAGCACCCCGGTGTTGCGCTCGGGCGAGGCGGTCACGCCGGGCAGCTCGGCGATTGGCCGAATGCTCACCACGTGGGCGGGCTCGCGCTCGGCCCCCAGCTCAATGCGAACGTGGGTGCCCTCGTCCACGGTGCCGCCCAGCTCGAGCACGTCGCCCGACTCCAGCACGGTGCGCAGCGAGGTCGAGTCGCCCAGCACGATGCGCTGGCTGCCCCGCACGATGGCGGTGCCGTTGGTGCTGCGCAGATCTTCCAGCGTCACGCGCTCGGCGCCGACCACCAGCCGGGCATGCTCGGCCGAGACGTGTGCTTCGCTCAGCTCGAGCTCGTTCGACTGAGACCGCCCGATGCGGATCACGTCGCCTTCCGGCTCGAGGACGCGGCCCTTGGAGCCGCCGTTCAACACCTCGAGCCGGACACTGGCCATCGGAGATCTTCCTGGCCCCGCGGGCCAGCGGAGCGGATCAGTTGGCGCGAGCCTCGATGCGGTACATGACCTGCTTGACGGGCGCGTCACCGGCCATCTTGTCTTTGTCGCCGCTCTCGGCGTTCTTGTCGACGACCTTGCGCAGCTTGGCGGCTGCCTCTTTCGAGCCCTTGGGCGACAGGTGGTCGATGGTCTGCGCCGCCACGAAGCGGACCGCCGCGTTCTCGAACGACTCGATGCGCTTCACCAGCTCGTCGCGCTGGGCCTCGCCGCCCAAGATGGCCGCCATGTAGCCGCTCTTGATGGCGACGAACTGGGTGGCCTGCTCCTGGTTCGAGCTCTTCTCCATCTCGCCCAGGTAACACTCGGCCTGGCCGGCGCACTGCTTCACCAGCTTCTCGGCCTGAGCGTACAGGTCCTTCTCGAGCTTGGTGCCGTACTTGTCGACGGCCGCCTTCACCTTCTCGAGCTGATCCACCTTCGCGAGCTTGATGGCGGTCACCACGATGGCACCCTGCAGCGCCTTCAGGTCGTCGCCGCTGCCCTTGGTCTTCTCAGCGCGCTCGAGCAGCCAGTCGACCAGGTCCGAGTTGTAGAACTGGCCGGCCGCCTCGGCCAGCATCTGCAGGGCGTTCATGCCCGGCGGCACGTTGGCCTCGATCGAGATCTTCTCGAACGCTTCCTTGAAGCCGGCCAGCGACTCTGGCGACTTCGGCAGCTTGACCAGCTCGCGGGCGATCAGCGCGCGGGTCACGTCTTTCTCTGCCTTCTTCAGGGCGTCCAGCATCGGGCCCACGCCCTCGCCGCGCCCGATGGTGCCCACCATGATGGCCGCCGTCTGCACGTGCGGCGCATCGGAGGGCTTCTCCTTCATCTTCTTCTCGTCGTCTTCCTTGATCTGCTTCAGCTCTTTCAGACGGCGATAGTGGAAGGCGATCATCTTCTCGTCTTCGCCCTTCAAGAGCTTGATGGCCGCGTCGGCCGCGGGCTTGCCGATCTTGACCATGGCCAGCACCGCGGTGGCCTGGCAGTCGGCCTTGGCCGGATCGAGCATGATCTTGACCATTGGCTCGACGGCCTCGGGCGCCGCAAGCTCGCCCAGCACCTGGGCTGCCGTGGTCTGCCAGAACAGCTGGTCCTTGTAGGGGTCGATCTTGTCCTTGTCCTTGTCGCCGCTTGGGCGCTCGATCGGCGCTTCCAGGGCAGAGATCAGCGGGCCCGTCCAGCTCTTGGACTTGATCTGGACCATCGCGTCGTTGAAGTCCTTGTACGTGATGCCGCCCAGCATGGTGCTGGCACGCAGCTTCAAGAACGCCTGCACCAGCGGGTCGGCCAGCGAGTCGAGCTTCAGGTCGGCCGAGGCGCGCACCGCCCATTTGATGTCGGCGTCGTCCTTGCTGGTGGCCGGCTTCTTCGCGAACTCTTCGAAGGCCTTCTTGAGCGCCGGCTCGGTGCGCTTGTCGCGGACCGAGGCCAGGAGCTTGATCAGGGCGACCCGCGTCTTGCCGTCCATCTTGTCGTACTTCTCGACATAGGTCTTGGTCAGCGGCTCGACGATCTTGTTGAGCAGGGCCTGGACCTCGGGGGTGCTGTTGTCGCCCTTGGCCTTGCTGCTGGCATCCTCGTAGAACTGGCCGAGGCGGGTCACCGCCCGGGCGCGCCACGAGTCCTCGTTCAGCTTCTCGACCCAATAGTCCGGCTGACTCTCGTCCTTGCAGCCGACCAGGAGCACGCTGGACGCGGTGACCGCGAAGGCGGTGGTGGCGGTGCCGAGGAGCAGGGAGCGGATGAGCGACGCACGCGCGCGCGAGGAACGGAACATCTCGTGTTGCCTCCGAAGGTCAGGTCTCTGTTTTGGGTCCGGGAGGGGCGCCGGAAGGGCGCGAAAGCCCCACGAATCCGGCGGTTCCAAAACCCCGCGGGACGGTACGTCGGCCGCAAAGCCGCTGTCAACGAACGGGCACGAAATGACGCGGTGCAGCAGACGGCACCCATCAGCCGATGATCATGCCCTCGCTGAGCAGCGAGCCCCGGGCGAAGCGACGCAGGTTCCAGCGCTCGAACACCTCGGGCACCGCGCCGCCGGCGACCACCTTGGCCATCATCTTGCCGATCACCGGCGCCATCATGAAGCCGTGACCCATGAACCCGCACGCGAGGAAGAAGCCCTCGAGCCCGTCCACCTTGCCGACGATCGGGTTCGAGTCCGGGGTGATGTCGTACAGACCCGCCCACTGCCTCAGGATCTTCACGGACCCCAAGATGGGGCAGGCCTGCAAGAGCGCGCGCGAGTAGAGCGAGAGGAAGCGATACGACGAGCCCTGATCCGCACCGGGGGGCACCTTGTGGTTGCTCACCCCGCCGACGATCTCGCCCCGCGTGGACTGTGAGAAGTAGAGGCCGTTGCTCAGGTCGGCCACCAGCGGCTCCAGCCACGGCTTGAGCGGCTCGCTCGAACAGATCTCGTGGCGATGGGGTCGATTGGGCAGCTCGATGCCGACCAGTCGCGCCACCTCCGGGCTGAGGGCGCCGGCCGCGTTCACCACGACGCTGGTCCGGATGGTCCCCTTGTCGGTGACCACCGCGCTGACTCGCCCACTGGTGGTCTCGATGCCCGTGACCTTGGTGAAGGTCTCGACCTCGACCCCGTGTGCGCGCGCCCCCTCCGCATAACCCCAGACGAAGGGCCACGGAAACACCACCGCGTCGTCGGGGTTGTAGCAGGCGGCCACGACGCCCTCGGTCGAGAGCTCGGGCACCACCTCGCGGGCGGCGCTGGGCGTGAGCATGCGCGTCGGCAGCCCGCACTCGTTCTGCAGCTTGGCGCTCTCTTCCAGGCTCTTCGCCTTGTCGGCGCTGCGCGCCAAGAACAGGTACCCGCCCTGGCGGAACCAGGTGTTGATCCGGTGCTCACGCGCGAAGTCGCGGCAGATCTCCACCGACTCGCGCATCAGCCGCACGTTGTCTTCACTGGACCACTGCGCGCGCACACCGCCGCCGTTGCGCCCGCTGGCGCCGCTGCACAGGTACGACTGGTCGAGCACCACGACGTTGCGCTGGCGGTGGTGCTTCGCCAGGTCGTAGGCGATCGCCAGACCCATGATGCCGCCGCCCACGATCACCACGTCGGCGTGGGTCTTCATGGCGCGCTCCGAGCCTCGGCCAGGCGCGCCAAGATCTCGGCGTGCAGGTGGCCGTTGCTGGCCACGATACCGCGCTCGTTCACCAGGCTCTCGCTGCGATAATCGATGGGCTCGCCCCAGGCGTCGGTGAGCTTGCCGCCGGCGGCGCGGATGATCGCCTCGCCGGCGCACAGGTCCCAGCGACTGCCGGCGCGCGCCGGCGCCACGTACGCGTCGGCAGTGCCGGCGGCCACCTCGGCGCACTTCAAGCCCGCGCTGCCCAGTGCGTCCAGCTGGCGAACGCCCAGCGCTGCCAGCGCGCGCTCGAGCGCCGGGCTGCGGTGCGAGCGCGTCGAGAGCACGCGCGCCTGGGCGAGCGTGGGCGTGGCGCTGACGGAGAGCGGTGTGCGCGCGTCGGAGGTGACGACCGCGGCGCTCTCGCCGACCCCACCCACCCAGCGGATGCCGGTGGCGGGCGCGAGGATCACGCCGGCCACCGGGCGCCCGGCTTCGAGCAGGCCGATCATCACCACGAACTCGCCATTTCGTTTCACGAACTCGCGCGTGCCGTCCAGCGGGTCCACGAAGAAGGCGCGCTCGGCCGTGCGATAGCCCGCGAACGACGCCGGGTCGCTCTCTTCGGCCACCACCGGCACCCCGGGGAACGCCCGAGCGAGGCGCTGGCAGATCAGCTCGTTGGCCTGGCGGTCGGCCAGCGTCACGGGGTCGCGCGGGGACTTGTACTCGACCTCGAAGGGCTGGGCGTACACCGCGTTGATCAGGGCCGCCGCCTCGCGTGCGATCTCGGAGAGCACGTCGAGCAGCTCGTTCACGCGTCGACCCCCACTTCGTGCAGGCGGTTTCGCAGCGCGACCAGGGCCCAGTCTTCGAGATAGGGCGGGCCCTTGCCGGCCTCGCGCACCAGCTGGTCGAGCTGCAAGCAGCTGCGTGGCCCGAGCACCGCCGAGCTCACCGTGCGGTGGTGCAAGACCCAGCGCAGCGCGGCGGCGCGCATCGAGAGCACTTCGCCGCCGACCGCCGGGCGAAGCGCGTCCAGCTGACGAATGCGCCGGCGCAGCTCGTCGCTGGTCCAGCGCTCGGCGCGGTGGTCGTTGTCGGCGAACGCCTTGTCGCCCGACCAGTGGCCGCAGAGCAGCCCATACGCGAGCACCGAGTGCGCCAAGAGGCCGACCTCTTTTTGATCGATGTCGCTGCTCAGCGACGCCAGGTCGTCGGCGGCAAACACGTTCAGCGCGAGCGAGATCACCTGCGCGCCCTTCTCGATGGCGGCGCGAGCCACCGCGGCGTTGCCGGCGCTGACCCCCCAGGCCCGCAGCTTGCCGCCGGCGGCCAGCTGGGCCAGGGTCTCACACGCTTCGTTGCCGTCGAGGGCCACCTTCGAGGGGTTGTGGAGCAGCACCACATCCAGCACGTCGCGCCCCAGGCGCTGGCGGCACGCGTCGAAGGCCGCTTCGAGGTACTTGGCGTCGAAGCGCTTGCGCGGCACGGACGTCTCGCGGTCGGTGCCGATCTTGGTGACGATGCGGATGTCGTCGGCGCCCTTCAGGCGCTCGCCCAGGCGTCGCTCCATGGCTCCGCCCGCGTAGCCGTCCGCCGTCTCGAACAGGTTGACGCCCAGCGCGCGCGCCCGGTCGATGACCTTGTCTTGCTCGCTCTCGGTCACCGGCCCGTAGCCGTCACCGGACAGTCCCCAGGTGCCGAGGGAAAGCTCGGTCACGCTCAGGCCCGTTTTTCCGAGCGGCCGGCGGCGCATGGGCTCCCCTATACCTTGGCGGCGAGCCGAGCGGGTACATCCAACCCCGCGGCGTCCAGCAATCGCGCGTCCGCCAGTGTCTCGACCGCGGCGCCGTGGCCCAGAAGCCGCCCGCCGGCCAGCACCAGCACGTCGGCCTCGAGCTCGAGCGCCGCCTCGAGGTCGTGGGTTGCGAAGACGGTGGTGGCCGGGCAGGCGCGGATGGCCTCGAGCACCGCGCGTCGCGAGCGCGAGTCGAGGCTGGCGGTGGGTTCGTCCAGCAAGAGCACCGCGGGGTCGGCCGAGAGCACCGCCGCGATGGCCAGCCGGCGCTGCTCACCCAGGCTCAGCGACTGCGGGGCGCGCTCTTCCAGACCGGTGAGCCCCACCCGCGACAGCTCGCGTTCGGCCCGCAGCGCGGCGTCGGCCAGAGCGCGCTGGCGCGGGGCAAACGCGGCTTCGTCCAGCACCGTGGCCGAGAACAGCTGATCGGCGGGCTCGGCAAACACGAAGCCCAGCTTTGCCCGCGCCCGGGTCAGGCTGCGACGATCGAGCGCGAGATCACCGATCCGGATCGTCCCGGCGAAGCGCGCCGCCCCGACCAGCGCGAGCAAGAGCGAGGTCTTGCCTGCCCCGTTGGCGCCCACCAGCGCGACGCGGCGGCCCGCTTCGATGGCGATGCTCACGCCGTGCACCACCTCTGCCGGCTCGCCGCCCAGACCGTCTTCGCGCCACACCTGCACCCCCGCGAGCTCGATGCCCTCGGGTGTCATGGCGGAAGCCAGTGAAGGGCAGCGACCAACCCGAGCGCGGCCAGCGACGACACCACGCCCGCCGTGCCGAAGCGCGGGCCGACCGGAGCGCCTTCGGCCCCACGCAGGCGCATCGCCAGATCGACGCGCTCGGCCCGGGCCGCCGTGCGCAGCAAGAGCTGCGACAAGACCTCGGGGCCAAAGCCGCGGGCGCCGCGCAGGCGCCGCGCCAAGATCAGGCGGCGACCCTCACTGCCCACGTGCTCGAGCTGCCACAAGAGCGTGTGCACCACGCTGGCCAGCGCCCTGGGGACGCCCACCCCCGCCAGCGCGGGCCCGAGCTCGGTCAGCGAGAGCGTGCTGGCGATGCACGAACCGGCGAACGCCGCGCTGCCGGCGCGCAGCGCGATCGAGAGCCCGCGGTCGGCGTCGGCGATCCAGAGCGGCACCAGCAACGCCCCCAGCGCCGCGAGCGCTGGGACCAGCCGCCGCACCAGCCAACCCGGGCGTGGGCGGGTGATCAGCACGACCCCCAGCAGCACGGCCGCCAGCGCGGCGCGGCTCCGCCCCGAGTCGAGGGGTGCGGTGCCGATGCCCGCCACGATCACCAGCAGGCAGGCGACGCGCGCCGACGGCGTCAGGCTCACGGCCCGGCCCGCTGCACCACGCGCTCGAGCGCGTCGGGCGTGTCGGTGGCCAGCGGCAAGAGCGCGCAGGTGAGCCCAACCGCCAGCGCCGCCCAGACCAGCGCCGCTCGCTGCGAGCCCGCCGGCGCCGGACTCTCGTCCAGCAACGCGGGCAGGTGAGCCCAGGGCCGCGCGACCGTGATCATGCCCGGGGCCGCGCGCATCAAGTGGCGCAGCGCCAGCGCGGTGAGTACCCCCTCGATCAAGCCGGCCACCGTCTGCAAGCCCACCAGCCAGCCGAACGCCAGCGCGGGCGGGACATTGGCGCCGAAGACCAGCGTGAGCGCCAGGCTGGCCGCGCCCAGCGCACTGCCGATCACGGTGCCCAGCACGGCGGCGAGCCCGACGCGCTGGGGCCCACACAGCCGGCTGACCACGTGCACCGCCAGCACCGGCAGCACCGCGATGTTCGCGGCGTTGATGCCCAGCGCGGTGACCCCGCCGTCAGCGAAGAGCAGCGCCTGCACCACCAGCACCGCACACAGCGCCAGGACCGCGCGCGCCGGCCCCACCGCCAGCGTGAGCAGCCCCGCGCCGATCACGTGCGCGCTGGCGCCCGGCACCAGCGGCACGTTCAGCGCCTGCGCCGCCAGCACGAAGGCGGCCAGCGTGCCGGTGAAGGCGACCCCACGCGTGCGCGCGCCCTCGGCGCGCCGGGCCACCAGCGTCGCGGCCGCGGCGCCGGCGGCGTTCGCGCCGAGCAGCCACGCTGGGCTCGTCACGATGCCGTCCGCGAGGTGCACGCCGGAAACCTAGAGCCGGCCCCGGGCCCGTGCCACAAATTTCTGCGGACGTGCTACGGCCCCGCCAGCACGAAGTAATGCAGGCTGGTGAAAGTCTGGCCACTGGGCGGCGCCAGCTCCACTCTCGCGACCTTGTCCGGCGTGTCGGCCGGAAGCTCGAGCGCCAGCTCTTGCCAGTCGAGCTGGGCGCTGGCGCTGAGCGGGTCCAGCTTCTTCCCATCGACCCAGACGTCCAGCGCCATCGGGGTGTCGACGATCACCCGCGCCACCAGCTTGGCCCCGGGTCGCACCGCCAGCGTGAAGCGGTCGAGCGTGCGGCCCGCCCGCCCGCCGTCCGCCGCATGCCGCTCGTCGACCCAGCTCTCGTGCACGCGGTTCTCCGGTTGCGTCGCCCAGAACAGCGCATAGCCGTGCGCCGCCTCGCTCTCGAGGTCTGCCACGTCGAGGCGGTCGACCAGCTCGCCCTTCACCTCGCCCAGCGGCTTCTCCGCCGACAGCAGCGGCGCGTAGTCGGCGACGTATGCGGTCATGGTCTTGCCGCCCAAGATGGTGGCGTCCACCGTCCGCGAGGTGAGCACCTCGCCCATCAGCGGCGAGACCGCCATCCACTCCGGGTAGACGATGAAGTGCGTCGGCAGCTCGTGTCGCGGCATGCGCTCGTAGTGCTCGAAGCGAGACCCTGCGCCGGCGGCCCAGAAGCGCGGCTCGCTCTTGGTGGTGAGGCCGACCACGTCGAAGGTGCGTCGCCCCGAGAAGTACGCGATGGCGCCGGTGTCGTTCACGCCGATGATCGCGTCCTTGGGTAGCGCGTCTTTCGCCCAGCGCCCCAGGCTGGACTGCTGCTTCCGGATCGCGTCGGCGCTGTGGGCCAGGTCGTCGATCGACGGCGAGAGCTGCGAGGCAAAAGCCCCCGCCAGCCCCGCCGCCAGGGCGACACCGGCATGCGGGGTGAAGCGCGCCAGCGCCAGCCCGATGCCCTCGCACAGCGCCCCGAGGGCGATGAACCAGGCCGGCGCGAAGGGCCACAGGTAGCGCAGGCGGTTACACAGCATGCAGTCGAAGCTGGCCGGGATCAGCATGCCGAGCGCGACCAGCAGCACGAAGGCGCCGCGGTGCACGCGCTTCTGCCGGAAGGCCAGGAAGACCAGCGCCGGCAGCGCCAGCCAGGCGATCACCCGACCGCCCGCCGGGATGAAGATCGCGCTCCACACCCGGCCGTCGAGCAGCGTGCCGAACAGCAGCTCGAGGTTGCCGCCGAGGGCGCCCCACAGACGTTCGTCTTGGTAGTACGGGTTGAACGGCAGCCACTTCGACAGCGCCGTGGTGCTCGCGGCTTGCCCGGTGAGCAGTCGATTGAGCAGCGGTGGCAGCGCGAGCCCCGCCAGCGGCACGACCGCCCACGCGCGCTCTGGGCGGCGCAGCAAGGCGACGCCGGCGCAGACCAGCGCAATCGCACCCTCCGGTCGCATCAGCTGCGCCGCACACGCGACCAGCACCAGCGTGATGCGCGCGGCCCTCGTTGGCGGCTCGCTCTTCTCGGCCTGATCGGCGGCCAGGCGCGCCGACCACACCAGGAGCCAGGCGAACGGGACGACCTCCATGCCGCTGCCCGCGCACCACACCAGCCCGCCGAACGCCGGCACCATGGCACCGGCCGCAATCGCCACGGGGCGACGGGTGAGCCCGAGGGCGAGGCGGTGGGTCTCCATCGCGAGCAGCGACAAGCTGGCGAAGCCGAGCACCCACGCGACCCAGACCAGACGCAGCTCGCCCAGGCCCAGTGCGTGGAACACGCCCAAGACCATCGGCCAGAGCAAGCTGGTCGCGCCCGGTGTGGGCGCTGCGCCTGGCGAGTAGGCCAGCGGCTTTCCGCTGGCAAAGCTCTTGGCGTATTGAAAGTGAATGAAGGTGTCGTCCAGCGGCACCGCGGGCTCGCCGCCGGTCGCGGTCAAGATGGCCCGAATCGTGACCACGGCCAGCACCGCCGAGACCGCCGCCCACGGCAGCCACGGTTTGGCTCTCGTCAAAAGGCGGGGGGCTGCCATCTCGGACCGCCGGCATGATATCCGGACGCCCATGCGCAGCGACCCCTACGCCGATGCACCCCGCTTGCCCGAGGGTGACGTGGTCGATCCCCGCGCGCTGGTCGGTGCCGGGTCAGACCCCATCGAGCTCGAGATTGGGCCGGGGCGCGGCTGGTTTCTGATCGAGCGGCTCGAGGCCGAGCCCGGCGCACGTCTGGTGGGCCTCGAGATCCGCCGCAAATGGGCGACGCTGGTCGACCGCCGCCTGGCGGCGCGCGGTTTCGGTGATCGCGCGCGGGTCTTCGCCGAGGACGTCCGCCCCGCCCTGGGTCGCTTCCCGGATGCGTGCGTGCGGATCGCCTACCTGCATTTCCCCGACCCCTGGTGGAAGAAGCGCCACCAGAAGCGGCTGGTGCTCACCCCCGACCTGTGCCGAGAGCTCGCGCGGGTGGTGGTGCCCGGGGGCGAGCTGTTCGTCCAGACCGACGTGCCCGAGCGGGCCGATGGCTACCAGCAGGTGGTGGCCGAAGAGCCGGCCTTCGTCGCGTGGGAGGGCGGCCCCCGCGTCAGCGAGAACCCCTACGGGGCGCGGAGCCCGCGGGAACGGCGGGCCATCGAGGACGGCCTGCCCGTGGTTCGGATGCGCTGGCGCCGCCGATCTGCCGGCGAAAGCCCCGACAGTTGATCCGGCCGGACCGGTGAGGCTACCCTCGCCCTCGTGATTCGTACTTGGTTCGCCCTGGGCGCGTTGGCGCTTTCCGTGGTCGGCTGCGCCACCTATCGGGAAGATCTGAATCGCGGTCAGCGCTTCTACGAAGAGAACGAGTACGAGCGCTCGCTCGCGATCTTCCGCGTGCTCGAGGCGGACATGGATTCGCTCGAGCTGGCCGACCAAGCTCGCTATGCCTACCTGCGTGGCATGGCGGACTATCGCCTGGGCTTCCGCGCCGACGCGCGCCACTGGCTGGCGGTGGCCAAGGCCGTCGAGCAAGAGCACCCGGGCGGGCTCAGCGCCCAGTGGAAGCAGCGGCTCGACGAGGCGCTGAACGACCTGAATCAAGAGGTGTACGGCGGCGGCGAGCGCCTCGACAAGAGCCGCTCGACCGCGACCGAGACCACCAAGGGCCCCGAGCAGGCGCCCCCCGCGCCCGCCGCGCCCGGCAAGTGCAACGCCAACAAAGACTGCGCCGAAGGCCAGACCTGCCAGGCTGGCGAGTGCGTGACGATCTGATCGCTCAGCGCTTCAGCGCGGCGATCTGATCTTTGGCGGCGAGCTTCTGCTTCTTCAGCTCCGTCATCTGATGCTGTTCCGTAGGCGTCAGGTAGGCGCGGCGTTCGAGCACCCTCACCATGCCCTTCAGCTCGTGATGCTGCTGCTCCAAGGTCGACAGGTTGTTCCGTGACGTGCGCTCACCCATGGGCTGACCTCCGGTTCGTCGATCGTATGGACACACCACAGCGCGACTTCATGCCCCCTCTGGACGCGATCGACGCGCTGTGGCGGTAACGACCACGGATCCAACTTAGGAGCCTTCCCCCCGGGGTCAACGGGTAATTTCGGGAACTCCGGAGGCCGCGCGCTACACTGACCGAGCATGCGATTTGCACCACTCGTGGCCGCTGCTTGGGCGCTTGGATGTGCCTCGGGGGCGGGGCACGCTCCGGGCGCTGCCAAGTCCCCGGAATCGGCGGCGTCTGCACCGCGCGATCCGGTGGTGGTTCCCCGCCAGGTCATCACGCCCGGCGGTGACGGCGACATCGACCAGCTGTTTTCCGAGGCGTCGGCCCGACAGGCCGCCGGCGCCGCGGCCGAGGCGGCCAAGGGATTCGATCGGGCGTATCGGCTCGATCCGAACGGCCCGCGGGCGGCCGAGGCGCTGCAGCAGGGGGCGCTGTCGCACGAGCAGGCGGGTGACCGCGAGACCGCCCTCGTGCGCTTCGAGCAGTTGGCCAGCCGCTTCCCCACCCACGCGCTGGCGCGCGATGCCCTGCTCAGGGTGATCCGCCTGAGCTGCTTCCTCGAGCGCTGGCGGCGCTGCGGCGAAGCCTCGGACCTGTTCATGGCGCGCTACCCCGATCGCGATCACGTCGAGAGCATCGTCGCCTTCGGCGGAAAGGCCCTGTGGCGAGTGTCCGAGGGCGACGTCGACGGCGCGACCTACAACATCGAGAAGGCGCGGACCCTGGTGGAAGAGCATCGCCTCGATGCCGCCGGCAAGATCCCGAGGGACGTGGCCCAGCTCTACTTCGCGCTCGGCGAGGTGCGCCGCCTGCGGGCCGAGAAGATCCGGTTCAACCCGCTGCCCGCAAACTTCGCTGTCGTGCTCGAAGAGCGGTGCCAGCTCTTGCTCGACTCGCAGAGTGCTTACTCGGACTCGATGCGCGCGCAAGACGCCCACTGGTCGGCGATGGCGGGCTTTCGTGTCGGCGAGCTCTACCAGAAGCTGCACGAAGACTTGATGGACGTCCCCCAGCCCAAGGCCGACACCGACAAGAAGAAGCAACTGTTCGAGGGCGCCATGCGCCTGCGCTACAGCATCTTGATCGACAAGGCCCTGACCATGATGGAGCACACGCTGAGCATGTCGGCCCGAACCGGCGAGAAGTCGGCGTGGGTCGAGAAGGCCGACGACGCCAAGGCCAAGCTGCGGCGCGCGCAGAAGGCCGAGAAAGAGGCGATAGACAAGCTGCCTTACACCCGCGAGCAGCTGCAGACCGCCCTCGACGACCTGGCGAAGAAGGCCGACGAGAAGGCGAAGAAGGCGGCGAAGTAGCCCGGGCTCAGCGCGCGCCGCGCCGGGGCTGGTGCTTGCCGCCCAGCGAGACCCTTGCCGAGAGCCAGCTCTCGAGCTCGGCCAGATCGGCGACCCGGACGACGCCCCGGGGCAGTGCGGTGATGCTCTGAGCCGAGTGACCCCCCAAGACCAGGGTGGTGTGCGCCGGAAGCGCTGAGTCGAGCTCGGCAACGTACGGTGCCGTGGCCTCAGCGGGCAGGCACACGGCAGAGAGCAGCACTGCGTCGGCGGCGCTGGACTTGACGGCCCGCGCCACTTCGGACGCTGGCAGGTTCGGCCCGAGATACACACACCGCCAGCCGCTCATCGCCGCGACCACCGCGGCCATCAGCGCGCCGAGCTCGTGGTGCTCGCCGGCGGGGGTGCTGGCCACCGCCGTCGGCGAGCTAGCATCCGGCGCGAACAAACGCAGCATGGCGCCAAGCTGGCTACGCACCATGGCGCTTGCGGCGTGCTCGTGCGCCACGTGCAGCTCGCCGCCCTGCCAGCGCGAGCCAATCTCATGAAGTATCGGCACCAGCACCCGATCGATCAGCTCGCGGCGCGGCAGCGCCAGGGCGGCGCCCGCCAGGGTCTGCTCTGCCGCGGCCAGATCGAGCCGCTCGATGTGCCCGACATAGCGCTGCACGAGCTGCAGACCCGGCTCGAACGGTGGCTCTTCTTCGGGCTCGTGGTGCAGCGCCACGAGCTTCTCCAGCTCTGGCGCCGGCAGGCGGGCCACGTCGCCGATGCCGTGCCCCAGGCCCAGCAGCCGCTTGATCAGGCGAAGGCGCTGGACGTCCCCGTCGGTGTACAGCCGATCGCCGCCGCCCGAGCGCTCGGGCTTGAGCGTCCCGTAGCGCCGCTCCCACACGCGCAAGGCGTGGGTCGAGATCCCCGTCAATCGGGCCACGGCTCCAATGCGATGGCGCGGGGTTTCGTCGTCGGCGGTCATGATGACTTCCGAGGCCGTGGGGCTGGCCTCCGACGCCTCAGGATAGCCCGCATGTTCGTCGGCGTGGGCGAATTTAGACGGGGAGGACGTCATTGGGGTACCTCGCTATGGGCAGCGCGCGGAGCGGCGCGCGTGGGCTGAGCAGACGACGGGGCAGATCGAGCAGGCTGGCGAGCGCGGCGCGAGCGCAGAGCAGCATCTTCTTCCAGCGTGGCACCACGGCACGGCGTGTCAGGTCGTACCGGCGCCGCCGGATCTCGCGCCCGATGGCGGCGTACACCAAACCCGCGGTCTGCACCGCGAAGGCGCTGCGCGCGTCCAGCGCCAAGAGGCCGCGCCGGCCCGAGTCGTAGAAGCGGTCTGCCTCGCGCAATAGCCGCTCGGCCACCCGCGGTTCGGGTTCCGCGAGCAGCTGCTCGGGCAGATAGCAGCGACCGCGACCCCGGTCTTCGCGCACGTCGCGCACGATGTTGGTCAGCTGCATGCCCATGCCCAGGTGCGCGGCGTGGCGCAGCGCCCTCGGGTCCGAGACGCCGAGCACGTGGCACATCATCAGCCCGACGACGCCGGCCACGCGGTGGCAATACAAGAAGAGGTCGTCCAGGCTTCGATAGCGGAACCCCTCGGCGTCCATGCGCATGCCCCGCAGCAGCTCTTCCGGGTATTCGCGGGGGATGCCGCGCGCCTGCACCACCCGCTGGAAGGCCGCGAGCAGCGGGCCGGCCTGAGCCTGTCCGGCGTAGACCGAGTCGAGCTCGCGCTCCAGCCGCTGGGCCAGGGCCGGCGCCTGGTCCCCGTCGGACAGATCGATCAGATCGTCGGCGTAGCGGCACCACGCGTAGAGCACCGCGGCGTCGTGCCGCCGCCCCTCGGGCAGCAGGCGCGCCGCCAGCGCAAAGCTCTTGCTGTGGTGCTCGAGCACCGCCAGGGCGTCGTGTGTCACGCTGCCTTCTCCTTCGCCAGATCTTCCAGGATCACCGCCAGCGTGGCCTTCGCCGAGTTGATCACGCCGGGCAGGCCCGCGCCCGGGTGCGTGCCCGCGCCCACGATGTAGAGCCCCGGGATCTTCGGATCACGATTGTGCGGGCGGAACCAGGCGCTCTGGGTCAGCTTCGGCGCCACCGAGAAGGCCGAGCCGTGGAACGCCGACAGCTCGCTCTGGAAGTCCTGCGGGGTGAACCAGCGCTGGGTGACCACGTGCTTCCGCAGGTCGGGCATCAGGCGCTCCAGCGAGCCCAGGATCTTCTCGGCGTACTGGGGCGCGGTCTTCTCCCAGTCGATCGGCGCGTTGCCCAGGTGAGGCACCGGGGAAAGCACGTAGTAGGCCCCACAGCCCGGTGGCGCCAGCGACGGATCGGTGACGGTGGGCGCGTGCAAGTACAAGCTGAAGTCGTCCGGCAGCGAGCTTCCGTCGAAGATGTCCTTCAACAAGCCCTCGTAGCGCGGGCCGAACACCACCGTGTGGTGAGCGATGTCGTAGCTTCGGTCGGTGCCGAAGTAGAGCACGAACAGGCTCATGGACCAGTCGGCCTTCTCCAGCTTCTGGCGGGTGCGCTCGGCGCGCGCGTCGCCCGCGTACAGCTTCGCATAGGTGTGGTGCAGGTCGGCGTTCGACACCACCAGATCGAAGTCCTCTTGCCCGCGGTCGCTGGTGACCCGATGCACGGTGCGACCGGTCTCTTCCCGGAGCTCTATCCCGCGGACAGGCGTCGAGAGGCGCAGCTCTCCGCCGAGCTCTTGGTAAAGTCGGACCAGCGCCTGCACCAGCGCGCCGGTGCCGCCGCGCGGGAAGAACACGCCCCACTTGCGCTCCAGGTAGTGGATGAGCGTGTAGATCGAGCTGGTCTCGAACGGGTTTCCGCCCACCAGCAGGGAGTGGAACGAGAGCGCCTGCCGGACGTGCTCGTTCTGGACGAAGCGCGCCACGGTGGCGTACACGCTGCGGTCGGCGCGCAGCAGCGCCAGATCCGGGGCGACCTTGAGCATGTCGACGAAGCGCAGGAACGGCGTCGCCGCCAGCTCTTCGTAGCCCTTCTCGAAGACCCGCTTGGTGTAGTCCACGAAGCGCAGGTAGCCCGCCGCGTCGGCGGGGTTGCGGGCGCGGATCTGCTCCAGCATCGCGTCCGAGTCGCCCACGTAGTCGAAGGCGTCGCCATCGCTCCAGGCCAGCCGATAGAACGGCGTCACCGGCAGCATCTCGACATAGTCGGCCATGCTGCGGCCCGCGACCTGGAACAGCTCCTCGATGCACTGAGGCGCGGTGATCACCGTCGGCCCCGCGTCGAAGGTGAAGCCGTCTTGTTGGTACACATAGGCACGCCCGCCGGGCTTGTCCCGAGCCTCGAACAGCACGCTCTGCACACCGGCCGCCTGCAGACGAATCGCCGCGGCCAGCCCACCGAAACCACTGCCCACCACTGCCGCGCGGCGCGGCCGCGGGTGCGTTCCCGAAATTCGTTCAGCCATAGCTCCTCCCGAGCAACTCGATCTCTGCCTTCACGTCCGCCAGCGCCGGCACCTTGCCGACCACCGCTTCCAGCTCGTCGAACGCCTGCGCCAGGTGGCGCGAGACTGCTTCGCGTCCGCGCTCGCCGATCAGGTCCCGAAGCTGCTCGGCCAGCAGCTCGGGGTGTGCGTCGCGGCGGTGCACCTGCCGCGCCAGGATCACCAGCTTCGCGTAGTGCATCGGATCGAGCTGGCGCGCGACCCAGGCGAACGGCCAGGTGGGTCGCCCGCCCAGCAGGTCTTCGTGGCCTTTGTGGCAGCGCGCCTCGCTGACGATGCCGCCCAGGTCATCGAGCATCTGCAACGCCACGCCGAGCCGCTGGCCGAAGTGGCCCAGGGCCGCCACCAGCGGGCGCGGGCCGCCGGCGGCCACCGCGCCCAGCTCGGCGCCGAGCTGCATCAGCGCACCCGTCTTCAGGCGGGTCGTCACGCTGACCACGCTGGGCACCTCACGCTGCGCCAGGTCGAACACCCGCGTCGACAGATCGAGGGCCTGGCCCTGGTGCGCGCGCAGCAGCGTGCGGTCCACCAGTCGGCGCACCCCCAGCTCGATGGGGGGCGCCAGCTCCATCCGCTCGATCAGCGCGTCGGGCCAGAAGTAGAGCCACGAGCCGGCGTTCAATGCCCGCGGCACGCCCCACTTCTTGTGCAGCGCGAGCTCGCCGCGTCGATAGGTCGAGTCGTCCTCGATGTCGTCCACGATCAGCGAGCCGGCGTGCAGCACTTCGATCACCAGCCGCAGCTCGGGCGGCGGCGCACCGCGCTGGCCGGCCATCTCCCAGGCCAGATCGACCAGGCGCGCGCGGAACTCTTTGCCGGGCCGCGACAGGAAGTCGGCGAGCGGGCCGTAGAGCGCCTGGTCCCAGACTGCCCAGGGCACCTTCTCGCCGGCCAGCCCGAGCAGGCGCTCGAGCGCTGCGTCGGTGAACTGCTCCTCGAGGGCCTCGAGGACGGGTGGATTTCGATCGATGACTAGCGCGGTGTTCGTCATGCGGTGGCTCCGTTTTCGAAGGCGAGGCGTACGGACAGACCGCGGGGAGGGCGACCGCACAGAATGCGGGCGCGATCCGTCGCAGTGGTGCTCATGGCGTAGAAGCGCGAGACGGTGGGCTCGGGCAGGGCGTAGAAGCGCTCCAGGACGTTCCAGCGGTCCTCAGGTCGGAACGCCCCGAAGAGCAGGCGGTTCAGAAACGCGAAGAAGCGCTGCTGCCGCGCGTGCTCGCGCCGAAGGCGCTGCCACTCGGCGCCGAACGGGCTCTTGCCCAGCGTGGCCGCCAGGTGCAGCGCCAGCCGCGCCGCCGAAGGCAGCGAGTACCCGGTGGTCGGGTGGAACCACCCGCCACGGTAGCCGGCCGGCAGCGGCAACTCCGCACGCGGCTCGCCGATCGAGCGGGCCGGGATGGGCAGCACGCCCGTCTCTTCGCGTGCGACGCCTGCGACCTGGAAGCCGCGCGCACGCGCGTGGGCCAGCACCTCGCCGCGGAGCGCCGGGACGTCGAGCTCCGGGCCGTCGGAGTAGTACGTGTCCTCGACCAGCACCCGCCGGTCGTCGAAAGGCAGAAGATAGAAGAACCGAAAGCCGTCGGTCTGCGGGACGCGCGCGTCCATCAACACCGGGTGCGTCAGCCCGTGGGGTGCTGCGAGCTCGAGCTCGAGCCCCACGAACTTCTGGAAGGCGACGCGCTCGAAGCTCTCGAAGCGCTCTGGGCCCCGAGCGTCCACCACCAGCTGGGCCTCGAGGCGCCGGCCACCCTCGAGCTCGATGCCACGCGGGTCGATGCTCACCGCCCGGGTGCCGGTGAGCAGAGCCGAGCGCGGGCTGGCGCGAAAGCGCGCCTCGACGACCTCTGCGAAGCGATCGCTGGTGACTGCCGCGTACGCGGTGTGCAGCGTGCGGCTGCGATTCGGGAAGAAGACGTCGTAGCGCTCCCAGCGCTGAGCCACGAGCGGGCCCAAGAGCGCCGCCCCGTGGGCGTCGAGATCGGCGGCGTGGAAGCACCAGGTGTGGTTGCCGCCGGGGCGGGCGCCAGCTTCGACCATGGCCACCCGCGCGTCGGGGTGCTGGCTCAGGACGGCCAGGGCCGCCAGGCCCCCCTGGAGACCCCCGCCGAGGATCGCGATGTCGAAGTTCTGGGCAGCCATGTCTCGGTTCTGTCCAGATTATGTGAGTGTCTATTGCCTGTGTCAAGGTTGGTGTCTAGATTTCGTCTACAGTGACACCGGCCGGCCCCCTTTCCAGGCGTTCGAACCCCGTCCCCTCGCTGCGGATCCGCGCGCTGAGCGCCGCCCCGCTCCGCTCGGGCGACTACGTCCTGTACTGGATGGTCGCCGCGCGACGCACCCGCGCGAGCTTCGCGCTCGATCGGGCCCTGGAGCACGCCCACGCGCTGGGTCAGCCCCTGCTGGTCTTCGAGCCCCTGCGTGCGGCCTACCCGTGGAGCAGCCAGCGCCTGACGACCTTCGTGAAGGACGGGATGCGCGACAACGCGCGACGCTGCGCGCGGGCCGGGGTCGCCTACTACCCGTGGGTCGAGCCCGAGCCGGGCGCGGGCCGAGGCCTGCTGGCGGCGCTCGCCGCGCGCGCTTCGGTGGTGGTGACCGACGACCAGGCCGGGTTCTTCCAGCCGCGCATGCTCGAGGCAGCGGCCAAACAGCTGGCGGTCCGCCTCGAGGCGGTGGACGGCGTCGGTCTCTTGCCCGTGCGCGCGACCGAGGGCGCCTTCGCCCGCGCGGTGGACTTTCGCCGGTTCTTGCAGAAGACGCTGCCCTCACACCTGACGGCACAGCCGTTCCCCGATCCGCTGGCCCGCGCCCGCGGGCTGCCCCAGCTCTCCGCGCTGCCCCCGGGCGTGGTCGAGCGCTGGGGCCTACCGGGCATCGATGAGCCGCTGGCGGATGCGAGCCGGCTCCGCGGCGGTTCCGCCGCCGCAGCAGCGCGTCTGGCCGAGTTCCTGGACCACAAGCTGTCGCGCTACGAAGAGCGCAAGCACCCGGATCTGGACGCCGCGAGTGGGCTGTCGCCCTACTTGCACTTCGGTCACGTCGGCGTGCACCAGATCTGGCGTGCGCTGGTCGCACGCGAAGGCTGGACGCCAGACGCGCTCGCGCCGCGCGCCGCCGGTCAAAAACAAGGGTTCTGGGGGATGAGCGCGCAGGCCGAGGCGTTCGTGGACGAGCTCGTGACCTGGCGTGAGCTGGGCCACGCCTTCTGCGCGCACCGCCCGGACTTCGATCAATACGAGTCGCTGCCGAGCTGGGCCCAGGCCACCCTGGAGAAGCACGCGGGTGACCCGCGGCCGCACCTCTACTCGCTGGAGCAGCTCGCACGGGCCGAGACCCACGACCCGGTGTGGAACGCCGCGCAGCGCGAGCTGGTGCAGACCGGGGTGATGCACAACACCCTGCGCATGCTCTGGGGCAAGAAGATCCTGGAGTGGAGCCCCAGCCCTCGGGCCGCACTGGCGACGCTGATCGAGCTCAACAACACCTACGCCCTGGACGGCCGCGACCCAAGCTCGTACAGCGGCATCTTCTGGTGCCTGGGTCGTTACGATCGCCCGTGGGCGCCCGAGCGCGCGATCTTCGGCAGGGTCCGCTTCATGAGCTCTGCTGCGACGCTGAAGAAGCTCCGCATGAAGCGCTACCTGCAGCGCTTCGGCCCGGCGCCAGGGCAGCCACCCGGGGGGTGATGGGCCCGCCAGTTCTGGATGGGGGGGCGTGCCACCATCGTCACGCGCGGGCCGGCAACGCGAATCGTGGTCGTCGACCCCTGACAGAAGACCGAGAAGGCTGGCCCTCCGCGCCCCGGTCGGGCGAGACTCCGGGGGATGCGGGAACGGATCGGGCTGGTCGAGGCGCTGGGCCTGCAGCCCTTCGACGAAACGGCGCGCGACGTGGCGCTGGCGCTGCGCGGCGATGCGAGCACGCCCAAGACGCGCTTCGGTCTCAGCTCGCTCCGCAACTTCCACCCCCGGCTGGGCGCTGCCCTGTGGCTCGGCAAGCAACCCGCGGGGCGGCGGGTCCCCATCACCAACCTCTACAACTATCGGCAGCCTCCGCCCGAGCTCGGGTGGTCGGTGCGGGTGACCGACGTGCGCGACTTCCGCGGCGGCGAGAACACCTACGACAGCCACAACGGCACGGACTTCGCGATCCCGCCCGGCACGAACGTGGTCGCTGCGGCGCCGGGGACGGTGCTTCGCGTATCCAGCGAGTTTCACCGCGGCGGTCGCAAGATCCTGATCGATCACGGCCACGGGCTGGTCACCTCGTACAACCACCTGAGCCGACCCCTGGTCACGCCCGGCCAGCGCGTGCGACGCGGCGAGCGCATTGCGCTGTCGGGCTACAGCGGCCTCGACGCGTTGGTCGGGTTCCCGTGGGCGCCGCCCCACGTGCACTTCAACGTCTGGCTCGACGGCGTGTACGTCGACCCCTTCACGCCCGAAGACCGCGACGAGCCGTCGCTGTGGCGGCGGCGGAACGATCCGGTTCCGGCGCTGCCGAGCGAGCTCGACGACGACACCGTTCCGCCCAGCGACTGGGACGACGACGCAATGGCGCGCGCGCTGGCGACGTGCCACCACTCGGACACGCGCTCCCAGATCGAGCACGCGCCCACGCCAGAAGAGCGCGCGGGCGCCCTGCTGATGCACCTGGCCTACTTCCCCACGCGTTTCGAGCGCGATCGCCTGGGCGACGGCTTCTCGCTGTTTCGCGTGCCCCACCGGCGGCAGGCTCGGCTCGATCTCCCGTTTTCCCACCTCGATTACGACGGAGTGGTCTTCTTGCCGCGCTGAGCGGCGCTCGGCGCGCGTCTCAATCGCTGGGCGACGTGGTTGCGGTGGCCAGCGCCCCGTGCACCCAGAAGCCGCCGCCCGTCCCGCGGTTCTTGGCGAACTGGCTGGGCGCCTCGCCGGGGCGCACGCTGAGGTACACCGTCGGCGGGGCGCCCGTCGGCGTCGCACCCGAGAGGCCCAGGTCCACCGGCTTGCCGGCGGCGCTGCGGAACTTCTCGCGGTTCGCAGGCTGCGAAAGATCGAGATACGTGCCCATCGCCAACCAGAGCTCGGCGACCTCGCCCTGGTATTTCATGGCGCCGCCGTTGTCGGCGAACAGGCCCCACTGGCTCCCGGTGTTGTCGAGGGTGGTGTCGGCATAGTACGCGGTGACCATCGACGAGGCCCCGTCCAGGTAGAGGTGTTTCTTGCTGATGCTGGCCAGGTCGACGCTGAACACCACGTGGTGCCAGGTCGTCGTGTCGGTGATGGCCGCGGTCGAGAGATCGCAAGCCACGCCGCCGCCGGACTTGCGCCAGACCACGCGGAACGAGTCGTTGCTGGTGAACTCGAGCTGGTTGGGCGAGTTCGAGCCCGCACCTTCTGGTCCGATGCACTGCTGTTTGCCCAGACCCACACGCTTGAACCACAGCGAGCCTGTCACCGTCTTGGTGTCGGACACACCCTGGAACCCGGTCGTGAGATCGAGCCAGTCGTTGATGCCGTCGAAGGCGACGCTGCTCACCGCGAACGCTGGCGAGCCGCCGCTGGCCGTCGTTCCGCCGGCGCCCGTTCCGCCAGCGCTGGTTCCGCCAGCGCTGGTTCCGCCGGCGCTGCTTCCGCCGGCGCCCGCAGCGCTCCCCAGCCCCGCCATGCCCCCGGACGACGGCCAACCCGCCGCCCCACCCACGTTGGCCCCGCCTGCGCCGCCGGTGCCCTGCACGGGTTCGGCTGGCGCGATGTCGAAGCACGCCGACGCCAGGGCGCCCGCCGCGCAGAGCACCAGGGCAGACAGGCGGCGCGCGCTCACGACGGTCAGTGTAGCGCGACAGCGAGCAGGGCGGGGCATCTCCAGTCCCGGACGCAAGTGCAAACCATGGTAGATATCGAGCCATGACCGTGGGGCGTGGCTCGGGCTTGTGGGCGTTGGTCTTCGCGTGTGGCTGCGGTGGGGGCGCAGGCGCCGGCGGTCCGGCACAGGGCGCCGAGAGCAACGTTCCGCCAGCCAAGGCGGCGGACCCGCCCGCCGCGGGCGCCCAGGCTGACGAGGCTGCCGAGGGCGCGTCCGGGGCGCCGGCGCCCAAAGAAGACGCCGCTCCCGAAGAAGCCGCGGGCGCCCTCGAGGGCAAGGACCTCGAGGCCGTCTTGCAGGTGTTGCTGAGCGATCCGGGGCTGCTCGACAAGCTGCACCTGAAGCAGCCGGGGCGATCGCCGCTCAAGCTGTCGGGCGACAAGCTTCCGGCGAAGCTCGGCGTGATCGCCGGCTCGCACGAGGTGAAGGTCGTGCCCGCGCCCAAGACCAAGAAAGAAGCGGTGCTGGTCTTCACCAAGGTCGAGCGCACCGGCACGCAGGCGAAGCTCTTCTACCATTACGACATCGAAGGGCTCGAGGGGCGCGCCACCTTCGCCCTGAAAGACGGCCGCTGGGACTTGAGCGCGAACCGGCTCATCGAGAAGTGAGCACCATGCGTCGGGCCGCGGCCTACAAGCTCGTGATCTTCGACTTCGACGGGACCCTGGCCGACAGCGCCGACTGGATGCGCAGCGTCCTCAACGACGTCGCGCGCCGCTACCGCTTCCGGACCCTGGCGGACCACGAGCTCGACGGGCTTCGGGGCAAAGACACGCGTGCCATCTTGGATCACCTGGGCGTGGCACGCTGGAAGTTGCCCTTCATCGCTCGCCACGTGCGCGGCCTGGTGGCGCGCGACACTCATCGCATTCCGCTGTTCCCGGGGGTTCACACCCTGCTCGAGCAGCTCACGCGCCACGGGCTCACCACCGCCGTCGTGAGCTCGAACGCCGAGGCCAACGTGCGCGCCATCTTGGGCCCCGAGAGCGCCGCGCGTATCCACTTCTACGCGTGCGGCGCCGGTCTATTTGGCAAGCGTGCCAAGTTCCGCGACGTGCTGGCTTGGAGCGGGGTCGCGCCCGAGCACGCGATCTCGATCGGCGACGAGGTGCGAGACATCGAAGCCGCGGCCGCCGAGCAAATCGCCGCCGGGGGCGTCAGCTGGGGCTACGCCAGCGCCGAGCTGTTGCGGGCGCACCGCCCGACGGTGATGTTCGAAAGCTTCGACGACGTGCTGCGCGTGCTGGTTGGCAGCGATTGACCCTCTCTCGCGCGGCCATTGTATGCTGCGGAGCGATGGTGCAACGAACCCCCCGCGTTTGGTCGGCAGCAGTGTTGTCTGTCCTCTGGATGGCGAGCTGCTCGTCTTCGACGACTAACCCGACCGAAGGCAGCTGCTCGAGTGGCGAAGTCGTCAGCTGTCAGCACAGCTCTGGCTGCACCGCTCGAAAGGTGTGCGGCTCGGACGGCGCCTACGGTGCCTGCGAGTGCGCCGACGCCGGCGCCGGCGGCTCGGCGACCGGCGGCGCGAGCTCGGGGGGCGCCGCGGGCAGCGGTGGAGCGGGCGGCAGCGGTGGAGCGGGCGGCAGCGGTGGAGCGGGCGGCAGCGGTGGAGCGGGCGGCAGCGGTGGAGCGGGCGGCAGCGGTGGAGCGGGCGGCAGCGGTGGAGCGGGCGGCAGCGGTGGAGCGGGCGG
>JAKLKA010000098.1 GCA_023150915.1 Polyangiaceae bacterium
TTTCGCCCGAAAGGGCGAAACACGAGTCAGAACCCGAACACGTAGCCCAGCGAGGGCTCGAGCACCTGCCCCGAGGTGGGCAGCATCTGCATCACGCTGAGCTCGAGCTTGACGCCGCTCTCGACGGTCACGGCGTACATCAGGCCGCCGTGGATCCCGATGAAGCCCTGGCCGAGCCGCTTGTACACGTCGAGCTGAAGCGGCACCGGCTTGGCGCTGCCCTGCCGGCAGTTCACGTAATAAGCCGTGTCTTTGGGGAAGTCGTCGCTGGGCGAGCTGGGTGGGCCACCGGGCGTGCCCGCGCAGTCCCCCACCGTCACCGGCAGCTTCGCGTCCACCTGGGCCGCGCCGCCGCCGAGGCCCACGTACGGGCGGAACCCGTCCGAGGCGAAGGGCGCGTCACCGAACCAGTACGAGGCGCGGACCTCGGCGTGGAACGGCAAGAACTTCGCCTCTTTCTTGGCACCCGATGGCGGGCCGCCGCCGAAGGCATAACCCACGCGCACGCCGGTCGTGAAGTTCTGCCCCAAGAGGTAGTCGAACGAGATCAACGCGCGGAACGTGGCCGGCGCCAGCCCGCCCTTGATGTCGTTCGAGTAGTTGGGGTGCGGCATGAACTCGTACTGCGTTTCCGAGTCCTGGTAGAAGCAGGCAAAGCCTTCGTTCTTCTGGCTGTCGCGGCTGCACACCTCGCTGCCGCTGGTGAGCGCGAAGTCGTGGGCATAGTGCAGGCCGAACCAGGCGCTGCGGGCCTTTCCGCCTGCCTTCTTCTTCTTGGTGCCGCGGCACGCGCCGTCTTCGCACGACTGCCCCGTGTCGCAGTCGTCGCTGGTCTCGCAGGCCGCACCCGCTTCTTCTTGCTCGTCGTCGCCGGCGCGCGGGCAGCGCTTGGGCGGCTCTTTGTCGGGGAAAGCCGGGGGCTCTTCCTCGCTGTCGCGCACGATGCGGATCTTCACCGGGTCGTTCTTCTTGCCGAAGGTGCCCGCCGGGTCGCCGTTCTCGTCGCGCGCCCGCACGTAGAACCGAACCGTGCCCTTCTTCTGCACGGCGTCGCAGGGGATCGTCGCCTGGAACGTCCCGCGGCGCTTCTTCATCTTCTCGCTCTTCCAGTCGCCGCTCGCGGACTTGTACTTCAGCTCGAGCTTTGCCCGCTCGTCGGCGGTGCACCACACCGGAATGGGATGCCGGACCTGGACCTCGCTCACCTTGGGACTGCAGTCCAGGCTGCCGCCCGCGCTGCCCGGATCTTCGCCAGCGGGCGGCACGTCGACGGTGGGGGTTGCGGCCCCACCCTTCTTCGAGCGCTTGGCCGCGGCGAAGGTCTTCTGGGTCTCGGGGGTCGCGATCACGTCGTCGAGCGCCACCTTGGGGTCGGCGGCGAAGGCGTTGCCGAACGCCTCTTTGGCGCCCTTCTGGTCGTTCTTCCCGCCGCGCACGATGCCCACGTACATCCAGGCCTTGGCCACCACCGGGGGGCTGCACTGGCCCTTGCACGCGCCGATCGCCGCGACCAAGAGCGACTCGGCCCGGTCGTACTTGGCGGCGATGTAGTGCTTGTTGATCGCCTCGTCGATCGACTTCTTCGCGTCGCCGTCGCGGGGGCTGGCCAACGCCGCTGGGGCCAGGCAAGTGGCAAGCGTCACCCAGCAAGCTACGAACCGACGCCGCATCGGTGCCACTTAGGTAGCACGTCGCGCGCCGCCGGTGGTCCCCTCACTTCGGGAGCCGCTCGCCGATGCGGGCGCAAGTGCCGCCTGGGCCTCGACGGGCGACGGTGGCGCCAGCGCTCCGAACCGAGCTCGGCAGCCGTCGTAGCGCCGCCATCCCCAGCGCCAATAGCCAGATGGAGAGCCCGCTCGAGCCAGGCCGGCGCGACGCGCGGCAGGCCCACTCGCCACCGGGCGCCTCGAGCCCCGAGCCCGCGTCGCGCGGATCGCGGGGCCTGAACGCACCGTCGCGCGGATCGGGCGGTGCTTCGCCCTGCCCGTCGCTCGCCACCTCCCCGCTGTCGACACCGGCGTCGGCGTCGGCACCGGCGCCGGCGTCGGGCGTCGAGCACGCCCCAGCCAGGTTCAACGTTCCGGGTGCCGGCTCGGGGCTCGTGCCCGCCGTGGCGTCGCCGGGGCATTCGAGCGAAAGCTGGATGCTGGCTGGAGCGGGCTGTGTCGGAGCGCCAGGAAGGTGAGCCTGCACCACGTAGCTCAGGGTCGTGCCGCAGCTCCCCCAGACCAGATCGACCGTCTTGGTCGTGTGAGAGAGGTTGGTCGCCGCTTGGAGTGAGCCGAACTTCGACTTCGCCCAGTCGTGGGCTTCACCACCGATGCGGGCACTGAAGCGTGTGACCGGCAAGTACGGCAACAAGTCACAGGCCGGCGTCAGCTGCAGGCGAACCCAAGCGGCGGTCGAGGTCCAGCTGCACGAGTACTCGGCGTAGCCCACCGGGCCGTGCCCCGAAGCCATGATCTTCAGCGCGCCGGTGCTGGTGGGCAGCGGACGCGACTCAGTTGCCGAAAACTGCCCAGCGGGTGCGCCGTCATGCGTCAGCGAGTACGAGCTGCCGGGGATGAGCGGCTGGCCGAGAAGCAGGACCGCGGCGTCGCCGGGGCTGGGCGTGAGCGGAACGGGTTGCTTCGAGGTATCGGTGAGCTGCACATCACCGACGGCGCACACGCCTGTGCTCTTCCAGCACGGCGAGACGATGATGGCCGGAAGGTTCGCAGGCACCAGCGTGCCGTGGGCAGGTGCGACCTCGCCCGGGGCGCCCCACCCGCCAGGCCCGCAGGCGTGCGCCGGCGCCGGCGCCGCGGCGACCGCGAGCACGATGGCCGTGCAGCCGAGCACTCCGACGCGGCGCATGGCGAAAGTCTACAAGAGAAACACGGAGGCGGAACACGGTGGCGGGCGCACAGGCACGACTTTGGCTATGCTCGCTGGGTGTGACATGCGGCGGGCGTAGGGAGGACGACCGGCAACGGCGGGTCGTGAAGGACCAGCTCCGCGCGGTGCTGCCCGCCGCGTGTTCAAATGCGGAACCAGCGGGCCATCTTCTTGTGAGGAGCAGCGATGACGACCATGAGCTCGTGCAGCCCCATCGTGCTGGCCGCGCTTGCGGCATCGCTCGCCTGGGCGTGTGCGGAGAAGGACACGTCGATCGGACCCGACCCCGGGACCGGCGGCGGCGGCGGGCTCGCCGAGGGCGGCAACGACTCCGGGCCAGCGACTGCGTGCCCGGAAGCCTTGCCGGGGCCCAAGCTGATCGCGGTGCCGGCGGCGAACGGGCAGACCTACTGCATCGATCAGCGCGAGGTGGTCAACTCGGAATACCAGACGTTCCTGGGGGCGCTCAAAGGCAAGGCGGCAGTGCAGCCTGCCGAGTGCGCCTGGAACAAGGCGCTCGAGCCAGAGCTGTATGACCCCACGGATCCAGACGACGACGGCATCAACTCCGGAAAGTGCTCGAACCAGACCTGGAACGCCGATCCGAGCTTCGCGGTGGTGTGCGTGGACTTCTGCGATGCGTGGGCATACTGCGCGTGGGCCGGAAAGCGGCTGTGCGGGGTGGTCGGCGCCGCGGGGACCGCGGTAAACGTGATGACAGCGGAGCAGGCGCAGAGCACCGGCACCTCGACCCAGAGCGAGTGGTACAGCGCGTGCAGTCAGGGAGGCACCACGAACTTCCCCTACGGCGACAGCTACGTCGCCGGCCGCTGCGTGGATGCCGAGAAGGTGAAGACCGCCGGCAAGGAGCAGGCGCGCTCGACCCAGGACACGACGGACAGCTCGTGCCACGGTACCGAGGCGCCGTTCCGCGACGTGCACCACCTGAGCGGAAACGTCTCCGAGTGGCACAACCTCTGCCACGAAGGGGGTTGCGCCAACCAGGGCGGTTCGCACGAGAAGTCCACGGCAGCAACGCTGGGCTGCGGAAGCTACGGCACCGCAACGACCGGCAGCATCAGCCCGTACTACGGGTTCCGGTGCTGCGCTGACGCGGTCCCTCCCGGCACACGCCGCGGGAAATAGCCGAAGCAGCCAGCCAGCGCCAAGGGCACACCGGCCTTTGGGCCCTCACTTCTGGTCTTCGTCCTCGGCCTCGCCTGCAGGCGCCGGGAGGTCCGCCGCGTGGGCCGCGTCCGACCCCTCCGGCGCGTCCGCGCTCTCGGAGGCGGCTTCAGCCTCGTCTTGCGCCGGGGCGGGCGGCGGCGCGGGCGCCGGCTCGGGCTTCCCACGGCGCAGCGCAATCAGCACCATGGCGATCAGCGCGCCCAGGGCGATGGCCAGCGCGCCGCCCCAGCGGCCCACGGCGCTCTTCTTCTCGATCTCGCCCCGCGCCAGGCGGCCCAGCGCGTCCTTCGCGCGGCCGTTGTCCGGATCGAGCTCGATGGCGCGGTTGAACAGCACCTGATCGGCGACCCCCTTCGCTGCCAGCTCCTCGCCCTCCAGGGTGAGCGCCAGGCTCTCGATGCGCTTCTTGTCGTCGGCGTTCGCCGTCAGCCGTTCGGCGCGCCTCAAGGCCGAGAGCGCCGTGGGCCGATCGTCGTCGAGCTTGCTCTTGGCCAGCGCCAGGTAGCCCTGCGCCATCTCTTCCCGGTGCTCGAAGCTGGGGTTGCGGGTCAGCACCTGATCCCAGGCCGCCCGCATCTCGGCCAGCTTGCCCTCTTGTCGGGCTCGCAGGCCCTGGTCGTAGAGCGTGTACACCTGCGCCAAGCGCTGGCGATCGAGCTCGCCGAACAGCTCGCGGGCGGTGCGGTCCCAGGTCCAATCGCGCGGCGGCTTCTTGCCCAGCAGATCTTCGTAGCTGTCGCGCAGCTGCCAGTTGGCCACGTCGCCCATCATCGCCACGGCCTGGCGCGCGGCCTCGCGCACCTGCGCGCGCTCGGTGTTCGCGAACGAAATCACGATCCGGGCGGCGTCGGGGTCGCGCACCCGGCCATAGGCGCGGAGCACGTCGGCCAGCACCTGATGATCTTCGGTCTGGACGGCTTCGCTGGGGATGGCCTTGCCCATGCTGTCCAGGTGCCGCACCGCCCACTTGGCGATCTTCTCGGCCTTGTGCTTGCGCGCCTCGATCAGGGCTGCCACCGCCTTGTCGCCCATCTTGCTGAGCTGCAGCTGGACGTCGACCCGCAAGAAATCGCCGAAGCGCGTGTGCACGTCGATCAGCTCGCGCGCTGCTTCGACCGTGCCGATGGTGGCCAGCATGCGGCTCATGGCCACCACCGCCACCGCGTCGCCCCAGGGCTTGGACTTGGGCTGGGCGTTCTGGACCAAGATCGCCAGATAGTCGGGGGTCTCGATCTTGCCGCGTTTGCCCGAGGCCTCGAGCTTCTCGCGCTCGGCAGTGCGCGCCTTGGTGCGCGCGCCCTCGAGCACGCGCCGCATGTCGTCGCGGTTGGTCTTGTCCGCGATCTCGTTCATGCGCTTGTCGATGGCCGCGACCCAGCTGGGTTTCGCTTCCAGGACCTCGGTGGCAGCAGACTCGCGCGCGGTCGCATCCTCTCCGCGCAGGCGCCCGAGCACGCCGTCCAGATCCTCGAGGTCCGACGCGGTCGGGGGCGGAAGGACGACCTTCGGGACCTCGGGCAACGTGGCCAGCGCACGCGCCGGGGTGGGCGTGGCCGCGGCCGACGCCAAGGCCGACGGTGCAGAAGCGCGGGCGGGCGCCGAGGCGGCGCCTGCGCCGAGCAACGCGATCAGTCCAAGATGCGGAAGTCGGGGAAGTCGCCGCTGAAGCTGCGCCATCGCGTGTCCACCCGATCCACGCGGGCCGCGCTCGGGCCCTTTTGCGCCCAACCGTAGAGCTCGCGAATGCTGGTCTCTTCGCCCTCGGCCAAGATCTCCACCGAGCCGTCGTTGCGGTTCTTCACCCAGCCCGTGAGCCCGAGTCGTCGAGCTTCGCGCTGTGCCGACGCGCGGAAGTAGACGCCCTGGACTCGCCCTCGCACGACGAGGTTCAGTTGCTTGAGCGCCATGGCGCCCTGGTTAGAGCATCTTTCGAGCCGATGGAACAGCGGGCTTTGCCCGGTCTCTGAACGTACGGTCAGGCCTGGTGGATTTCGCGTCCCCGTCCGTGATGTGATCCTCGGCGGTGGTGCAGGAGGCCGACCCGAGATCCGGGCCCAGGAGCCCGGCTGAGCTGACCGCCGCGCTGTCGCGGGAGCAGCGGATCAGCGCAGCTCTGCGCGAGGTGGGCGTGGCGATCGGCACCACGCTCGAGCTCGACGAGCTGCTCGAGCTGATCCTCGATCGCGTGACCGAGCTGGTCGAGGCCGACCGCGCGACGCTGTACCTGCTCGACGAGACCAAGAACGAGCTGGTGAGCCGGTTCGTGGTTGGTCAGAACGTGCGCTCGATCCGGCTCAAGGTGGGTCACGGCATCGCCGGCTCGGTGGCCCAGACCGGCAAGCCATTCCGGATCGCCGACGCCTATTCCGACCCGCGATTCGAGCGCCAGTGGGACCAGCTCACCGGGTATCGCACCACCACCATGCTGGCCACGCCGCTGAAGAACCACCTGGGCCGGACCATCGGCGTGATCCAGGTGCTGAACAAGCAGCGTGGAGCGGAGTTCACCAACGAAGACGAGGCGCTGCTCGCCGCGCTCTCGACCCAGGCAGCAGTCGCCATCGACAACTCGCGCCTGTTCTTGTCGCTGATCCAGAAGAACAAGCAGCTCTTGGACACCAAGGACCAGCTCGAGCGCAAGCTGCGCGATCTGGAGCTGCTGTTCGATCTGGAGCGCGCCACGGCAGAGGCACAGACCATCGAGGCGCTCTTGAGCGCGGCGCTCAGTCGCCTCACCACCGCGTGCGGCGCTCGGGCGGCGGCCGTGCTGTTGGCGGAAGAGGACAGCGGCGACCTGGTCGAATACGCGTTCGATCCGGGGGCCGAGCCGCAGCTCACGCGCAGCGGTGCCAAGAGCGGTGAGGGCGCGCTGGCCGCTGCCATGCACCAGACCGAGGCCATTCGGCTGTTTTCTCGCAAAGACCACGAGCGCTGGAACAAGCCGGCCGAGAGCGCGTTTTCGTTCGATGTGGAGCCCGTGCTGGCCGTGCAGCTCGAGGGGGACGGCAGCGCCCTTGGGTCCGTGGGCCTGTTCGGCGAGGTCGGGGCGCCGCCCTTCACCGACGAAGACCAGGCGCTGGTTCGTCTGGTCAGCGCCAACCTGTCGACGGCGGTGCGGCTCTTCCGGGCCAACCGCGCCCGCGAGGTGGGCGAGCGGCTGACCACCATCGGAAAGCTGCTCTCGCAGGTGATCCACGACTTCAAGACGCCGATGACGGTGATCAGTGGCTATACCCAGCTGATGGCCGAGTCGGAAGACTGCGAGCAGCGTGCCGAATATGCCGAAGAGATCTTGAAGCAGTTCGACATCCTGACCGCGATGCAGCGCGAGGTGCTCGAGTTCGCTCGGGGCGAGCGCACCATCTTCATCCGGCGCGTGTTCCTGAAGAAGTTCTTCGCCGACATCACCCGCCAGCTGGGCCACGAGGTGGACGGCCGCGCCGTGGAGCTGGAGCTGGACGTGGACACCAAGGTCGTCGCGCGGTTCGACGAGACGCGGGTGGCGCGGGCCATCCACAACCTGGCGCGCAACGCGGTCGAGGCCATGGCCGAGCACGGTGGGCGGCTGACGATCGTGGCCGGCATGGACGGCCGCGACTTGACGATCGTGGTGCGGGACACCGGCCCGGGCATTCCCAAGGAGATCGAGGGCCGCCTGTTCCAGTCGTTCGTGACGGCCAACAAGGCCGGCGGCACCGGCCTGGGGCTCGCCATCGTGAAGAAGATCGCCGAGGAGCACGGCGGCAGCGTCAGCGCCCAGAGCTCACCCCAGGGCACCGAGTTCGTGCTGCGGCTGCCTCAGGGCGACGACAAGGACTCGACGCCGCCCGGCAAGAAGAGCAAGGCTTCGTCTGCCGGCGCTGGCCGACCACAGAAGACCGACGGATGAAGCGCACGCTCGCCCTGCTCGACCAGAGCCGCGCCGCACTCGAGACCTGCGGCTACTGTCCGAAGCTGTGCCGTGCGGCGTGCCCCGTCTCCGAGGCCGAGCCCCGGGATTCGCTCACGCCCTGGGGCAAGATGAGCCTGGCGTGGTTCGCGGCCCGCGGGGACGTCGAGGTCGATCGCGACGTGGCAGCGACGGCGTGGGCGTGCACCGGGTGCTTCTCGTGTCGCGAACACTGCGACCACCGGAACGAGGTGGCGCACACGCTGGGGGCCGCTCGCGCCGAGTTCCGCGCGCTGGGCCTGGCCCCCGCCGCGTCCGAGGCCGTGATCGCTGGCTTCGAGGCCAAGCGGCGGGCCACCTCGGACTCCCTGGCCGAGCTGGCGCGCGAGCCGGGGGTCAGCCCCACGGCCGACACTGCGCTGCTCGTGGGGTGTGGCTACGCCACTGACCACCCCAGCGAAGCCCGCGCGGCGATCGCGGTGACCACCCGTCTGTTCGGGACGGTGCGCCTGGTGGACGGGTGTTGCGGCCTGCCCCTGCTGCTGGCCGGGGACCGCGCGGGTTTCGGTCAGAGCCTCGCGCGGCTGACGGAGCAGATCCGCGGCGCACCCCGCTTCGTGGCGCTCGATCCGGGCTGTGCGCTGGTGCTCGCCGAGCACGGGGCAAAGACGCTGGTCGAGCTCGCGGCGACCCGGCTCGACGCGTTCCACCCGGTGCCGCGCCTGGCTGCGTACGCTGCCGTGCGCTGGCAAGACCCGTGCAAGCTGGGCCGCGGGCTGGGGATCTACGACGCGCCTCGGCAGCTCTTGTCGCGGGCATTGGGTCGACCGCCGGACGAGCTGGCACGCGTGCGGGGCGAAGCCCTGTGCTCGGGGGGCGGGGGCCTCTTGCCCCAGACCATGCCCGAGGTGGCGGGGCGCATCGCCCAGCGGCGGCTCGACGAGCACCGCGACTGCGGCGGCGGCCTCTTGGTGACGGGCTGCGCCAGCAGCCTGACCAGCCTCCGCGGCCGCGGGGTCGAGGTCGCGGATCTGGTCACCCTCTTGGACGAAGCGTCGCGGCCGAGCGATGGCTGACGCCGATTCGCGCTCTCGGCGTCGCACGGTCGCCACGCGCGTCTTGCTCTCGTACGCCCTGGTCACCGCGGCCTTCGCGCTGTCGGCCGGGTGGGGGGTGCTGTCGCAGCGCAACGCGGCCAAAGAGGCCGACCTCATGCGCTCGGGCTACCTGCCCCTCTCGCTGGCACTGCGCGATCTGGTGGCCAACCAGGACACCTGGAACACCCAGCTGAATCACATCACCACCGCTCGCAACCCTGCCGACAAGAAGGTGTGGTTCGAGACCTCGCTGCGCATCGGACGGCCGAAGACCTTCGGCGAGGTGCGCGCGGCCATCGCCCGGGCCTTCTCTGGCTCGGGCGACGAGTCGGCCCAGCGCGTCGGCAGCGACCTTTCCTCCGAGGCCTCGGGCATCGAAGAGTTCCTGGCGCAAGATCGCGAGCTCTTGGGCAAGCTGTTCGACGCGCTGGACCGCGGCGAGGCCGCCCGTGCCGACAGCCTGCGTGACGAGCTGGTGACCCGCGGGGCGCAGGGCAAGAAGCGCATGAGTCAGCTCGAGCAGCGGGTCGGCCACAACGTGGACCAGTTGCTCGACGCTGCGCGGCAGCGCGAGCGCCTGGCCATTCGGCTGCTCTTGGCGCTGTCGGGGTTCACCCTCTTGGTGGGCGCCGCCATGGCGCTTTACGCGCGGCGCGTGCTCAGGCCCTTGGCGCAGGTCACCGATCGCGCCAAGGCCGTGGCGCGCGGCGACCTCACGCCGCACCCGGTGGTGGCCTCGCCCGACGAGATCGGCGAGCTGGCCACGACCTTCGAGGGCATGGTGGCCGCCATTGCCCGCGCCAACGAGCAGCTGCTCAGCTCGGAGCGCCTGGCCACCATCGGCAAGATGGCAGCGCACGTGACCCACGAGGTGCGCAACCCGCTCTCGAGCATTGCCCTCAACGTAGAGCTGCTGGAAGAAGAGCTCGACGGACGCGACGACGCCAAAGAGGCCGCGACCCTGCTCAAGGCCATCAAGGCCGAGGTCGAGCGGCTGACCGCCCTCACCGAACAGTACCTGTCGGTGGCCCGCCGGCGGCCGCTGCGCCTGGAAGAAGAGCAGATCGGCGAGGTGGTGAACGAGGCCTGCGTGTTCATGAGCGGCGACCTGCGCCGCCACGGGGTCGAGCTCTCGGTCGACGTCGAGCACGACCTGCCCAGCGTGCGCGTGGACGAGGCGCAGCTCAAGCAATCGCTGTTCAACCTGCTGCGCAACGCCCGCGAGGCGATGCCCACCGGCGGCCTGATCGAAATTCGGGTGGCCCGCGCCAGCGGCGGCGGGGTCGACCTGATCGTGGAAGATCGCGGCAGCGGAATGGACGAAGCGACGCGCGCGCACCTGTTCGAGCCGTTCTTCACGACCAAGGGCCACGGCACGGGTCTGGGCCTGGCGATCACGCGGCAAATCGTCGAAGACCACGGGGGCACCATCGCCTGCGAAGCGCGCCCCGGCGGCGGCACCCGCTTCTGGATCCACCTGCCCGCGCAAACCGGATCCCGAGAGAACGACGAGGCCGCCGAGTAGCGCTCTGGAGTTCTGCGCCGAAGGGCGCTAAGTCCATGGCAGAGCCCATGCTGCCCGCGGTCACGATCGTCTTGGCGACCTCGAACGAGGGCAAGGCCTCGGAGCTTCGCGGGCTGCTCGCGGATCTGCCGGTGCAGCTGGTGACCACCGCCGAAGTGCTGGGTGAGAAGCTGACCTTGCCCGAGGACGGCGACACCTTCGAAGCCAACGCCATCCAGAAGGCCAAGGCGATCTGCGCGGCGACTCGCATGATTGCTCTCGCCGACGACAGCGGGCTCGAGGTCGACGCGCTGGGTGGGCGCCCGGGCGTGCGCTCGGCGCGGTTCGCGCACGAGCGTGCCACCGACGCCGAGAACAACGCGGCGCTCTTGCGTGCCCTGGAAGAGGCCGAGCGCGGCCACGAGCGCACGGCGCGCTTTCGGTGCGTGCTGGCGCTGGCCAGCCCCTGGCTGGCCGACGTGAAGACCTCGGAAGGCCGCATCGAGGGCACCATCGCCCGCGACCCCCGCGGTAGCGGCGGCTTCGGCTACGACCCGCTGTTCTTGGCCACCGAGGCCGACGGGCGCGCCATGGCCGAGCTGACCGAGGGCGAGAAGAACTGCATCAGCCACCGCGCGCGGGCGGTGCGTGCGCTTCGGCCGGTGCTGATCGCCGTGATGAACCTGCAGCTCGACGAAGCGGAACGCATCGCGGGCTGACTCAATCCACCGCCACCATTTCCACGCGATCGATCCCGCGCTTCGGGTCCACGTCCACCACCAAGAAGTGACGCCCGACCTGGTCGAAGCGCTCGGGGATGGCCCCACCGCCGCCCGAGATGAAGGCCGGGATGCCGGCGTTCTCGAAGGAGTAGTAGCTGTGGATGTGGCCGTAGAGCGTGAGGTCGACCCGGCCCGCCGCCAGACGGGTCAAGAGCTTGGCTGCCTCGTTGCGGCTGGCGAACGAACCGTTGCGCACCCCCACCGGGTCGATCGGGGGAATGTGCATGCCCACCACGTGGACGCCGCCCTTGCCCTTCGCCAGCCAGTCGTCGAGCCAGTCGTAGACCATGGGATCGAGCGTGGCGCTCGCCGAGTCGAGCATCGAGAAACGCACCCCTCGGTAGACGAAGCTGAAGCTCGCGCGTCCGAACCAGTCCTGATACGCAGGCCCGTCGTCACCCAGCTCGTGATTGCCGAGCGTGGTGTAATAGGGCACGTCGAGCGACTCGAGCTCTCGCTGGAAACGCTCGAGCTGCTCGCTGCCGCCTTGCTGGGTGAGATCCCCGGCGCCGAGCAGAAAGCGGACATTGGGCGTGTGATTCAGCTTTTGGTAGATGTCGTGGACGTCGTCGATGGCCTCTTGCACGTCGCTCATCACCGCAAAGCGCCACGGCGCCGGGTCGTGGTGGTCGGGCGGCGACAGCGTGAGCGTGGTGGTGCTCCCGGCCGGCAGCTCGACCTGGAATTGCTTTCTGGTGATGGGCTGAGCCGCGATCGGGCTCACGGTGACGCCGCCGGCCAGCTCGGCGTCGGGCAGCACGTTTTGCAGCGACACGCGCCACGAGGTCGGCGCTGTGGCGGCGGTGGTGAGGGTGACCGTCCAGGCGGGCGCGCTGCTCCACAGCGTGACCTCGCCCGGCGCCACGTGCCGAACCGCGGCCAGGCCGTGCGCCACGTCGATCGAGATCCCGTGAGCGCTGTGCTTGCCCACCTCGAGATCGCGCTCGGCGCGCTCTTGGCTCACGCGGACGCAGCCGCCGGCCGAAAGAAGGCCGAGCGCCAGGGTCAACGTGACGTGTTTCAGCTGCATCAGTTCGCTCCTTGTCGAAACATCAACGACACGCCGGCGACGAACGCCGACCCGACCTGCCCTTCGGCGCGAAGGCCCCATGGCCCCCAGAAGTGGCGCACTTCGGCGCCCAGGTGCCCCGCCACCCCGCTGCCCAGGCCGGTCAGCTCGAGACCGGCGGCGTAGTCGTCGTGACGGTGGTCGTAGTGAACCTGCGCCTCGCCCGCTTCGGCGAAGTAAATCCCGAAGCCGAAGCGCGCCAAGAGCAGGTCGTTCACGTCCGGCTCCACGCGCATGCCGGGCACGCGGTATTCGAAGCGTTGCAGCGCCACGCCGAAGCCGCCCTCGACGAACGAGCCCCGCAAGCCCGGATCCAGCCGGACCAGGTCGCGGCGCGCCGCGAGCGCCACTTCGCCGGTCAAGCTGCGAAACCCCTCCGAGTCGTAGCGATGCTGGGTGAGGGCGGCCTCGAGCTCGAGGAAACTGCCGTCCGGAGCGGTGCGCGCGGGGGTCGGCCCCGTCAGGCGATACGCGCCGAGCACGCGCAGGCGCACGTTGCGATCGTCCAGCGCATGCCAGCCGCTCTGGGCCAGGCGGACGCGACCGATCCGCAGATCGACGGCCTGCACCAGGAAATGGCGGTAGGCAAACTGCGCGTCCCACACGTAGCGATGGCCGAGCTCGGTGATCCACACCGGCGGCAGCCGCGGCGGAGCGCCGCTTGCCCCGGGATGGGCGGCGGCGCCGTAGATGTCGGCGAGCCACGGCAAGAAGAACATCCCGGCGCCGGCGATGGTGGCCAGCGCCAGCGGCGCCACCAGGTAGCGGCTGGCGCCGGTGATCGCCAACCCGCCCAGGCCGACCACCATGGTGCCGAGCCCGGCGGCCTGGGTCAGCGCCAGGCGCCGCGCCGTCTCGGGGCGCCCCGCCGACCAGTGCCCGGCGCCGTGCACCACTGCGCCGGGGCCGACTGCCACCGCCACGTCGAGCGCGCGCCGAGCCGCGGTTCGGGGCGGGGCGGAAGGCGCGCTCTCGGCGGCCGGCGCGATGCCGCTGGGTTGCCACTCGGCGTCGGTCAGCCCCGGCTCGGCGTGGCACGGCAGCGCAAACGCCAGCGCTGCGATCACCGTCCGGGCGCTCGGCATCACCGCTCGAACGTAGGGCAAGGCGCCCGGTTCAGCCAGCGGCGTCGGGCGCGAGCCGCGATCGGTCGATGCCGGCGCGGGCCAGCCAGCGATAGAGCGTGGCGCGGCCGACACCCAGGCGGCGCGCCGCCTCGGAGGCGTTCATGCCGCTATCGATCAGCGCTTGCTCGAGCCCCCGAGCATCGGGCGCGGGGCGCTTGCCTCCGCCCGCGCGGAGCGGGCCGAGCCCGAGATCGCCACGGGTGATGACCTCGCCCGTGCACAGGACCGCCGCGCGTGCCAGTACGTTGTGGAGCTCGCGGACGTTGCCCGGCCAGGCGTGCTGCGCCAGCGCCACCAGCGCATCCGACGACACGCGGGGGCTCGGTCGCCCGAGCTCGCCGGCGATGCGCGTGAGCAGCGTGCTGGTGAGCGCCGGCAGGTCGTCCCGTCGCTCGCGCAGCGGTGGCAGCCCGATCTCCACCACGGCCAGGCGATAGTACAGATCCTCGCGAAACCGCCCGGCCTCGACCTCGTGCCTGAGCGCGCGGTGGGTGGCGCACACCACCCGCACGTCGGTGGGTACCGAGCGCTCGGAGCCCAGCGGTTTCACTTCGCGCTCTTGCAACACCCGCAAGAGCTTCACCTGCATCGGCGGAGGCATCTCGCCGATCTCGTCCAGGAACACCGTCCCGCCGCGGGCCGCGACGAACAGACCGTCGCGATCTTGGTTGGCGCCGGTGAACGCGCCCTTCTTGTAGCCGAACAGCTCGGCCTCGAGCAGCGCCTCGGGGACGGCTCCGCAGTTGATGGCCGAGAGCCCGGCCTTTGCCCGGGGGCTCTTGTCGTGGATGGCCCGGGCGATCAGCTCTTTGCCGGTGCCGCTCTCGCCGGTCACCAGCACGGTGATGTCCGTCGGGGCGACCCGCTCGACCAGGGCGAACACCGCGCGCATCGCCGGGCTCGAACCCACCACGCCCTCGAGCACGGCGCCCTCGCGCCGCTGATCCAGCGCGCGCGACAGGTCGCGGATCTCGGCGGCCTGGGCCCGCATCAGCTCTTCGACCCGCGCATGCTCTGCCTCGAGCGCTCGGGCCTTCTCCTCGAGGTCTTCCAAGAGCCGCGCCTTCTCCAGCGCGAGCGCCGCCTGGTCCGCACACATCACCACCAGCTCGGTCTCGCGGGCGCCGAAGCCCGCCGTCCGGAAGCGGTTGTCGAGATAGATCGAGCCGAGCACGCCGCTGGCTGCCACGATCGGCACGCACAGCACCGAGCGCAGTTGCATGGCGTGCACCGACCGCTTGTCGGAAAACCGGGGGTCGCGCTCGGCATCGACGGTGACCAAGGGCTCTGCCGAGTCGATCACGGACTCGGCGATGCTTCGGCTGAACTTGAGCTGGGGCTTCTCCAGCGCTTCGCGGTCCAGGTTTCGCGCCACCGGGGCGCGCAACACCCGCTCGCCCTTTCGCTCGTCCACGATGATCAAGAACCCCCGCTCGGCTCGCGTCAGGTCGATGGCCGCGTCCAGGGTCTCGCGCAGCACGTCGCGGGGCGTCGTTGCCTGGCTCAGTCGCCGATAGATCCCGAGCACGCGACGCCAGTCGAGATCGGGCTCGGCCGCCGGCTCGGGTCGAGCCGGCGCGCGAAGCTCGCGGACCGCGTCGGGTAGCCCCACCGTGATCCGTTCCCAGAGCTCGCGCGCGCGAGCTCGGTGACGCTCGCCCAGTGCCGGCGCGCCGGCGGCGGCACAGACCTCGGCCACGGCGTCCGCCAGCTTGGCCGCCAAGAGCGGGTGCGGGATCTGCTCGGCCAGGGCGAGCGCCCGCTCCAGCTCGGTCAGGGCCTGGCTCGGGCGGCCGCGACGGAGCTCGAGCTGTCCACGCGCGCCCCCGACGCGCGCGCGAAGATCGTCGGCGGCCAGCGCTTCGGCGCTGGCGGCAGCAGCCGTCACCCGAGCCTCTGCCGCGGCCGCGTCACCGCTGGCCAGCTCGAGCAGGGCCTGCTCCACGTCGAGCTCGCAGAGCTCGCGCCGCGCGTCGCAGGCGCTCAGCGCAGCGCGCGCTCGCTCGAAGGCATCGCGAGCGCGCCCCCAGGCGCCGGCTCGAGCCGCCGCCTCACCCAGCACCAGCAGTGACGCCCCGGCCACGAACGGTAGCCGCTCGCGCTCGGCCTGGGCCAGAGCCCGATTCAACTCTGCCTCGGCGAGCTCGGTCTGCCCCAGCTCGAAGTGGAGCGTTCCCAGGTTGTAGGCCGCCCGCGCTTCGGCCGACGTCAGGCCGCGGACGCGCGCGGCCCGAAGCCCCCGCGTGTAGGCGTCGAGCGCGGCGGAGAAGGCGCCGCGCTGGTGGCACACGGCGCCGTAGTTCAAACCGGCGAAGGCCACCAGATCGTCGAGCCGATGCTCGAGCGCCAGCTTCAGCATCTCTGCGTACGCGATCTCGGCCGCGGCCGAGTCGCCATGGCGCAACGCGACCAGGCCGCGCACTGCGGCCCGCCGGGTCGACGTGCGCCCGCTGCTCGTGTCGAGCGCGGCGGCGCGCGCCAGGGCTTCTTCTGCAGCGCGGGCGTCGCCCAAGAAGCTCGAGGCCTGGGCCACGTCGCACCACAGGTCGATCGCCACCGAGCCTTGGGCGATCGGCAGCGCGCTCTCTGCGACCGCGCGCGCCTCGTGGTTCTTGCCCTGCTTGGCGTGCACCAGCGAAAGCGCGTGGGCCAGGGTGGCGCTCGGGCGCCGGCTCAGGGCACGCGCCAGGGCGCCGGCCGCGCGCCGGGTATCCCCGAGGGCGGCGTAGGCCTGACCCGCGAGCTCGCGCAGATCGGCCTGGTGGCCGTGGGCGGGGCGCCGGCGAAGCGCGTGGGTCAGGCGGGCCAGTGCGTGCTCGGGCTCGCCGGCTGCGATCTGGATGCGCGCCAGCTCGATCGCCCGGGCCGGCGGCTCGACGCGGGCGTCCGAGCAGCCGGGCAGCAGGGCAAAGGCGTGCGGCCAGCGCTCCACCGCGTCGCGTGCCGCCTCGAGTCGATCGCTGACCTCTTCTCCGCCGAAGAGCGCGTGGAGCAAGGCGGCTCCGAGGGCGTGCGCCTCGTCGGCGTGGGTCGCGCGGGTGACCGCGAGGGCCTGCGCCAGCCGAACATGGACGGCGCGCCAGCGCGCCTCGCCCAGGCGCGCGCCGAGCGCGTCGCTGGCGATCGGGCGGGTGGCGACCCAATCCGGCCCGCGCGGCCGCAAGAGGTCCAGCTGCTCGAGTCGAGCCAGCGTCGCAGGCGAGAGCGCCAGCACCGCGGCAGCACGCTCGGAGAGCACGCCGCTCGCGGCGGCGGCCAGCGCCTCGAGCTCGCCTGGCGACAGCGCGTCCAGCACCGGGCCGTCGAAAAGGCGGTCTGCGAGCTGGGCCAGCGCTTCGGGGCCCAGCGCGCCGTCCATTGCCGCCAGCGCCAGGCGCCGCGCCACGCCCGGCAGCCCGCGCGATCGATCGAGGACCACCGCAAGCGCCTCGGGTGCCACGAGCGGTCCAAGCCAGCGGGCGAGCGCCGCGTCGGGCAGCGGCGGAAGCACGACCTCCGGGTGCGCGAACGGCTCGGTTCCCGCGCTCACGACGGCGATGTTCGCAGAGCGCCCGGCGGCCTCGACCAGCGCCGCCAGGGTGCGCCGCGAGCCGGGGGGGAACCGCTGCACGTCGTCGGCCACGATCAGCAGCCGGTCGCCCCGATTTTCCAGCTCCGACAGCGCGTCCATCACCGCCAGCGCGTCGGCCGGCCCCGTCCAGTCGAGGTGCCGCAGCAGCGGAGCGAAGGGGTCGGGGCGGGTGCCGTCCAGGGTCACGACGGGCATTGCGGTCTCGGCGCGCGCCACGATCTCTGCCAGTAGCGTGCTCTTGCCGCTGCCCGGGGCGCCGACGACATGCAGCGTCCGCCCCGCGGATGCCATGCCGAGCTCGGCCTCGCGCCCGACGAACGCATACGGAACGACCGCGGCTCGGTGCGAGACCTCGACGCCCAGCAGCGTCAGCAGCTCATCCACGTTCGCGGGGCGCGAGGCCGGATCGGGCTGCGTGAGGCGGCGGATCAGCGCCGGCAGCGACGAGGGCACCGCCCTTGCTTCGCGTGCCAGCTCGCGCAAAGTGGCACCGACCGCGTACAGATCGCTGCGCGCATCGAGCACCGCATCCGGCGCGGCATACCCCGGTGTGGCCATCGCTGGACGCTCGCCACTTCCGATGCGCACGCTGGCGCTCAGATCGAGCAACGTGCCGTCCCCGCGGGCCGACACCATGATGTTGTCGGGCTTGAAGTCGCCGTGGAGCAAGCCCAGCGCGTGCAGGTGTGCCAGTGCGTCGAGGGCATGCCCGAGGGGAACGAGCACCTCGGCCCACGGGCGCCCACGCGCGAAGCGGCCGAGCGTCTCTCCGTTGACCACGCGCGCGGTGTAGAACGCCCGCCGTCGCTCGAGATCGAAGCCGAACTCTCGGACGTCGACCAAGTGCGGGTGGCGAGCGCGGCGCAGGTGCTCGAGCTCGCGGCGCAGCAACGCCGTCGCCTCGGCCGAGCCCGCCTCGAGGCGCTTCAGCGCCACCCGTCCGCCCGAGGTCAGGTCCTCGCACAGCAAGACCTCCCCGGTCGCCCCTTCCCCCAGGCGTCCGACGACCTGATACCGGCTGGCGATCCTCTCCAAGGTGTCTCAAGCGTGCCATGAGACATGTGCCGGTGTCTCATGAGACGCCCTCTGGCCCTCGGAGGTGGCCGAAGCGGCTCAAAAGTCGCACAATCGCGCCTGGCACGCGGGCTGCAAAAGGGTTGGTCATGGCGCGGAGGAAGTGGCTGCTGGTTTCGTGGATCGCGGTCGGGTGCTCGAACCCGAGCACCGGCTCGCCCCAGCCCGAGCCGGTCTACTACCCGGGCGACCTCCGGGAGTGCGCCCAGGTCGAGAGCACCTGCCTCTCGACCGACCCCCCGCAGTGCTTCGAGTACTGCGCCGACGGCCCGCCCAAGAAGGGCAGCGCCTGCAGCGGCGAGGGCGACGTGAAGATCTGCGGCGACGAGCAGTGTGTGGTCGGCGAAGACGCGAAGGGCACGCTGATCCAGGTGTGCGTCGGGATGGACTGCACGGTTTCGTACGAGGCGGCGACCGGTAAAGAGACGATCGCCTGCGCCTCTCCTTCAGACGGCGGTCTCGACGACTCGCCGGGCTCCGCCGACGGCAGCAGCGGACCGTAGCTCTCGGCGGCACGGCAAGGTTTCACGCACACGCGCGCCCGCGCGCGTGGCGGGAGAAGTTCGTTCAACGACAAGTGAAAGAAAGGCAGACGACGATGAAACACATGACGATCTTTGCGGTGTTGATGGGTTCCCTGGTTCTCGGAGCGTGCTCGAGCAAGTCCGACGAGTCCGACGGAAGCCAGCGCGTGCGTCTGGCCGGAGTGGTCGAGGGATGCAAGAACGTGCAGACCATCTGCGCCGAGAGCCACCCGCCGCAGTGCTTCGACTACTGCGCGGACGAGGACCCCGGCACGGGTGGCGGCGACTGCCAGCCCATCGCCGGCGCCTACGAGAGCTGTGGCGACACGCCCTGCGCGGTCGGGGTCGACAATCAAGGCAAAGAGTTCGAGGTCTGCTACCCGCCGGACTGCACGGTGTCGTACGACGTGGAGACCAAGACCGAGACCATCAGCTGCCCACCGGGCGCTTCGCCCGGAAACCCCGGGGGCAGCGACCCCGGGGGCAGCGAGCCCGGAAACCCCGGAGGCAACGAGCCGGGCGGCAGCGAGCCCGGGAGCCCCGGCGCCGGCTGATCAGTCGCCGCCCGGGGGGATGTCGAAGTGCCCCCCGAGCTGGAACGTGAGCCAACCGTGCCCGGCGCCCTCGTCGCCGGGCAGGTAGGCGTCCGACTTGGTCCCGTTCGCCGCCGTCCACTCGGCTTTGCCGAACGAGCCGGCGCCGAGCGAGACCATGGGCGACAGCGAGAAGAAGGTGGTGACGCGGATGTCGGCGCCGAGGCCGATGCGGAACTCGAGGGGCGCTTCGGACATCTCGAGCGTGGTGCCGTCTTCCCACTCGGCGCGGAAGCGGCGCCACCCGAGATCGATCTCGGTGAGGAAGCCCACGCGATCGGCGTCGGACGAGAAGCGGACCCCGATGCCGTAGTAGTCGGTGCTGCCCTTCGCCTGCCCGCCGTTCGCGTCGGGTGCCTCGTCACCGTTGCCGAGGGTCGCGCGCTCCCAGGTGAAGAACACGTTGTAGTGGCGGCTGAAGCGCGCTCCGATGTCGAGCTCGAGCATCGGCCCGCTCGAGGCGTAGTCGCTCCACTTCACCGCCTCGTACCCTTGCGGCGTGTAGCGCTGCCACAGGTTGCCGAACGGCACGAAGTAGCCCACGCGCGCGCCGGCCCAGAACGCCGTCTTCGGCGCGCGGTGCTTCGGCTTGGGCGGCGGCGGGGGTTCCCAGACCGGCGCCGGGCCGTAGTAGCCCGGGGGAGGGGGCTCGTAAGCGCCCGGTGGCGGCTGCCCCGGGGGCGGCGCGCTCTCGGTGTAGTAGCCCGGTGGCGGACCCCCTGCCGGGCCCGCCGGCGGACCGCCGGGGGGCCCCGCCGGCTGCCCCGTCTGGGCCCCCGCCGACAGCGGTACAAATGACGCGACAATTGCCAGGGTAGACGCGCGCCGAAGCATGGGGCGGAGGATAGCACCGCCCTTTCGGCGCGGCGCGTCGAGGTGGCGTTGACCCCCGCGGCGGCGACGTGTTAATCGACCGCCGCTCCCGGTCGTTCCGGGGGTTTTTCTTCGCTCCGCCTGGTGCGGGGCGGCCCTCCGGAAGGGGGGCTTTGGTGAAGCAAAACTGGAAAGGTCTCGGTACCTACGGGACGGTCGGGCTCGAGCTGGCGCTCAGCGTGCTGCTCGGCCTCTTCGTAGGCAGTTGGCTCGATCGAAAGCTGGGCACTCACTGGATCGCTCTGGTGGGGTTCGGCTTCGGGCTCGCCGCCGGTGTCCGAAGTCTCTGGCGAGCACTCAGCCAGGCCAACCGTGACGCCGACCGCATGGACCAAGAAGAACGCGACGCCCGGAAGAAGTTCGACCGTGATGACCCCGACGCACACTGACAAAGACGGCAGCATGGCGCGCGCCATGTGGGCGGTCGTGCTCACCGGCCTGGTGGCCACCGTGCTCGCCGGGTGGGTCGGTGGCGGTCTGGCGGCGCGCAGCGCGGCCCTCGGCGCGGCGGTGGCGGCGGCCAACCTGTGGGTGATCGCGCTGGTGGTGCGCGGCATGCTCGGTGAGAAGAAGAGCACCGTGCCCTGGCCGCTGATCGCCGTGCTGAAGATGGGGCTGCTGTTCGGGGGGCTCTACCTGTTACTCCGCGGCGGTTGGGTGTCGCTGCTCCCGCTGCTCGCCGGATATGGCTCCCTGCCGCTCGGCATCGTCGCCGGGCAGCTGGGTGCTCCGCACCCCGTGGAAGAGGAAGGCTGAACCATGCCCGAGCATGCCTCTTGGCTCACGCTGCTCTTGGCCCACGCCAAGGACACGCTGAACCACAACGCCGATGCCATCGGCAACACGTTCGTCGCCCATCATCACCCGGATTGGCAGAGCTTCGAGCCCATCACCGCCTCGATCATCATCGCCGTGCTGGTGATCTTGGTCGCGCTCTCGGTCAAGGCCCGCCTGGCCGACGCCAACAAGGCCGTGGTGCCCGACGACACGCTGACGCTGCGCACCTTCATGGAGGCGTTTCTCGGCTACTTCTACGATCTGGCCAAGAGCGTGATGGATGCCGAGCGCGCCAAGAAGTACTTCCCCATCATCGGCACCGCGGCCACCTTCGTGTTCTTCTCGAACATCATGGCGCTGTTCCCCGGGCTGCCGGTGGCCACCAGCAGCCTGAACGTCACGCTGGGGTGCGCGCTGGTCGTGTTCCTGTACTTCAACATGGTCGGCATTCAGACCAACGGCATGGGCTACATCAAGCACTTGATGGGCCCCAAGTGGTGGCTGGCTCCGCTGATCTTGCCCATCGAGATGATCTCGCTCTGCGTTCGCCCGATCACGCTGGCCGTCCGCCTCATGCTCAACATGGCGGTCGACCACCTGATCTTGGGCATCTTCCTGGCGCTGGTGGCCGTGCTGGTCCCGCTGCCGGTGATGGCGCTCGGCATCGTGGTCGTCATCGTCCAGACCCTGGTCTTCACTCTGCTCACGAGCATCTACATCGGGCTCGCGACGGAGCATGAAGAGCACCACTGATTAGCTTTGATTTCCCGTAAGAACCGGCTTAGAGCCGCCCCGCCCCCAAAAAGGAGTCTCGATTCATGTCCAAGAAGAAGCTGGCGCTGATCGTCGCGTCGCTCGTCACCCTCTTCGCTTCGACTGCGTTCGCCCAGGACGGCGGCGCTGCCGCCAACAAGTTCTCGGCGCAGTCGATGGCTGCCCTCGCTGCCGGTCTCGCGATCGGTCTCGCGGTGCTCGGTGGCGCCTTGGGCCAGGGCCGCGCCGCGGCCGCTGCTCTCGAGGGCATCAGCCGCAACCCGGGTGCCGCAGCGCGCATCCAGACCCCGATGATTCTGGGTCTGGCGCTGATCGAGTCACTCGTGCTGTTCGCCTTCGCCATCGCGTTCTTGCTCCAGGGCAAGGTCATCTGAGGCGGGCGGCGGGGTAACAGGTTCACTCGCCGGCGCGGCAGTCCCGTCGCGCCGGCGAGCGCTTTTTGCTTCGCCTCATTTCTTCAGACGAAACGCGCGCCCGGCGTCCAGCGCCATGTGTCCGCCGAGCAGGCCCGCTGCGACGGCGATGAGCACGTAGCCGACGATCTCGCGCCCCGAGCCGGCCAGCCAGGCGCCGGCCAGCACCAGCGCCGAGCCCACCAACGCCGAGAACAGGCGCCGGCCCAGGCGATCGGCCGCCTTGCCGGTGCCGGGGTCGAGCGTGTGGATCTTCAGCCGGCCGAGCCGCAGGTCGTCCAGCACCTCTTGCAGCTGCTGGGGCATGTTGTAGGTCGCGCCGGACAGCTTCTCGAGCCGACGGAGCAGCTCGTTTCCCAGCCGCTCGGGTGAGTAGCGCTTGCGCAGGATCTCGACGAACAGCGGCTTGGCCTCTTCGAAGACGTCCAGCGTGGGGTCGATCTCTTTCCCCACGCCCTCGACCGTCATCAGTGCCTTGCCCACCAGCATGAAGTCCGACGGGATCTCGAGGCCGTACTTGGTGGCGCCCTGCACCAGGTCGCGGATCATGGCCGACAGCTCGATGTCCTTGAGCTGCTTGCCCAGGTACTTCTCGCTCAGCATGCCCACCTCGGCGCGGTAGGCTTCCATGTCGATCTTCTTGGTGGGGGTGCCAATGGCGTACATCGCGTCGGCGATCGCTTCGTAGTCGCGCCGCACCGCCCCGACCATCACGTCGACCGTCAGGTCTCGCATCCGCGGCGACAGCCGCCCGACCATGCCCAGGTCGATCATCACCAGCACCGGGTCGCTCTCGGCGCCCAGCACCATCACGTTGCCCGGGTGTGGGTCGGCGTGGAAGAAGCCATCTTCGAAGATCTGCTTCACGATCACGTCGAGCGAGATGCGGGCCAGCTTCTTCCGCTCGTAGCCCGCCGCCAGCGCGTCGTAGACCTTCTTGCCGGGAATGAACTCCAGCGTGAGCACGTGCTTGCTCGAGGCCTGCTTGTAGACCTTGGGGAAGCGCACGTTCTTGAAGCGCTCGAAGTTCTGGGCAAAGCGTACGGCGTTGTCGCCCTCGGTGGCGAAATCCAGCTCGGCGGTGATGGCCTTGTCGAACTGCTGCACGAGCCCCACCGGACTGTAGATCCTGCTCTCGGGGATGGTGCGCTCGACCAGCGCGGCCAGCGTGTGCAAGAGGTCCAGGTCACTGGCGATCGTCTCGGCGATGCCGGGCCGCTGCACCTTCACCACCACGTCGCGCGGGCCGTCTTCGGTCTTGAGCACCGCGCGGTGAACCTGGGCAATGCTGGCTGCCGCCAAGGGCTTCTCGTCGACGCTCTCGAAGACGTCGCTCAGCTCGGCGCCCAGCGAGCGCTCGATCTGCTCGCGGATCTTCTCGAAGGGGACCTCGGGCACGGAGTCTTGGAGCTTCTTCAGCTCGGCGAGCAGGTCCGGAGGCAGCACGTCGGCCCGGGTCGAGGCGATTTGACCCAGCTTCACGAAAGACGGGCCGAGCTCTTCCAGCACCCGGCGCGCGCGCACCGCGGTCGAGGCGTCCTGGCGCTCTTTGGCCCCACGCGCCTCGTCTTCGGGCGAGATCTCGTCGTCGGCCGCCGCGCCCGCTTTCGCCTTCTTGCCGCGCCCAAAGCCGATGCGGCGTGCGATCTCGCCGAAGCCGTGTCGGACGAGCACCAGCGAGATCTGACGAACCCGTGCGATGTCTCGCGCGGCGTGGACGATCGAGACCATGGTCAGCCGTCGCCGATTTGGCTGAGCCCGACCGAGAGCTGCGACTTGAGCGCGACCAGATCGAACCCGCCGGGTCGCTGCGACGGCGGACCTGCGTGCAGACCCAGGGCCACGCCGCGAGCGCGATCGCGCGCCACCTGCGAGAGCCCCAGGCGGTCGCCCAAGAGCCCGAGCACCGACTCTTCCGCGGCGGCGATGGCCCCATCGACGCTGGCGATCCACGCTGCCGCAGCGAAGGTGAACAGCCGCGTGTGGCGGTTCATGCGCACGGTCTCGACCTCGTTCATGTCGAACACGCGGCCGAGCGCGGCCTCGACCACTTTCAGGTCGTCGGCCCCCAGGCCCAGCTGCTCCGCGGCGCCGCGGATCCCAGCGGCTTCGGCGGGGTCGACCTTGCCGTCGGCCCACGCCACGGCCACCAGTGCGAGCACCGTATCACGCCCGATGTCGAAGCTCATGGGCCGATAGTAATGCGAAACGCGCCGATCAACGCACGCGAATCAGGGTGCCGCGGTCGTACGGGGTGGGCAGCGCCGCGGTCCAGCCGGCGGGCAGGGTGGGTCCGGTCCAGTTGAACAAGCGCTGTGCGTCGAGCGGGGTCAGGTTGACGCAGCCGTGGCTCCGGACCCGGCCGAACGAGCGGTGCCAGAACGTGCCGTGGAGGCCGTAGCCCTTCTCGAAGAACATCACCCACGGAACGTCCTGGATGGCGTAGTAGCGGCTGGCCTCTTCGTTCTCGAGGTTGTCCATGTCGCTCGACAAGAGCTTGACCCAGATCCGGTGCGTGCCGACCGGCGTGGCCAAGATGCTCTTGCCCTTGCCCTTCCCGGTCGAGACCAAGGTAGCGAACACCGGGCGCTCGCCCTCGTACGCGGTGACCACCTGGTTGCCGATGTCGACGTCGATCCACCGCTCACCCGGCGCTGCTTCGCCGGGCATGGGCGCTGCCGTCGGCGAGCGGACGTCCCCCTCTTCGACCCAGCGCCCGTCGCCGATGCGAAACCAGCGCCGCCCTTTCTTCACCACCGTGTCGAGCACCTCGAGGCGCTCCCACTGCGGGCGCACCTCGGACTTCAGCCGCGTGCCCCCGGGCTTTTCGTAGACCGCGGCATGGTCCTCGAACACCCAGGCCACGTTCAGCCGGCCGCCCTCGAGCTCTGCGCCCTGCAAGGGCAGGGCGCGCGCCGGCCCCAGATCGCGGAGCGGGATCCACAGGTTCTTGGTGGTGAACGCGAATGGATCGCCGCCGCGTTTGGCGACGCTCAGCACCGCAACCGAGAACCCGGGCTCGAGCTCGGCGTCGGGGGCCACCTCTTCCGCGACCGACAGCGTGCGATAGCCGAGCGCGCCGTTCCGACCGACGAAGTGGTAACGATAAGGCAGCCCCTCGGGCATGCTCAGCGGCTTCTTGCGGGCCTCGACCGGTGGCTCGCTCGAGAGGCGCACCCGGTCCTGGCAGACCCACGCCATCGGGCCGACCATCAGCCAATAGCCCTGGCATCCGGGCCCGCGCTTGGCCGCGTAGAGCGGCAGCCGTGCTCCCATCTCGGCGGACCCTCGTCGCGCAGCCAGAGGCCCGGCCCGCACGTACAGCGGCTCGTCTTTCTCGGGCACTTCGACGCTGCTGATCCGCGCGGCCACCGGCAGCCCGCCTTCGATCCAGGGCAACGGCTGCGCGGCTGCCGACGACGCCAGGGTCGTGACCACGAGCGCGAAGCGGCGCATGGCCAGAAGCTTAGCGCGCGCCCCGGCGATGCAAGAACTTACTGGGCGAGCAGCGCGGCCAGGCTGGGGAGCGGGACGCCGTGTGCGCTGCCCAGCTCCAAGATCTCGGCGCCCAAGCAGCGGTGTTGCTGCCCCAGCTTGTCGCCGAAATGGTCGTCCACGAAGCGCGTGGCACGAGGCAGCAGCCGGGTGAGCAGGGTGAACGCGGCGCGCAGCGTCCCGGGGGTGACCGTGCGGAGGGCGAGGGCGGCCGCCGCATCGATCGGGCCGATCTGCCGGGCCAGCGCGTAGGTCTCACGGGCGGCGCGTGCGCCCAGCCGGCAGAGCGCGGGGTCTTCGAGCAGGCGCTCGATGCCGCCGGCGCGGCTCACCGCCACCGAGATCGGGAAGAACGCCATGGTCGTGGCCGGGTTGCGCGCTCGGACGTCGGAAGAAAGGCGCGCCGGGATCCCGGAGCGGCACAGGGCCGCAACGAGGCGTGCGACCTCGGGCGGGCCCGCCTCGAACAGGCTGGGTGAGGCGCGGAAGGCCCAGTAGTCGTCCACGCCGTCGTCGCGGGCGCTGGCCGCCAGCGTGGGCATGCCGACCAGCGCTCGGCCATCGACCCAGCCGCTCACGCGCTCGAGCGTATTCGGCAAGAGCGGCGTGAGTGAGACCAGCGGTACCGGGGGCGCGGCCTTCACGAGCCGCTCGATGCCGTCGTCGAGCTGGTCGACCCGAATGGTGAGCAGCACCAGATCGGCATCTGCGGGGACGTGCGCGCTGCGGATCGGCGCCACCAGCTCGCGGCGCCGGCGGTCACCGTTCTTGCGCTGGATGACGAAGGGCGAGGTTTCGGCCACGCGCGCGGCGCGAACCACGAACGTGACACGCTCACCCCCATCGACCAGGTGCACGCCGTAGACGCGACCCAGGGCCCCGGCGCCGATGATCGCGACGTGCACCCGGGCTCACGAGTAGCTGAAACGAAGCTCGTGATCGCAGACCTTGAAGTGGTCGCCTTCGTTGATCACTTTGCGCTGCACGCGCTGCCCGTTGTACTCGACCCCGTTGGTCGAGCCCATGTCCACGATGTAGTACTGGCCGTTCAGGTACTCGACCATCGCGTGCTGCCGCGACACGTTCGGATCTTTGATGGTCAGATCGCTGGACTGCTTTCCGCGGCCGATGATGAAGCGGTCTTTGGTGATCGGGAAGCGCTCGCCCGCGTAGTAGATGTTGAGCGTTCCGTACGACTGCTGCGCCGGCGGCGGGGGAGGGGGTGGGGCCGAGCGCGGCAGGGGCGGCGGCGGCGGCGGTGCACCCCCGCGGCTCATGGTCGGCGGGCCCGGTGGCGGCGGCGGCGGGGGGCCGGCGCTGCGCGGCGGAGCCGGCGGCGG
>JAKLKA010000269.1 GCA_023150915.1 Polyangiaceae bacterium
CGCTGGCCCGAGCTCGAAACCCCGGACGCGTGTTTTCGCGTTCCGCGCGGCGAGCGCCGACGCGTTCTCGACCACGCTCGCGCGCGTGAGGGCGAGCGCGGAGGTCGGCAGCAGCAACACCGAGAGCGCGATCGCGAGCTCGACGAGCTTCGCGATCACGCTTCGACGGCGGCGTTCCCCGGGGGCCATCAACTCTTCGAGCTTAGCTGCGTTCCGGAGAGGCAACTAAAGAAAGAAGGGGCTCACAGCTTCGGCTCTCGGCCCCGCTGGCCACCCCAGAGCGCGTGCACTCTGACCACGTCGGGCTCGGGTCGTGAGAAGTACAGCTTCTTCTTCGTTCGCTTCAGCACCACTCGGAAGATCTCTTGTCCGCGGCGCTCACCCCACAGCTCGCCGATGCTGGCGCCCTGTTCGAGCAAATCGAAGCAGTGCTCGATCTCCTCGCGCAGCAGCGTTGGCGCATCCGGACGGTTGGCGACCCACCAGCGCGCCGCTCGCTCGATCTCGTTGCGCGCGCGACCAGAGACCTCGAGGCGTTTCACCCGATGGCTCGCAGCATCGCGCGCACCGAGGCCCCGTCGACGACGCGGCCCGCTTCGAAGTCATCGAGCGACTCGTCGAGCGCGGCCTCGAGCTCGGCGCGCTCTTCTGCGCTCATCTCGTGCTCGTCACCCTGCGCGCTCACCACCACGAAGAGCTTCGTTCCTTCGGCCAGCTCCGCGGGTTCGTCGAGGACGATCTGCCCGTTTTCCACGTGCGCTTTGAGCGCGTTCATGAGGCAGACTCTACCACCGACAGCCTTCGATTGCCGCCCAGCGGTTCACGCGCAAGGCCGCCCATCGCCGGAGCGGAGCCCGGCGCCCGCGCGGAAACATAATCCCACTGGATTATGTGTAGCGAGCGAGGGGACCGCCGGCGCGGGGCTTGCCAGCGAGCCGCCTCGACGAGCTCTGCGCTGCAAGCCCCGTGACGGCGGCGCAGCGGATAATGCGGCACTATGCGCGGAGCCGAGCGAGCGACGCGCGACGGTGGGCGGAGCGACGCGAGGGGCGGCGGGGCGCGAGAGAGCGCGCGACCGCTGCCCAGGCCGAAATCGTCTAGCGCACATCGAGTATCTCGGCATCCCCGATATCCCGCCCCTCCCACAGGACAAGTCGTCCGCCTGGCTTCAACTTGTCGGCGACCAGTTCCGGGAAGAGAAAGCGAAGCGTCACGTCTCGCGGCTCGCCGCCCGGCTCGAGTGTGACGCCGAGTTCGTCCAGGAGCAGCGCGCAGTCGTAAGCCTGAGTGCGATCATCTTCGAAATAGACCGGACACTTGAATCTGACGGGCGGAACTGGCGAGCGCCGTCCGCCCGCTTCGGTTGCACGCAAGCGTACGCGCGCGACAACGCGGCTCGTGGTTTCTCGTTCGCTCATGGGAGTGGCGTGTAGTTCAACACCTGAGGTGTGCTGAGAGAGGGAAGCGACCGGTTGGGCACCACTACGGTGGAGAGCCCCCGATCGACCGTGGCGCGCATTTCGGCGCTGAGCATTCTTGATGGCATGCTGCTCTGCACAATTGTGAATGGGCCTTCGCCGAATCCCTTCGCCGCTTGCTGGGCGTACGACGCTGCGCCTTCGGCCGACGTCGAGAAGTACTTCACCTCTTGGCCTTCGAGCGTACGGAACACCTGCAGCGCCGGCGAACATGGCGAGCGAGCCGAGGTCACCGGCGACGCTCAAGCTGAGGCCCTCGAAGCTGCTGAGTGAATCGAAGACGCTCACTTCGATCCCAGCGCTAAGAACGGCGCCGAGGCCTGCGAGCCCCTTGCCCGTGCCGTACAGCGCTGCACTGCCCGCGGAGAAATCTACGGCGACTCCTCCACTTGCCCCCCCCGCTTGCGTGGTGTCGAGCTCCGCGTTGTTGGTGAACGCCGCGCCCTCGGTGCCGGCAGGTCGCGAGGTCGTGTACGAGGTAGCCACGGGCAATGGGGAGTTGAGCTCGTAGCTGACGTCTTGCTCGAAGAAGCCGGGCGTGCCGAACACGGTGCCGCTGGCGAAGGGCAGGCCGACGCGATCCTCTCGCTCGCGCAGCCGCCCGTAGTGGTCGAAGCGGCGCCCAAAGCTCAGCTCGAAGGTCGCGTCGCGGTAGAACTCGACCTGCGCGGGGTAGCCGCCGGCGCGGTGCTCGCGCAGGCCGATCTGGTATTCGCCGTCGCGGAGCGAAGCGGTTAGGTCGGTGGGGGCGGCCTGGGTGTCGGGGCTGCCCGCGAAGACCGCTGCGCCGGTCCAGGCGCCCGCGACTGGGATCGGGTACGCGAAGGTGCCCTTGCGGAGGGCGGGGTCGGTTGTGGTGCTGGGGCGGCCGAGCTGATCGAAGCCGAAGCTGGTGGTGCGTGCCTTGCGATCTTGGAACGCGATCAGATCGCCAGCGGCGTTGTAGGTGTACGTCTCCGTCTTCGTGAACGGGTCCGTGACGCTGGCGAGTCTGCCATCGGCATCGTACGTGAAAGCCCATTTCTGGTTGGCGGCGAGATCGGGGGTGTGGAGGCTGGTGACGCGGTCGCCGTAGGCGCAGGAGCAGCCGGCGTGGGCGTAGCCGAGCGTGGTCAGGTTGCCGAGGGCGTCGGTGATCGCCGTCAGACGGTTGTCGGCGTCGTGGCCAAAGGCGACGGTGGTGGTGCCGTCGTTGACGCTGGTGACGTTGCCCTGCGCGGAGTACGTCATCGCCAGCGTGCGCCCGAGGGTGTCGCTGGTGCCCGTCAGGTTGGCGGTGCTTGGGTCGTAGGCGAACGTCGTGGTGACGCCGTGCTC
>JAKLKA010000099.1 GCA_023150915.1 Polyangiaceae bacterium
CGAAGCCACCGGAGCCGCCGAAGCCACCGGAGCCACCGAAGCCACCGAAGCCACCGGAGCCACCGGAGCCGCCGAAGCCACCAAAGCCACCGAAGCCACCGAAGCCACCGAAGCCACCGAAGCCACCAACACCGCCGAAGCCACCAACACCGCCGAAGCCACCAACACCGCCGAAGCCACCGGAGCCGCCGAAGCCACCAACACCGCCGAAGCCACCAACACCGCCAAAGCCACCGGAGCCACCGACGCCACCCCCATCGGCGCCGCCGGCGTCCAGGTCCGGATCGTCCAACCCGTCCTTCGCTCCGCACGCGTTCATCAGCGCCAGCGCGGCGACCAGCTGCCAGGCGCGAACGCGACGGGTGCGAAGAGCCACCATGCGGAGACGGCAGTCTATCACTCCCGGTGCGGCGCGCGCCTGCGCTTGTCACATACGACCCTCCGCGTTAGGAGACCGCCATGGCTGCGCGCGACCTCCACGGGCCGAATCCGCCTTGGGCGAAGGGCTTTTCGGTGGTGGGCCAGCCGCAGCGCAAGGTCGACGGGCTGTCGAAGGCCACCGGCGAGGCGGTTTATACGGACGACATCGCGCTGCCCGGCATGCTGCACGCCAAGACGTTGCGCAGCCCGCTGCCCCACGCACGCATCAAGAGCATCGACGTTTCGAAGGCGCTGGCCCTGCCGGGCGTGCACGCGGTGATCACCGGTCGCGATCTGCCCGAGCGCTACGGCGTGATCCCGTGGACGCAGGACGAGACCGCGCTGGCGGTGGACAAGGTGCGGTTCGTGGGCGATCCGGTGGCGGCCGTCGCCGCGCTGGACGAAGACACCGCAGTCCGCGCGCTCGAGCTGATCGCGGTCGAGTACGAGCCGCTCCACGCCTTTCTGGAGCCGGAAGACGCCCTCCGCCAGGTCGAGCCCAAGATCCACGAAGACAAGAAGAACAACGTCAGCAAGCACGTGCTGCTCGACTTCGGCGACGTGGACGCCGCCATCGCTGGCGCGGACGTGACCGTCGAGGGCGAGTTCGGGTTCCACAGCACCACCCACGCCCCCATCGAGCCGCACTGCGCCGTAGCGCGCGTGTCACCCGACGGCGTGCTCACGGTGTGGAGCGCCACGCAGATCACGCACTATGTGCACCGCGCGCTGGCCAAGGTGCTCGCGCTGCCCGAGCAGCAGATCCGCGTCATCCAGCCGTGTCTGGGCGGCGCCTTCGGCGGCAAGAGCGATCCCTTCAGCCTCGAGTTCTGCGTGGCCAAGCTGGCGCTGATCACCGGCCGCCCGGTGAAGATGCTCTACACTCGCGAAGAGGTGTTCTACACGCACCGCGGCCGCCACGCGATGAAGCTCCGCTATCGCACGGGCGCCAAGAAGGACGGGCGGCTCACCGGCGTGGACGCGAAGATCTTGATCGACGGCGGCGCCTACAGCTCGTTCGGGCTGGTCACCACGTATTACTCGGGTCAGCTCTTGACCGGGCCCTACGACTTCCCCACCTATCGCTTCGACTCGACGCGCGTGTTCACCAACAAGCCCCCCTGCGGGCCCAAGCGCGGGCACGGCTCGGTGCAGCCGCGTTTCGCGTTCGAGGTGCAGCTGGACGAAGTGGCGGAAGCGCTCGGTCTCGATCCCATCGCGATCCGGCGGAAGAACTTCCAGGGCACGCACACCCAGACGGTGAACGGCCAGCGCATCACCTCGAACGGGTTTCTCGAGTGCCTGGCCGCGGTCGAGGCGGCCAGCGGCTGGAAAGAGCGGCGCGCCAAGCTGCCCTACGGGCGCGGGCTGGGCGTGGCCGGCAGCATGTACATCTCGGGCACCAACTATCCGGTGTACCCGAACGAGATGCCGCAGGCCGGCGTGCAGCTCAAGGTCGACCGCTCGGGGCTGGTCACGGCCTTCACCGGCGGCAACGACATCGGCCAGGGGTCCAGCTCGGTGGTGCGCAGCATCGTGGCGGAAGAACTGGGGCTGCTCCCCGAGCACGTGCGGGTGGTCGCCGCGGACACCGATCTGTGTCCGGTCGATCTCGGCGCTTACTCGAGCCGCGTGACCTTCATGGTGGGCAACGCCACCATCGACGCCTGTCGCAAGCTCCGGGCGAAGATCGTCGAGAGCGTGGCCGCCAAGTGGGAGGTGGATCCGGCACGCATCGTCATGGCCCTGGGTGAAGTGGTGGACCTGGACGACGTCACCCACAGGCTGAGCGTGCGCGAGGCCTTTCACCTGGCCGAGGCCCGGCACGACACGCTCGGCTCGACCGGGGCCTACAACACGCCGGAGCTCGGCGGGAAGTATCGCGGCGGCACCATCGGCGCATCGCCGGCCTATTCCTTCACCGCCCACGTGGCCGACGTGCGGGTCGACGTGGAGACGGGCCGCATTCACGTCGACAAGATCTGGGTCGCCCACGACTGCGGTCGCGCGCTCAACCCCACGCTGGTGGCCGGGCAGATGGACGGCTCGGTCTACATGGGCGCGGCCGAAACGGTGATGGAGAACCACGCCGTCAGCGCCCGCGGGCTGCACACCGGGCCGTCGCTGCTCGACTACCCCATCCCCACCACGCTCGACACGCCCGAGATCGAGTCGTGGATCGTCGAGAGCATCGATCCGGAGGGCCCCTACGGCGCGAAAGAGGCCGGCGAGGGCCCGCTGCACTCGGCCATCCCCGCCATCGCCAACGCGGTCTACGACGCGATCGGCATTCGCCTCCGCGAGCTGCCCTTCACCCCGGCGAAGGTGCTGCGCGCGCTCGGCGAACAGGCCGAGAGGGTCGAGAGCCGGCGCCAGCGCCCGGTGCAGGCGGCGGAGTGAAGCCATGCTGAGACTGCCGCAGTTCTCCGTCGAGACCCCCTCCACCCTCGAGGCCGCTCTCGGGCTGCTCGCCGATCACGCCGGTCGGGCGCTGCCGGTGGCCGGGGGCACCGACTTGCTCCCGAACCTGAAGCATCGCCTGGCCGAGCCCGAGGTCCTGATCTCCCTCGCGGACGTGGGCGAGCTCCGTGGCATCTCCGTCGGTGCCGACGGGGCGCTCAGCATCGGTGCCATGACGCCGCTCGACCAGGTGGCCAACCACCCCGAGGTGCTCGCGCGCGCGCCCGCGCTGGCTCAGGCCGCCGGCATCGTGGCCAGCCCCCAGATCCGCCGCATGGGCACCCTGGGCGGCAACGTGATGCTCGACACGCGCTGCCGCTACATCAATCAGACCCACTTCTGGCGCAAGGCCCTGGGCTTCTGCCTGAAGAAGGACGGCACCGTCTGCCACGTGGTGGCCGGCGGGCAGAAGTGCGTCGCGGCCGCCAGCAACGACACGGCTCCCGCGCTGATGACGCTGGGCGGCGAGCTGGTCTTGCGCAGCAAGGCCGGCGGGGAGCGCCGGATGAAGGTCGACGACCTCTGGAAGACCGACGGCATCTTCAACAAGAAGACGCGGCTGGACGAGCTGGTGGTCAGCGTGCACGTCCCGGCTCAGCGCCCGGGTCACCGCGGCGCGTACGGCAAGCTGCGCGAGCGCGAGTCCTTCGACTTCCCGCAGCTCGGCATCGCGGTGCGCATCGACCTCGACGGCCGAGAGGTCGCCGACGCCGACGTCGCCCTGGTGGCGCTGCAGGCGCGCCCGCTGCACCTGAAAGACGTGGCCGACACGCTGCGCGGCACCACCGTGGGCGAAACGAGCTTCCGGGACGCCGTCGACAAGGTCGCCGAGCGCGCCCACCAGCAGTGCCACCCGCTGCCGAACATCCCCGGCGATGCGGACTACCGCCGCGAGATGGTGCCGGTCTACGTGCGTCGCACGCTGCTCTCGGCCGTGGGGCTGGGGCAGCGGCCGGTGTCCTGACCCGCGTCCGGCGGCGTGCCAAGGAGGCGGCCGTCACGGTCCGGATCCCGGCGGATCTCAAGCGAAAGCTCCAGCTCCGCGCGCGCCGCGAGCACAGGTCGCTCTCGTCGGAGATCGCCGTCGTCCTCGAACGGAGCGTCGAGGACCAGCCTGTGCGAGGTCCCGGGCTTCTGCTCGGCCTCTGCCAAGGCGCTGCCGTTCCGACGGAAGCCGACTTCACCGAGGTGCGTAGAGTGCTCTGGGGCGCTCTCGGCAAGCGGAAGTCGCGGCGTGGCGCGTAGCTACGTCCTCGACACGCAGCATGCGTGTTCATGCTCGCAGCGCCCAAGAAGCTCGGCGCCGGTGCGCGCGCGGCGCTTCGCCGTGTGTTGGGCTCGATCGCCGACCCGTTCGACCGCCTCATCGTCAGTGCGGCGCGGAGCAAGGGCGCGATCCTCATCACGCGGGACGCGACTGTTGCGGAGGGCGGCTTGGTCGAGACGCTCTGGTAGCCGGAGCGTAGGGTGCTAGCCCCGGTCCGGCGCGGCCTTCTCGCAGCCGTCATCGGCTAACACGACCGTTGCTCCCTCGGGCGAGTGTTTCTTCCGGGGGCCGGCCGATGTCTGCGCGTCGGGCGGCGTCAGTTCTTCGCCACCGAGGTCATCGTCACCTTCGTGCCGTCGAACTTCAGCACCACCTTGTAGTCGTTGGGGCCGGGCGTCGCGAGCGGCCCGTCGTTGACGACCAGCGTGACCTCGGTCGCGTCGGGCACGTTGTTCACGTAGTTCTTGGAGGTCGTGTCCAGCGTGCCGCTCGACACGCTCTTGAAGTGATTCGTGGTGGTGAGTCGACGAATGTTCGTCTTGCTGTCGAAGAACATCCCGACCAGCGGCTTGTCGCACGCGTCGGGCCCATCCGAGTAGGTGTTGTTGGTCAAGTGGCAGACCGCCGGCGAGAGCGCGTGGCAGAGCACTGCCCCGGTGTTGTTCGGTGAGATGGTGGGCCCCAGCTCGACGGTGGACGGGAAAGCGCTGCACTGCGCGGTGCAGATCGTGTCGCCTTGATAGGTCTGGCACTTGACGCCGCTGCCGCCGCCGCTGCCGCCGCCGCTGCCACCGGCCCCGCCGGCCCCGCTGCCGCCGCTACCGCCGCTGCCCCCGGTCGAGGCGCCGCCCGAGCCCGCACTGCCACCGCCGGAACCCGCGCTGCCGCTCGCACCGCCGGTGGCGCCGCCGCCGCTGCCGCCGGTCGACGCTCCCCCGCTGCCGCCGGCGCCGCCCGTTTGGCTCGACGAGCCCTTGTCGCCGTCCGTTCCACACGCGCACGCCAGCGCGGCCGCGCACCCTACCGAAGCCCAGTGACCCACACGAAGCGCCATCATTCGTTCCTCCGCTGACAGTGTGCCCCGGGACCAAGCCTGCCTGAGGCGCGCCGATAGGGGAGTTATTGGGGAGGTGCCGCTTGAGGTGGCGCAGCAACCGCTTCATGCTCGCGGCCCTTGAACGGGGACAAGCGCCACGCCTGGGTCCGGTACGCCATCCCGATCGTGGTCGCGGTGGCGGCTGCGATCGCCATTGGCTTTCTGCCGCCCAGGCCGCACGGCGCCATCTCGTTCTTGACCGACTGGGAATATCGTCTCTCGGACACGAACACGGAGATCGGCTCCGCGTGGTCGCAAGGGGGTGGGGCTCGCATCGCGCTGCCCGGTCACCCCGCGGGCGAGGGCAGCGTGCTCTGGCTCCGGACGCGGCTTCCCGACGCACTGGTTCCGGACGCCGTGGTGGCGTTCGACGCGGTGCTCGGCCCGTTCGAGGCGTACGTTGGTGACCGGCGAGTCCTGGTCTTCCCCGATCCGGAGGGGCTTGCAGCGCGGGGGCCGGTGGGTCTTCCGTGGCAGCTGGTGCCGATCGGCCCCGGCGACGGCGGTCAGCCGCTCACGCTGCGCATCTCGGCGCTGTATCGCCCGATGGGCGTCAAGGGGACGCCGCTCTACGGGCCGCGTGCCGACCTGATCGCCTGGGCCATCGAGCGCGACCTTCCACGGCTGGTGGTGGGTCTGGTGGCGATGTTGCTCGGCCTGTTGGGACTGGTTTCATCCGCGAGCCGCGCCACCTGGCGCCTGCCGGTGGGGTTCTGGATCTGGGGCACCGCCAGCGGCGTGTACGTCATCCACTACACCCATCTCAAAGACGTGATTGCGGACGTGAGCCTGGCCTCGTTCTGGGCGTGGCTCTGCGCGTTGCCCGCGATGAGCGTCGGTGCGTTGCTCTTCCTCGAAGAGCTGTTCGGCGCGAGCCGGCGGGCGCCCTTCCGCTGGCTGCTTCGGGTCAACCTCGGCGTCGCCGCGGCGTACTTCGTCGCCCAAGGCGTGGCGTTCGTGCTGGCGAGCAGCGACCACCACACGGCGCGAGGGGTCTTCGTGTTCGCCGTGGCGACCAACCTCATCCGCGTCGTGATCGTCGGCTCTGCCCTGGTCGTGCTCTACCAGATCGTCCGGCTCACCGCCGCGGGGGACGCCGACGCGCGGATCTTCCTGGTCGGGTTCGGACTGCTCCTCGCCTTCGCGATTCGAGACGTCCTGGCGGCGTTCGGCGCGGCGGTCCTGTCCTGGCGCTCGTATGTCCATGTCGGCGCGCTGGCGTGCGTGGTCGCGATGGCGGTCTTGCTTCAGCGCCGTCATGTGGCCCTGCACGAGCAGGCTCGCCTGTTGGCGGAGCAAGCCGCGGCCCGCGGTCGCGAGAAAGAGCTGCTCTTGCGCGACCTGCACGATGGCATCGGCGCGCTGACCAGCAACATCCGCATGCTGGCGGACATCGGGCAGAAGAACGACGCGCGGGCCCGCTCGGCGCTGTCGACCATCGCCGAGCTGTCGGCCAAGAGCCTGGCCGAGCTTCGAGCGTTCGTTCAGACGCTGGACGACGAGAGCGTGAGCTGGGAAAGGCAGGTGGCCGAGCTGCGGCGCTTCGGCGCCAGCCTGGTCGAGGCCCACGGCCGAAGCTTCGAGATGGACGTGTCTCTGAGCGCCGACGGGCGCCCCCCGACGTTGCTCAGCTTGCACCTCTTGCGGATCTTCAGCGAAGGTCTGACCAACGCGCTGCGGCGCGCAAACGGGACGTATGTCCGCGTCGCCCTCAGAGCGCGGGCCGACGAACTCTGCCTGACCATGGAAAACGACGGCGACACCCCGGGGGCTCCGGGCCGGGGGATCGGCGCGGGTCGGGGGCTCGCGAACCTGCGCGCGCGCGCCAGCGAGCTCGGCGGCGCCCTGACCTTGGAAGTGGCCGACGTCACCCGCCTCGAGCTCCGCGTGCCGCTGCCGCTGGGCGCGGGCTGACACCGCCCGGGGGTTTTCGGGCGATCGGGCCGCCCGGCATGGTGCGAGGCGCGCAGGGTCGCTAAGCTGTGAGAGTGTCCGCCCAACCTGCAGCAGCACCCGCTCGGCCGTTGTGCGTATTCGTGGTCGACGACGACGATCTGACCCGCGAGGCCCTGGCCGAGGTGCTGAGCGCGGAGCCCGGGTTCGAGGTGGCGGGCGCCGCCGCCAGCCTGGACGACGCGCTGTCGCAGATCGGCGGCGGGGTCGACGTGGCCATCGTGGATCTGGGGCTGGGTGAGGATTCGGGTATCGACTTGATCGCCGCGCTCCGGCACCGCTTCCCCCAGCTCGATCTCATGGCGCACACCGTGTTCGACGATCGCGACAACGTCTTCCAGGCGCTGAAGGCCGGCGCTTCGAGCTACGTGCTCAAGGGCGCCAGCGCCGACGAGCTGGTTGCTGCCGTGCGCGAGCTGAGCCGTGGCGGCTCTCCGATGAGCCCGAAGATCGCCCGCCTGGTCATCGAGCACCTGCAAGGCGGGGCCCAGCCCGACCCCCTCAGCCCCCGCGAGCGCCAGATCTTGAGGCACATCGACCGCGGCCTGACCTACAAAGAGATCGCGGCGGAGCTTTCCATCAGCGCACACACCGTGCACAGCCACATCAAGAACGTGTACGAGCGCCTGCAGGCCAGCGGCAAGCGTGACGCCCTGGCCCGCGCGCGGTCACGCGGGCTGATCTGAGGCGAGCACTCACGGCGACGGCGTGAGCGCCTGGCCCACCAGGGGCCACACGCTGCCGTCGTAGTCGTACGGGGGGGTCATTCCGAAGTCGCCCTTGTGGCGGAAAGCGGTGAGCCGGTAGGGCGCCTTCGCGGCGATCTCACTGGCGGGGAGCACCAGCGTGATCGAGTTGCCGCTGACGATCATCCGCGCCTTGGTGGTCGTGGTCTGAATGTTCCCGTTGAACGCCGTCGAGGCCTTCAGCGCCCACCCCGTCGACGGGGCATAGCTGCCTTCGTACCAGCGGTCGGTATTCTTGAAGAGATCGTCGGCATACTGCGCGTTGGCCTGATAGTTGTTGCCCGGGGTGTTGTCCGAGTCGAAGACGAACCCGTACTGGTAGCGATTCACCGGATCGGCCGTCGGGACGGCGGCGCGGAACGCCGCGGCGATGACGACCATCTCGTCAGCGACCATTTGCGGCGTGCCCGGTGGGCAGATCGTGAAGCCATTCGGTCCCGCCCCGCAGGGGAACGTTCCGCCCGCGGCGAACAACGCGTTGAGCAGGACCAGCGCGAACGCCTGACGCCGAACGAAGCGCCCGTGGAGTGTGGTGTGGTCGTTGGCGACCGCCTTCGGCCCGATGCTGGCCGCCGAGTGATTGAAGAGCGGTTCGTTGATCGGCACCAACGTCGCGCACTGCTCTGTGGCGGACCAGCTTCCGAGCAGCTTGCCGATCTGGATGGCGTCCTGGGTGAGGGGATCAGTCTGGCAGCCGGTGCCGCCGTCGCCGGCGTCCGTTCCGCCGTCGCCGGCGTCGGCGCAGGTGCCTACGGTGACGGTGGCCGAGCCGCCGTACATGTACGGCGTCAGGAAGATCCGAGCCGAATAGGTGGTCTGCCCGGGGCTGGCACCCTTGAGCCGCAGCTTGGCTTGCTGGTTGGCCGGATCGAAGATCAGAGACCCCCAACCCTTTGCGTCCACGGGCCCATTCGTCACCACCGCGATGGTCTCGTCGGCGCTCTTGGCCAGGCCCGAGGCCAGGGCCTTGATCGGGTTTGGGCCGGGCAGGTTCACCGGGGTGACGACCTCGTCGCCGGGGCAGGGAATACTGACCGGCGGAAGCGCCATCGCCTTGGGCGTGGTGTCGATGCAGATGATCTGCGGCTTGGGGTCGACCACGTCGCCGTCGCCCTGCACGAGGGTCCAGTCGCCCGCCTCTTTCAGGCTCACGTCGCCGGAGTTGTCGGCGTCGGCTGAGCCATCGCCCCAGCACTCGCGAAGCGCCGCGCTGAAGTACGAGCTGTAGTTCACCTCGCCCTCGTAGTTGAGCCCGGCGCCCGAGAGGCTGTTGGCGTCGGCGGCGGTGGCGACGGTGCCCGTGAGCCCGACCCCTTGGAAGGCGGAGAGCAGCGCCCCCGAGTTGCACGAGTCGATGATCGGGTTGACCTCGATACCCGTGCCCGCAAAGCGGCTGGTGATCATCTCTTCGAGCTGCTCGGCCAGGATCGTCGTGGGTCCGGTCGCGCCGTCGAAGATCTTGGCGAGCCCGCCCGTTCCACCGTGCGAGCTGACGTAGAAGTAGATGGTCTTGCAGCCGTCGGCCTTCGCGGCGTCGAGCAGCGCCGCGATTTGTGCTGGCGTCGGCGGCGTCAGCAGATATTGAGCCGTGCGCTGGGCGAACACCTTGATGCCGCGCTTCTGGAAGAAGGCGCTCATCAGCTCGGCGTCGCGCTGCAAGAAGCGCTCGGGGGTCCCGTACACCACCACCGCGCAGGCCTTGCCGCCGGGGCTGGGGTTCGTGTTCATCGCGTGCGAGGCCGGCTTCGACGGTGACACCGACTGCGAGCTCGACGCTGGCGCGGTGGTTTCTCCGAAGTCGTGGGTGCGCCACGCCGAGATCAGTGCAGTCTTGGTGCCGGCCGGCGGGCTCAGCTCTGGCCAGAAGGCGGCCGTCGCCTCGACGGCAGCGGCGCTCGGGTCGTTCGCGTCGCGCAAGACCAGCCGCGTGGGGTGCTCGTACTTCGCCTCGGGTGCCTCGTCGACCCACGCGAACCACGAGTCGTTCTTGGCGGACAGCTGCGACGCCGGGGTGCCCGGCGCGTTGTCCGCGGTCGCGGTGGTTCCCGCAGCGATCAGCACCGGACCGTGGAGCAGCTTCCCGCTCCCTGCGGGCGCGTACTTCGCCTCGAGCTGGCAGCGGATCTCATCGCCGGCCACCTTCGGCTTCGTCGCTGTCAGGCTGACCCCGAAGCTGACCGCTCCCTTGCTGCCCTCGAGCAGCGCGTCGACCAGGAACACGCCTGCGGTGCCGGTGGCCGCAAAGCGGGCGCTAGCGACTCCGTCGGAGTCGGTGCGAACGCGAGCGGTGGTCGGGCCGTACTTCGAAGCGCCCTCGAAGGTTCCCCCCGGCGTGCTCTCGGGGGCAACGAACAGCACGGTGGCACCCGCCAGCGGCTCGCCGGTGGCGGTGCGCGCGATCACCCGCAGCTCGGTGATCTCACCGTCGGCGAGCAGGCGCGCTCCGGCGCACGACGGGATCTCGAGCGTGGAGCCCGCCGGCGGCTTGGGGGCAGACTTCTCCGCGTCCTTGGCGCTGTCGGAGCAGGCGACGAGCACCGCGGGGGTCGCGGCCGCGACGAGCAGGGTGGCGACCAGGGCCGCGAGGCGCCAGCGCGCGCCGAGGCTGATGAGGAGCTGCATGGCACCAGTGTCGGTGACCGAAGCTGCCCGGGCCAGCGTACGAACCGGGGGTATTTGGGGTAGGGGAGGGGTAGCGCGGCTTCGTCCCCCGAATATCCCCGTGGCGTCGACGCGCCCAGGTAGCGAAAGTGTCGGTTCAATCTCCGGAGGATTTCATGAAAGACCGTTCGCCCGTGAAATTGTCGAAAGTGCTCGTTCTGTCCGCTGTCGTATGCGGGCTTGCCAGCTACCCGTTTACCCAGGACGCCACCGGCGTGATGACCATCGATCAGACCAGCAAAGACTGTTACTGGATCGCCTCGGCCAGCTCGCAGTAGGCCGCGCCCGTCAACGGTCTCGCTCGGCGCGGGCGCGTGCCTCGCGCGCCGCCGCCGCCAGCTGCTCGCGAAACCAGCGGTGCGCCGGGTCGTCGGCGTAGCTGGTGCTGTAGCCCATGCAGAAGGCGGTGTCGTCCAGGGCGAACGGCACTGCGAGCGCCACCAGCCCCAGCGGCTTCGCCAGCTGCCGGGCCAGCCCTTCGGGGGCAGTGACCACCATGTCGGTGCGCGAGACCACCAGCGCCGCCGAGGCAAAGTGCGGCACGCGCAGCACCACGCGCCGCGTGAGCCCCAGGGGCTCGAGCGCGCTGTCCACCGAGCTTCCCGGCAGCCCGCGCGGGGTGACCAGGACGTGATCGAGCGCTGCGTAGCGCTTCGCCGTGAGGCGCCTCTCGAGCTCGGGGTGACCGCGACGCAGAAGCACGACCATGGGCGCGCGCGCCACGGGTTCGACGACCAGGCCCGCCAGCGGACGGAAGCGGGCGCCGAAGCCCAGATCGACCTCGCGCACCTGCATGGCGCGCTCGACGTCGTCACCGAGAAAGCGCGTGACCAGATCCACGCCGGGGGCTGCGGCGCGCAGCCGAGGCATCAGCTGGGGCAAGAGCTCGATCTCGGCGAGGTCGGTGCACGAGAGCGTGAACGAGCGCTCGATGGTGGACGGGTCGAAGGCGACGCGAGAGCGGTTGACGACCGCTGCGGCGCCCAGCAAGACCTCGCGCAGCGGAGCCTGCACGCGCTCGGCCAGGGTGGTGGGCCTGAGGGACGCCCCGGCGCGGACGAACAGCGGATCGTCGAAGGTGGCGCGGAGCCGCCGCAGCGCGTGGCTCACCGCCGACTGGGTGCGCCCCAGCCGGCGCGCCGCCAGGGTGGTGCTGCGCGAGCGCAGCAGCTCGTCGAGCACGACCAGCTGGTTCAGGTCGATGGCAGCCAGGTCATGAACTGTGCTCATGAACAACATGTACATTATGCAGTGGCCGATGGCGACGGGCGGCCCTAGGTTTTTCGCCACGGAGGTTCACATGAGCAAGTACGCAGTCTTGGGTTCCGGGCAGGTGGGGCAGGTGCTGGCCGACGGTCTTCTGGCCGAGGGGCACGAGGTGATGCGGGCCAGCCGCGAGCCGTCGAAGCTGGCCGAGTGGAAAGAGAAGGCGGGCCCGAAGGCGCAGGCCGGGACGTTCGAGCAGGCCGCCCGCTGGGGCGAGCAGATCGTGCTTGCCGTCAAGGGCTCGGCTGCCGAGCAGGCGGTCGAGCTTGCGGGGCCGGCGAACCTGGCTGAGAAGACCGTGATCGATGCCACCAACCCCATCGCCGATGCGCCGCCCGTGAACGGCGTGCTGCGCTTCTTCACCAACCTGGACGAGTCGCTGATGGAGCGCTTGCAGAAGAAGGCGCCCGAAGCCCACTTCGTGAAGGCGTTCTCGTGCGTGGGTAACCCGTTCATGATCCACCCCAAGTTTCCCGGGGGGCCGCCGACCATGTTCATCTGCGGCAGTCACGCGGGCGCGAAGGCAGAGGTGACGAAGCTGCTCGGGTCGCTGGGGTGGGAGGCCGCCGACATGGGCTCGATCGAAGCGGCGCGCGCCATCGAGCCGCTCTGCATGCTGTGGTGCATCCCGGGCCTGTCCCAGAACAAGTGGACCCACGCGTTCAAGCTGCTTCAGCTCGGGTGAAGCGGTGCCGTCAGACCGCGGGCGCTGGGTCCGCGGTCTTGGGAACCCAGAGCAGCCAGAGCCGCTCAACGCGCGCGGACCGCCTCGAACGTGCCGACGTGCTCGAACCGCCCGTACTGCTGGGGCCCGGCGAACAAGAGCACGCGGAACACTCCGTCGTGCGGCAGCTTGCAAGTCACGCCCACGCGCGGGCCGGCCCGCACCTCGCAGGGCTCGTCGCGGGCGTCCGGCGGCGCGCCTTTCGGCTCGAAGTTGGCCAGCACGAAGGCGCCTCTCGGGTTGTCCAGCTCGATGTCCATCCGATCGGCCACGGTGACCTGCGAGCGATCGGGCTTGTCGAGCCGCAGCCCGTGAGTGAAGAAGCGCGCGCGCAGCATGGGCTGGCGCATGAACTCACCACGGCTCAGCGCTCGTGCCTTCAGTTGCCAGCGCTCTTGTTCGGGGAAGTGATCGACGCCGAAGAGCTCGGGGGGCGTCAGGAAATAGTCGGTGGTGTAGCGCTTGGTGAAGGTCCGGCCATTCACGTGACCCGCGTCCCAGGTGGCGTCCAGCAGGTACCACTGCCCGTCGATGCGCGCGGCGTTCCAGGCGTGGCCGCCGCCACCGATCTCGTCGACGTCGGTCCGGGCGTCGCCCACCACCACCACCACCTCGTCGCCCGTCACCTTCGCCATCGCCTTGAAGAGGTTGGCGTAGCCCGCGCACACTCCCTTCCTGGAGCTGAACACCGACGAAGCGCCCTGCGGCGGGATCTTGTCGTCGGCCAGCGCTTCGGCGTCGTAAGCGATGCGGTCGGCCACGTAGTCGTGCAGCGCCTTGATACGTGCTCGGGGGTTCGGCTCACGCCCCTTGATGAATCGCGCCACGGCCTCGAGGTTCGACTCTTCGCCCGCAGGGATCTCGGCGACCACCGGGTGAAGCGTCGGGGGATCGGGCCAGGCCGGTGGCGCGGCGGGCTTGGCCTCGGGCGCGGGCGCGGGGGTCGGCGCCTGCGTGGGCGTGGGCGCCGGGGCGGGAGCAGGCGCGGGGGTCGGGGTCGGTGCGGGGCCGGGCGTCGGCTCCGGCCCGGTCGCGTCGTCCTCGACGAGCTTCTCGTACCGGTTCCGGTGGGCCAGCTCGTACAGCCACTCGAGGCCCCCCGCCACGGTGAACAGCGCGCGGCGCGCCCGCTCCACCGTGGGGCCGGCGCGACCGTCGAGCATCCAGTCGCCTCGGGTCGAGAGGGCGGTGAACGCCAATGCCGGGCGAACCACCAGCATGGCCACGATCAGCGTGAAGCTGACGGTGAAGGTGCGCAGCAGCAGGCGATCCGCGAAGGTCAGGATCCGCTCGCCGGTGACCTTCTTCCGCTTGCGCCGATGCTCGGACCAGAAATCCCAGGCCAAGGGCGCCACCGGGAACGCCAGCAGACCGGCCACGAAGGGGAGCGCCGTCGAGCGCCCGGCGTGTGCTGCCAGCGACGACGCCAGCCACACCCCGAGCAGCGGGGTGGCCAGCACCAGCGCACCGACGGTGACTTTCACCACCAGCGCCACGATCGAAGCGGCCAGCGAGAGGCGGGACGTGCGGGGGCCGGGCATGCGAGCGGCAGCGTACCACCCCACGGACTTGGCCCTGGGTCGCCCGGGCCCGCTACGATCCCGGGCGCATGCAAAGCCTCGACTTCGCCCCGCGGGTGGTTCGCCGTACCACCAAGATCCCCTGTCAGGTCGTGCGCCTGCGCGACTTCTCCCTGGTTGCTGACGTGATCGAGAACGTCTCGCCGGACGGTCTTCTGGTCGGCCCCGCCGACGTGGTGCTCACCGGTGAGCCGCTGATCGTGTCGTTCCAGCTGCCCGGGCTGCGCGACTACATCGACTGCGAAGCCACCGTGGCTCGCGTGGTCCACGGGCGACGCCCGGGCGAGACGCGGCGCGGCCTGGGCCTCGAGCTGACCTCGATCTCGCCGTTCTCCAGGTTGCTCCTCTCGGCCTATGCCAAGCGGCTGCCGCCGGTGCCGCCGGCGTATCGCCACGGCTACGGGCGGTATTCGGAGATCGCCCGGCTGGCGAGCTGATTTCGCGAATCCTTGGAAGCGGGCCAGGACTCTACCTGAGCGAGCGCCCCCCGAGTGGGGGCCCGTTGGAGGAGTCGGCCATGTCCAAGCTATTTCCCAGTAACGAACACGTGATCGAGCGCGCCGTGCGCGTGGCCATCGGCCTGGTGCTCCTGGCCCTGGTCTTCGTCGGGCCCCAGACGCTCTGGGGGCTCCTCGGCATCGTCCCCCTGGCCACCGGTTTGATCGGCAGCTGCCCGCTCTACACTCTGTTTGGATGGAGCACGTGCACGATGAAACGCCAAGGGCCCCCGGCGACCCAGAGCTGATCGCGCGCGTCGCCCAGGGCGATCGCGAGGCGCTCGGCGAGCTGGTGCTGCGTCACCGCGCTGCGCTTCATCGTTACCTGCGCGGCATCACCCCGAGCGCCGCCGATGCCGAGGACGCGCTGCAGCGCACCTTCGTTGCGGTCTGGAAGGGCGCGGGCACCTTCGGCGGCCTGGCCTCTGCGCGAGCCTGGCTGCTCACCATCGCGCGAAACGAGGCATATCGTCAGAACCGGCGTCGCCGCGAAGAGCCTACCGAAAGCGAAACGCTGGCGGCGCTGGGCGCCCGAGCGGGCTGGGGGCACGACTCGCCGCACGATCTGCTCGAGGGCGCCGAGGCAAGAGCGCGACTGCGCGCCGCGCTCGACCGTCTCGGCGAGGACGACCGCGAGGTGATCGTGCTCCGCGACCTGGAAGGGCTCTCGGGTGAGGAAGCCGCGCAGGTGCTGGGGCTGGGACTGGCAGCGCAGAAGAGCCGCCTGCATCGCGCGCGGCTTCGTCTCATGGCACTCTTGAAGGAGGAGCGGCATGCAGTCCGAGCGTGAGGTGGCGGGTCTGACCTGCGGGCAGGTGCTGGAACACCTGCCGGACTATGTCGACCAGGCGCTGGGCGCCGAGCTTCGCGGCAAGATCGAGGGCCACCTGCGAGGCTGCGACGTGTGCGAACGGTTCGGAGGTCGCTACGCGGAAGTGGCCCGTGCCCTGCGGCGTGAGCTGGGAGCCGCGGACGAGCTTCCGCCGGAAACGGGCGAGCGGTTGGCGCGGGAGCTGGCGCGAGCGCTCGGCAGCGAATCGTGATCTTCGGCATCGTGCTCACCGCCGGCCGCTCGAGCCGGCTCGGGTTTCCCAAGGCCCTGGCACGGCTCGACGGCGAGACCTTCGTCGCGCGGGCGGTGCGGGTGCTGCGCGAGGGCGGCGCCGACCCGATCTGCGTGGTGGTGGCCCCACCGCACGGCAGCGCCCTCGAAGCGGCGCTGGAAGGCGTCACCTTCGCGCACAACCCCGAGCCCGAGCGCGGCATGCTGAGCTCGCTGCAGGCCGGGCTGGCGGTGGCGCTTCGCCACGCCGAGCTCGACGCGGTGCTCTTCTCGCTGGTGGATCACCCGCGCGTCCGACCCGAAACCATCCGTCGGCTCGCTGCGCTGCCGCTCTCGGGCGCCCGCCGCCCCGTGTTCGAGGGCCGCGGGGGTCATCCCGTGGCCATCAGTGCGGCGCTCGCGCGCGAGCTGGCGGTGGCGCCGCTCACGGCGTCCATTCGTGACCTCTTGGTGGGCCAGCTCGCCGACCTGTCTGTCGACGACCCCGGAGTGGTCGAAGACATCGACACGCCGCGCGACCTCGAAGACAGCGGCGGCTCGCGAGCCTGAGAGCCCGGGGTGTCGGCAGCTCCCCCGCGCTTGGCGGTCGGGCGCGGGGCTGACAGCGGCGTGCGCAGGTGCTTGCACGTTGTGCATGCAGTGCTAGCGTTCCATGCATGCAGTACACCATCCGCAACATCCCGCCCGAGCTCGACCGAGCGCTCAAGGCCCGGGCCAAGAAGACGGGGCGGAGCGTGAATCAGCTCGCGCTCGAGGCGCTGGCTCGGAGCGTCGAGCAGCCCGTCAAGCGCCGCAACCTACGCGGCATGACCGGCGCGTGGTCGAAGCGAGAGGCCGCGCAGTTCGATGAGTTCCTCGCCGAGCACCGTCGCATCGACGAGGAGCTGTGGAAGTGAAGGTGCTTCTGGACACGAACCGGCTGTCTGATGCCCTCGCTGAGGATGACGACGTGTTGGACTGCCTCGAGGCGGCGGAAGCGATCCTCGTGCCGGTCATCGTGCTTGGAGAGCTGCGTGCGGGGTTCATGGGCGGCAAGCGAGCGGCGCAGAACGAGGAACGCTTGCAGTGGTTTCTCTCCCAAGACGGAGTGGCGGCGCTGCCCGTGGACGGGCCCGTCTCACATCGCTACGCCGAGATCCACCGGGTGCTTCGCCGCGCCGGAGCGCCGATTCCGACCAACGATCTCTGGATTGCAGCTCTCGCCATCGAGCACGGCTTGGCGCTCTACTCTCGGGACGTCCACTTTGGTCGCGTGCCTGGGCTCGCGCGGATCTGATTTCTTGCACTCCGCCGCGCGATCTCGAAGCACGCGCAGGGGCGGCTGGGCGCCAATCGCTTCACTCGGTGGTCGGGCCGGTAGCCTCGGGCCGAGCCGCGGCTTCAGCCGCCGCGACCACGCTTCGACGCGCGGAGCAGGCCGACCACCATCAGCACCAGCCCGGAGCCGACGCCGAACACGATCAGCCCCCCCAGCGCACCGGTCAGCGCGCCTTCCACGCCATTCAGGATGGCGCCCACCGCGATGCACGGCAGCGTGCCGCCGCCCACCACCGCGGCCTGGATCAGGTTGTCGCGGCGTCGGATGTTCGGAACCAGGCCCACGGTGTCTGCCACCAGGTGGTAGCGCTCGAGCTCTCGCTTGGCAGACGGGGGCGGTTCGGGCTCGAGCTCGTGCGCCACGTTACCAACGCTAGCACCCCTCCTCGTTGACGCATCGCGGCGTCTTCGGTATGCGCAGGCTTCGCTGTGGCTCTCGTCGTCCAGAAATACGGTGGCACTTCGGTCGGCAGCCTCGACCGGATGCGGGCGGTTGCCGAGCGCGCGCTCCGCTGTCAGCGCGACGGCAACGACGTGGTGTTGATCGTGAGCGCGATGAGCGGCGAGACCAATCGCCTGCTGGGGCTGGCACACCAGATCAGCCCCACGCCCGAGATGCGCGAGATGGACGCCCTGGCCGCCACCGGCGAGCAGGTCAGCGCCGCGCTGGTGGCCATGACCGTGCACGCGCTGGGGGGCAAGGCGCGCAGCCTGCTCGGCCACCAGGTCAACGTGCAGACCGATGCGGCGTTCACCAAGGCGCGCATCCAGACCATCGAGGGCAGCAAGGTGAGAAGCACGCTCGACAAGGGCGAGATCGCCGTGGTGGCGGGCTTTCAGGGGGTGGACCCGGAAGGCAACATCACCACCCTGGGCCGCGGCGGCTCGGACACCTCGGCAGTGGCGGTGGCGGCGGCGATCAAGGCCGACGTTTGCGAGATCTATACCGACGTCGACGGGGTCTACACCACGGACCCCAACATCTGCCCCTCGGCGCGCAAGATCGAGCGCATCAGCTACGAAGAGATGCTCGAGCTGGCCTCGCTGGGGGCCAAGGTGCTGCAGATCCGCTCGGTCGAGCTCGCGATGAAGCACGGGGTCCCGGTCCACGTCCGGTCCTCTTTCAACGACAACCCGGGAACCATGGTCACCAACGAAGAAGGCCTCGAATCCGTCGTCGTCGCAGGCGTTGCTTACGACAAGAGTGAAGCCAAGGTGCAGCTGATCAACGTGCCGGACCGTCCGGGCATCGTGGCGGCCATCTTCGGTTCGCTCGCCGAGCGCAACGTGTCGGTCGACATGATCATCCAGAGCCCCTCGCGCGAGGGTGGCACCACCACCGACGTCACCTTCACCGTGGCCAAGACGGATCTGACCCGTTGCAAGGATCTGATCGAAGACAAGGCGCGGAACCTGGGCGGTGCCGCCGTCGAATACGACCCCGACATCGTCAAGGTCAGCATCGTGGGGCTGGGCATGCGTTCGCACGCCGGCATCGCTTCAGAGATGTTCCGCCTGCTGGCGGCCGAGGGCATCAACATCCAGGCCATCAGCACCAGCGAGATCAAGGTCAGCTGCCTGATCCACTCGAAGTACACCGAGCTCGCAGTCCGGGCGCTGCACGACGGTTTTGGTCTCGACAAGGGCCCGGGCGCCGGCGGTCAAGCCTGAACCCAGCGGCGAAGGGGCAGGGGGAAGAAGCATGAAGAAGCAACGCACCATCGTGGTCCTGGGCGGCGCGCAGTCGGGGCCCACGGCCGCGGCCCGCGCGCGCGAGACCGACGAGCACGCGAAGATCGTGCTGATCGAGCGCGCCAGCACCATCACCACCGCCGCCGCGGGGCTCGCCTACCACCTGTCGGGTGAGGTCACGTCGGTCGCCGAGCTCAGGCGCGAGTCGGCAGAGATGTTCCGCGACGTGTACGGCATCGACGTGCGCACCGGGGCCGAGGTCACCCGGCTCGACGCGAAGCACCGTCAGCTCGAGATCGGCGGCGAGGCGCTCGCCTTCGACTCACTGATCTGCGCCCTGGGCGCCGAGTCGCTGGTTCCCGAGGTGCTGGCCGGCGCCAGCAACGTGTTCTGCTTCCGCACGCTCGGCGATCTCGAAGCCATCGAGCAGGCGCTGGAAGCGGGCAAGCGCCGCGTCGCCATCGTGGGTGGCGGCTTCTTCGGGGTCGAAGCGGCCGACGGCCTGTTGCGCCGCGGGGCCGAGGTGGTGATCGTCGAAGCAAGCGCCCGCATCTTGGGGGGCTTCGCGCCAGCCATTGCGGCCGTGGGGCGCGACGCGCTCACCGCCCTGGGCGCCCGGATCGTGACCTTGGCGAAGGTCGCGCAGACCCAGCGGGCCGGCGACGCGATCAGCGCTCTGGTGCTCGAGAGCGGGGAGCGCATTCCCGTGGATCTGGTCATCGCCGCCGCGGGCGTGGCGCCGCGCACCGCCCTCTTGAAGAACGCTGGTGCCAAGCTGCTGGCCGACGGCAGCCTGGCGGTCGACGCGCGAATGCGCACCAACCTGGCCGGCGTCTACGCCTGCGGCGTGTGCGCCAGCGTGGAGCACGCGGTGACCGGCAAGCACGCGGCGATCGCCCAGGCGTCCATCGCCGACAAGACGGCGCAGATCGCCGGCGCCAACGCGGCGGGCGCCAAGCTGAAGATGGCGCCGGTGCTCGGCACGGCCATCGTGCGCGCCGGCGACGTAGCCTGCGCGCGCACCGGGCTGCCGCACGCCGGCGTGGGCAAGGGCGTGGCGGTCACCCGGGTGCACGCGCCAAGTCACGACGCTTGGTTTCCGGGCGCGTCGCCCATCAGCATCGAGCTGCGCTGCGACGCCAAGACCGGGCGGCTGCTAGGCGCCGATCTGGCGGGCAAGCATGGCGTGGACAAGCGCGTGGACGTGCTGGCCACGGCGCTGGTGGGCGGGCTCTCGGTCGAGGAGCTGGCAGAGCTGGATCTGGCCTACGCGCCGCCGTTCAGCGCGGCGCGGGACGCGGTGAACGTCGCCGCCACCGTGGCCTTCGCGCGGGGCGTTCGCGCGCTGGCGCCCAGCGAGCTTCTGGGGGCTCGCAGCCAGCTTTCGGTGATCGACGTGCGGGCCGCGGGCACCACGCCGTTTTCTGGAGCCATCGCCATCCCCCTGGGCAGCTTGCGGCAGCGCATCGCCGAGCTCCCCGAGCGCGGCCAGCTGGTGTTCGTGGACGACGTCGGCCGCGGCGCCTACCTGGCAGCGTGCATTGCACAGCAGCACGGCCGCACGGCGGCCTACCTGTCGGGCGGCCTCCGATCCGTCGCGCTCGAGCGCGGCGCGGAGTGACCGCGGGTGCGCTACGCCGAGCCCGCTGCGGAGGATCGCCGGCGCCTCGACCCCGCGCGGGTGTTTGCCGCGGGGCTCGAGAACCATCACGTCTCGAACACCGCGTACCCCATCGCGCACCAGAGCACCGTTGCCCCGTATCGCGTGACGGCGGGCGAACAGCACCCGGTGATCACCGCGGCCTTCGCGGACGCGCACGACCTGTGCGTGTACGTCCACGTGCCCTTCTGCGAGACCCGCTGCGGGTTCTGCGAATACACGGTGGTGCGGCGTGACGAGGCGGCGCAGGCCGAGCGGTACGTCGACGCGCTGGTGGCCGAGATCGCGCTCTGGGAGGCTGCCGTGGGGCTTCGCACGCGGCGCGTGCACGGCTTCGACCTCGGGGGCGGAACCCCCACCTGGCTGCCCCTCGAGCAGATTGCGCGCATCGCCGAGGCGGTGCGCGGGGTGGCTGCCTTCGAGCCGGGGGTGTGCGTCAGCATCGAGACCACGCCGCGCATCGCGGCGCGCGAGCCCGCCAAGATCGCGGGCCTGCCCGGCCTGGGGTTTCATCGCATCAGCATGGGGGTTCAGGTCGCCGACGCCGATTTGCTGGGCGCGCTGGGGCGTGGCCACGACGGCGCGGCCGAGCAGCTGCGCGCCGCCGAGCACATCCAAGAGGCGGGCTTCTCGCGCTTCAACGTCGACCTGATGTACGGCTTCGCGGGCCAGTCGCTGGAGGGCTGGCGGGCGACGCTGGAGCATGCTGTTCGCCTCCAGCCAGATGCCATCACGCTCTATCGAATGCGCTACAAGCTCACGCGCATCTCCCACCAGGCAGGGCAGGTCGGCCACGGCCAGGTGCAGGCGCTGTCCGCGCTGGCCACGCGCGTGCTGGGTGACGCCGGGTTCTCGGCCCCTACCGGCAAGACCACACTGAGCCGCATTGCGGGTGAAGACGGGACCTCGAGCTACCTCAGCCGGCGCGTGCGCGACGGTATGGCGTACCTCGGGTTCGGGCTCGGAGCGCAGAGCTTCTCGCACCGCACGCTGAGCTACGCCGCGGGCGCCGCGGGAAAGAACCTGACGCCTTACCTGCGCCGCGTGGCCCGAGGTCAGCTGCCACTGCAGGACGTCTACCGGCTGCCGCGCTGCCAGGCGATGGCCAAGATGTGCGCGGTCAGCTTCTACTTCGGCGCGATCGACGGGGCCGCGTTCGCGCGATGCTTCGGTGTCGAGCTCGAGCAGGCCTACCCGGAAGCGCTCGCTTTCGTGCTCGAGCGCGGGCTCATGCGCTGGTCTGGTCGCGTGCTCGGCCTCACCGCTGCCGGCCTGGCCCAGCTTCCCGGTGTGATCGCGCTGTTCTTCGCGCCCAGCGTACAGGCGCACCTGATCGAGCGGGCTCCAGGCGATCTGGCGCCGCCGCGCCGCCTGCCCGTGCACGCTCCGGTCGTGGGGGCGAGCGGTGTTTGACTTCGCCAACGTGCTGTTCGCGGGGCCGTGTAACCGCGCGTGCCCGTTCTGCATCGGCAAGGCGCTGCCCGGCGCGCTGAACAGACCGAACCTGAAGGCGCTCCCCCTGCCGGGTCTCGACCAGCTGATTCAGGTGGTGAACCAGCATCAGATCCCGGAAGTGGTCTTCACCGGCACCACCTCGGACCCGCAGCTCTATCGCTACGAGGGCGAGCTGATCGACCTGCTTCGCACGCGCTTGCACCCCCGGGCCCGCTTCTCGATTCACACCAACGGCGCGCGCGTTCTGAACCGGCTCGAGATCTTCAATCGCTACGACCGCGCATGCCTGTCCATCCCGTCGTTCGATCCCGAGGTGTACGAGAAGATGATGGGCTGCCGCGCCGTGCCCGACGTCGCACAGATCCTGCGGCGGGCCACCATCCCGGTGAAGATCTCGGCGGTGCTGACCGAGCACAACGCGCCGGGGCTCGAAGCATTCATCGAGCAATGCCACGCGCTGGGCGTTCGCCGGCTGGTGCTGCGCCGCCTGTTCGGCGACACCCGGCGTTGGGCGGTGCTCGCCGGGCAAACGCCCGTTCGCGTGTTTCGTAACAACCCCGTGTTCGACTTCCGCGGCATGGAGGTCACGTATTGGGACTTCCATGACGCCACGTCGCGCAGCGTGAATCTGTTCGCGGACGGCACCCTGGGGACCGACTACCTGCTCATGAAGACAGCGGCGCTCGTGCGCCCAACCCGCGGCGTCCGGGCGTGCTAGCGCGCGAAAGCGGGGGGCAAAGCAATAACGTCTGGCCAGCGCCACGAAATCGTCGCAGGCTGTGGTCCAAGTGGTGTGCTATGCCCGCCACCTCGGGTCGGCGTGCCGCCGGCCGAGACTTGCTTTCCGGAGGAGCGACACATGAAGCCGTTGTCGATGGCAGTGATGGGTATTGGTCTGATTGCACTCGCGGCCATGGGCGCCTGTCGCGCCGAGAGCGGCGACGGCGGCGCGGGCAACGCAGCGGGCGTGGGCGGCGGCAACGTCGGCGGCGCGGGCGGCGGCCTGGGCGGCGGCAACACCGGCGGCGGCAACACCGGCGGCGGCAACACCGGCGGCGGCAACACCGGCGGCAGCAGCGGCGATGGCGGCAACTGCCCCAGCATGGCCAAAGAGGACACCGATCTGGCCTGTGACGACGGCTGCGACAACGACGGCGACGGCTTCACCGACTGCGACGACTTCGACTGCGAGGGCAAGCCCGCGGTCTGCCCGGCCGGCCCTGCCGAGAACTCGAACGCGCTGTGCATGAACGGCACCGACGACGACGGCGACAAGAAGATCGACTGCGACGACTTCGACTGCAAAGACCGCCTGGTGTGCAAGGGCGAGAAGACCAACGCCGCCTGCAGCGACGGCAAGGACAACGACGCCGACGGCAAGACGGACTGCGCGGACACCGACTGCCAGCGCGAGTTCATCGTGGTCTGCAACGGCGCGTCCCCGGTGAGCCCGCTGCCGGCCAAGACGGCCTGGCCCGGGTTGATCAAGACCGTGTGCAGCGACGGCAAGGACAACGACGGCAAGAACGGGATGGACTGCGGCGACTGCCGCAACAGCATCGAGGCCACCGATTGCCACGACCTGCCCTACGAGGCGGGCAACAAGGCCTGCTCGGATGGCGTGGACAACGACAAGGACGGCCTGATCGACTGCGCCGACACCGCCTGCAAAGACGAAGGCATCGTGGTCTGCGACAAGACCAAGCCCGGCCAACCGGTCAGCCCGCTGCCGGCCGAGAGCGCGTGGCCGGGGCTTGCCGACGCCGAGTGCAAGGACGGCAAGGACAACGACACCAACACCTATATCGACTGCAAGGACTTCGGCTGCTCGAAGAGCCCCATCGTCACGGTGTGCAACGCCGAAGCCAACGACGTGACCTGCGCCGACAAGAAGGACAACGACGGCAACGGCAAGACCGACTGCGACGACTTCTCGTGCTCGCAGAACGCCTTCGTGACCGTCTGCAAGACCGAGAAGTCCTACGCCGAGTGCAGCGACGGCAAGGACAACGACAACAACGGCCACGCCGACTGCGACGACTTCTCGTGCAACCCCGCCACGGGCACGAAGAACCTCGCCTGTCAGTGATCCGAAGCGCGTGATCGGCCGCTGAGCCCCGGGCCCGTTGGTCGGCCCGGGGCAGGGGTGGCAGCGCGGGGCTGGCGCCCTCCTCGGTGGCGCCCGATACGTGTTGTTGCGGTCCGTGTTATTTCTGGCAGGGTAGCCGTCGTGACTGGCGACGTATGGCGGCCCCCCCCCCGATTGGTTGAACCAGTTTGGGTGGTCGGGATCCAGCTCTCCCTCCTCGGCGCCGCCCTGAGGAAGAAGCTCGCCGACCCGGCCTTCAGGGAAGCATTTCTCGCGAAGGCGCCCGAGGGCGGCACCCTGGTCATCCACCATACGCCGGGGACGTGGGAGGGGAGCTTCCAGGCCGCCGTCTCCTACGACGTTGGCTCGTTCGGGCAGACCTCGCAGTTCGACGCGGGCGGAGCCAAGGTCGTCCTTCCTACGGAGCACTGACCAGCAATGCGCCGGCATCCCCCCACTCTGCTGCTGCTCGGCGCTCTGGTGCTCGGCCACGGGTGCGCGCGCGATGCCGAGCCGGAAGGCGCGTCGGGCGCTGATGGTGCCGCGGGTGCTGGCTCCGGCGATGCCGCGTCGGAACCGCCGCCGCCCGATCCCTCGTGCGAGCAGGTCCAGCCGGGAGAGGGGCCGCCCGTGGGGGCCTGCGTGCAGGGTGCGCTGTGCGAGGGGGCGTTCCTGTTCAAGTGCCCCGACGGGTACGCGCCGGGCAAGACCTACGCGTGGGCATGCACGTGCCCGGAAGGGACTTGGATCTGCAAGGCGCCGGACAACAACGGCGCCCTGACCTTCCCCGATTGCAACGGCCACACCGATCCGGACGCGGGCAGCGCCGACGGCGGCTGACGCTACCGCCCGCAGCAGCCGGCGACGGCGCCCTGAGCTTTCTCCACCGCCTCGCGGAGCAGGCGCACCGACTCGGTCACCTGGGCGCGCTTGTTCGCGGGGATCGCGTGGAGGATGGCCTCCGTCGCCTGGGCGGTGAGGCCCTGCAAGCGCTCGGCCTCGGACCGGCCCGCGGGGGTCAGCGAGACCTCGATGCGCCGGCGATCGCTGTCGTCCCGCAGCCGCTCGACCCAGGCTCGGCTCTCGAGGCCGTCCACCAGGCGGGTGGCGGCGCTGGGCGTCACGCCCAGGCGGTCGCCGAGGGTGGCCACGTCGAGCGGGGCCTCGAGCAGGGCTTGCAGCGCCACGCACTGCGGGACGGTCACCGTCCCGCAGCACACGGTCTCGCGCTCGAAGACGCCGAAGGCGCGGCAGATGGCCACCAGCTCCCGAGCGAAGGGATTCACGGCCTCTCCGCCTGAAGGCTCACGCTGCGGATCGTCTCTGCCACCTGTCGCAGGCGCTCGACGCCGATGGACTCGATCAGCGGCTTCATGGTCGGGTCTTCGGCCAGCGCTTCGAACATCGGCGCGGCGCTCTTGCTGGTCGCCGTCACGCTGGTGAAGCCGGCGGCCCGCACCGCGCTCACGTAGTCCTTCTCCAACAGGGCACCTGCCACGCAGCCAACGTACGCCTCGGCCAGGCTCGCCAGATCCGGCGGCAGCGGTTCGGTCAGGCAGATGTCCGACACGGCGACGCGCCCGCCGGGCTTCAGCACTCGGAACATCTCGCGGAACACCTTCGGCTTGTCGGGGCTCAGGTTGATGACGCAGTTCGAGATGACCACGTCGACGCTACCATCGACCACGGGCAGCGCCTCGATGACGCCCTCGCGGAACTCCACGATGCGCGAGACCCCCATCTTGGTGGCGTTGTCCCGCGCGCGCTCCAGCATCTCGGGTGTCATGTCCACGCCGATCACGCGCCCCGCGGGGCCGACCTTGCGGGCTGCGATCAGCGAGTCGATGCCGGCGCCGGAGCCCAGATCGAGCACCACCTCGCCCTCGGCCAGCGACGCCAGGGCGGTGGGGTTGCCGCAGCCCAGCCCCAGGTTGGCCTCGTCCGGAATCGCGGCCAGCTCGCCCGGGTCGTACCCGAGGCGCTCGGCGGACTCGAGCTTGGTAGCCGACGGCGAGCAGCAGCTCGGCCCGCAGCACGCGCCCCCGCCCTGCTGCTTGGCGACCTCGGCGTAACCGGCGCGCACCGTGGCGCGAATGGCATCAGCGTCTTGATTCATGGGTCTTCGGCTCCTCAGTTAGTTGCATGGGTCAATATATGAGTGCTGCAACTAATGTCAAGGGCCGGCGGGACCCCACAGAACAACGCGTTGATAGCGGGGGACAACCCATCCCCGCCCGGAAGTCTGGCCGGACGGTTGCGAAAAGGGACGCGTCTTCGACCAGTTGAGGCGTGGCGCGTGTGGGCTGGAAGGCGAAGCACAAATTCGCAATGGAGTCGGAGCGAGCTGCCTCCGCCTCGCCCGGCC